>DBYQ01000083.1 GCA_002310015.1 Bacteroidales bacterium UBA1182
TTCGTTGAGAACAAGAGCATCAAGTTTGCTGACCTTGACAAGGCACTTAAGGAGCCGACCGATAAGCGTCTGTTCGCTATCAGCCAGGCTTTCAGCGAGGGCTACACAATTGACCGTATATATGAACTCACCAAGATTGACAAGTGGTTCCTGAACCGCCTCAAGGGTATTGTTGATATGTCCAAGCAGTTGCACAAGTGCAAGGGCCTGGATGGCTTGAGTGAGGATCTGCTGCGTAAGGCCAAGAAGATAGGTTACTCTGATTTCCAGATTTCACGCGCCATAGGTCTAGAGAAGAGCATGGGTTCACAGGCCGGTCTGCTGGCTGTACGCAACAAGCGTAAGAGCCTGGGCATTGTTCCGTTCGTTAAGCAGATAGACACACTGGGCGGTGAGTATCAGGCTCAGGAGAACTACCTGTACATGACATACAATGGCTGCGCTCATGACATACCGTTCTTTGATGACAAGAAGTCAATCATCGTCATCGGCTCAGGCGCATACCGCATCGGTTCATCAGTTGAGTTTGACTGGTGCGGCGTTCAGGCTCTGAACACTGTCCGCAAGGAGGGTTACCGCAACATTGTTATCAACTGCAACCCTGAGACTGTAAGTACTGACTATGACGTAACAGACCGTCTGTTCTTTGATGAGCTGACATTTGAGCGTGTCATGGATATCATAGAGTTGGAGGATCCTTACGGCGTGATTGTATCAACCGGCGGACAGATTCCTAACAACCTGGCCATGAAACTTGACGCTATGAACGTGCCTATCCTGGGTACAAGCGCCAAGGATATTGATAACGCTGAGGACCGTGAGAAGTTCTCTGCCATGCTTGACCGCATCGGTGTTGACCAGCCTGAGTGGAGCGAGCTTACCTCTATGAAGGAGATTGGCAAGTTCATTGAGAAGGTTGGATTCCCTGTGCTGGTACGTCCTTCATACGTGCTCTCTGGTGCTGCCATGAACGTTTGCAGCAACCAGGAGGAGTTGGAGCGTTTCCTGCAGTTGGCAGCCGAGGTATCCAAGGAGCATCCGGTTGTTGTAAGCCGCTTCATTGAGAACGCCAAGGAGGTTGAGATGGATGCCGTTGCAAAGGACGGTGAGATCATTGCTTACGCCATCAGTGAGCACATTGAGTTTGCCGGCGTACACTCAGGTGACGCTACCATCCAGTTCCCGCCGCAGAAACTCTATGTTGAGACAGTTAAGCGCATCAAGCGCATCAGCCGTCAGATTGCCAAGGAGCTCCACATAAGCGGACCTTTCAACATCCAGTATCTGGCTCGTGAGAACGATATCAAGGTTATTGAGTGCAACCTGCGTGCTTCACGTTCATTCCCGTTCGTAAGCAAGGTGCTCAAGATCAACCTTATTGAGATAGCAACCAAGATCATGCTTGGCATTCCTGTAGAGGCACCTGAGAAGAGCCTGTTCGATATCGACTACGTTGGTATCAAGGCTTCACAGTTCTCATTCAACCGTCTGCAGAAGGCTGATCCGGTTCTGGGTGTGGATATGGCTTCTACCGGTGAGGTAGGTTGCCTTGGTGATGACCAACGCTACGCTATACTGGAGTCAATGCTCTCTGTTGGCTATCGCATTCCCAAGAAGAATGTACTGCTGTCAACCGGTACAGCAAAGCAGAAGGCTGCCATGCTGGATGCTGCCAAGATGCTGGTTTCAAAGGGTTACAACCTCTATGCTACCGGCGGTACATCAAAGTACCTTGAGGAGAACGGCATTGCCAATACACGCGTTTACTGGCCCAGTGAGGAGGGACAGCAGCCTCAGGCTCTTGATATGCTGCACAACAAACAGATTGATATGGTAGTGAACATACCTAAGGATCTGACTCAGCATGAGCTCACCAACGGCTACAAGATCCGTCGTGCAGCCATTGACCTGAACATCCCGCTGATTACCAACGCAAGACTCGCTAGTTCATTTATCAACGCATTCTGCACAGTGGACATAGATGACATACCAATCAAGAGTTGGGACAGCTTCAAATGATACAATTGGGGTCAGACCCCTTTTGTACTATTTTGCAAAAATAGCCTCTAGATTATGTTCTGGAGGCTATTTGCATTTGGACTCAAATTTGATTTCAGATGGAAATAGTACAAAAGGGGTCTGACCCCAATTGTATCATTTCTGCCACTTGAGGATTACGCCTGATTGGGCGGGGATGGTGACGCGCATGGGGGAGTCGGGGTGGATGTTTGTGGTGAACGTTTGCCCTGAGAGCAGATCCGTAACCTTAACGCCATCCTGGGCCCTAAGTTCCATGTAGTCAAAGGCGTGCTGCGGGATGTTGACGGCGCTGTAGAGCGGCTGGTCAGTGAAGTTTGTCACTACAAGTATTGCATCCTTGCCGTCGGAGCGCAGGAAAGCGTATTGGCGGTGTGGGTTGAAATCCGATGACTGCGGATTAACATACATCAGGTCAAAGAACTTGCCGGCCTTGATACAATTTTCTTTATTGCAGATACCCAGCAGAGTGGAGTAGAAGTGTCTTAGTTCCTTCTCATCAGGAGTCAGCCTTGTATCGTCCCACTTGCCGTCATTATAAAGGCGTGTCAGGGTATCGGGAGCCCAATAATCAAATATGGTGGTGCGACCGTCCAGTCCGCTGAATCCCTCCTGGTCCATGCCGGGTTCGCCAACCTCCTGGCCTGAGTAAACCATCACCGGACAACCGTCCATAAGCGCTGAGACTATCATGGCTGGACGCCCCTTGACAGCGTTTCCGGCAAAGAATCGGGATGCAATACGTTGCTCGTCATGATTCTCCATAAAGTGGAGCATGTGAGGACCGTTGTAACCGTTCTGCTGCCAGCAACGGGTTATGGCGGTGGCCGATTCACGTGACTCTACAACGGCACGGAGCGTGTCATATAGCCCCACTTTGTCATATATATAGTCAAATCCACCGTATTCTATATATGAGTTGTATGAACCGGGGTTGTAAATCTCAGCTATGAACTGTATGTCATTATGCGCTTTCTTGACCTGAGGAACGGCCCAATGCCAGAAATCAACCGGTACCATCTCTGCCATGTCACAGCGGAAAGCATCGACTCCTTTCCCGGCCCAGTAAAGCAGTATCCGGAGCATCTTCTTCCAAGTATCGGGAACAGGATCAAAACAATGCCTGCCACCACCTGAGTAATCAACTCCGTAATTGAGTTTTACGGTTTCATACCAATCTGAGTATGAAGGAGTTGCTGAGAATTGGTCATTACCTGTAGCTTTTGCCGGGAACTCCTTGTATCCTCCCCAGTTTATCTGTCCGCCAAGCATCTGGCCGGGCATGTAATAGAAGTTATTCTTGGGTGAGAAATGGAGGTTTACGTCATCGTCTTTTCCAAGGTCTTTTACGCCTCTGGGTTTCATGACGGAACGGTATTCACGGGCCACATGGTTCGGCACAAAATCCATGATGAATTTCATACCTGCCGCATGGACGCGGTCAACGAGAGCCTGGAACTCTGCCATACGGTCTGGAACAGACTCCGCCAGATCCGGGTCTATGTCATAATAGTCACGGATTGCATACGGCGAGCCGGCAACACCTTTTACGGTTTCAGGGTGTGAGACAGGTATTCCAAATTCTTTGTAGCTGGTGCATGATGCATGGGCAATGAGCCCCGTGAACCAGATATGAGTAACTCCCATCGACTTGATATTATCAAGTACGACGGGAGTGTAACTGTTCAGTTTGCCTGAGCCGTTGGTCTTGATGTCACCGCCAGGTATGTTTTTTCCACCGCTGTTGCAGCATACTCTGGTAAAAATCTGGTAGATGACAGCTTTTTCCATATGGCTCAACCTCTGATTCTCTTGATGAGACCGGTCAGGACTGCGCCCGGGCCACACTCGGTGAACTCTTCTGCACCATCGGCTATCATGTTGAGCACGCTCTGTGTCCAACGAACCGGTGAGTTGAGCTGGGTTACCAGATTAGCTTTGATTTCATCGGGGTTTGTATGAGGCTTGGCATCTACGTTCTGGTAGATGGGGCAGACCGGAGTGTTGAACTGTGTCTCGCTGATGGCAAGAGCAAGCTCATCCTTGGCGGGAGTCATGAGGGGTGAGTGGAATGCACCGCCTACCACGAGGGGCAGGGCGCGCTTGGCACCAGCCTCAGTCATGAGGGGGCATGCGGCTGCAATAGCCTCTTTTGAGCCTGAAATTACCACCTGGCCGGGGCTGTTGTAGTTAGCTGGAACAACCACCATGCCTTTTGCATTCAGGTCTGCGCAAATCTCTTCAATCTTGGCATCGGGAAGACCGATGATAGCGGCCATTGTGCCGGGTACCTTCTCGCAGCACTTCTGCATGGCGTTAGCACGTTTTGAAACAAGCTTGAGGCCGCTCTCAAATGAGAGAGCACCGCATGCTACAAGTGCAGAAAACTCACCCAGAGAGTGTCCAGCCACCATATCAGGCTTGAAATCAGCACCATGTGACTTGGCAACAGCCACAGAATGGATGAATACTGCGGGTTGGGTTATATCGGTGCGGCGCAGATCTTCATCGCTGCCGCTGAACATAATGTCTGAAATCTTGAATCCAAGAATTGAATCTGCTTCTGCAAACAACTCTTTTGCCCAGTCAAACTGGTCATACAGGTCCTTACCCATGCCCGAGAATTGGGCACCCTGTCCGGGAAATACATATGCTTTCATTTCCAAATAATTAGTATGTCCAACTTAAAATGGTTATCTTCGCGAGTCCGTTAATGATAAGCGGATGCGCATTTTTTAATAACTTGTGCAAAAGTAGTCATCATTTGGTATGCTCAAGAATTATTTCTTTACATTTTTGATGATTCTACACAATTGTTGCAATTTGTGCGCGTTTATAATATAAATACGGCGATGGAGAAAGAAAATAAATTGTTACCCCAGATAGATTTGGTGATGCTGATAACCCAATTGTGGAAAAAAAAGTGGACTATCATCCTGATAGCCTTCCTGAGTGGTGTACTGGGGTTCGTATTGGCCCTTGATATTCCCAAAAGATACAGAACGGTGGTAACTCTTGCCCCCGAATCATCAGAGTCAGACCTTGCGTCTGCTACATCTTCCATCAGTTCACTTCTTGGTAAAGGTTTTGCTACACCGGCTTCTGATGCCATTTATCCTGAGTTATATCCGGATATTATCAATACTATCCCGTTTAGTGTGGAAATGTTGAACATACCGGTCCGCACAATGGATGGCTCATACTCTGGTGATTTATATCATTACCTCACTACATCCTGGAAAAGGCCTTGGTGGAGCCGCATGATACGTGGCATAAAAAAACTGTTCCATGCCCCAAAGACAGGTGGAAACGATGTTCTTGATCCATATAGTCTCACAAAAAGGCAGAAGACGCTTATTGATTCCTTTCACAAGATGGTTACATGTGAGGTTGACGTCAAGACCAGCGTAATAGTATTGACTTCAGAGATGCAGGATAAACTGGTGGCTTGTACGGTAGCTGACAGCTTGTGTGTAAAACTTCAGGACTATGTGACCGAATACAAGACAAACAAGGCTAAGAATGACCTTGCTACGGTAAGGAAACTGTATGATGAGGCCAAATCAGATTACATGTCAGCTCAGCGTGAATATGCTGCGTTTCTGGACCGCAATGTGAACCTGGTACGTGAGAGTGTTAAGGCAGAGGCCGTACGGCTGGAGAATGAGCAGAATATCACTTATGGCGTATATCAGGAGATGTCATCGCAACTGGCAGTCGCCAGGGCAAAACTTCAGGAACAGACTCCGGCTTTCACTGTATTGGAACCTGCCCGTCTTGCCGAATGGCATTTTGCACCCAAGAAGTCAGTTATTGCTATAGTCTTTGCATTCTTGGGAGGGTTGTGTGCGTGTCTTTTTTATGCTTTCCGGTTTAATGAGACAGGAATAAAAGCATGGTTTAGAAAGGAGGAACAGGAATGAAAAGAGTGATGCTTGTGTTCGGAACGCGTCCGGATGCCATAAAAATGGCTCCTCTTGTCCATGAATTTAGAAAACATCCCAATTATTTTGATACTGTAGTTTGTGTTACCGGACAGCATAGGGAGATGTTGGACCAGGTTCTCGATATGTTTGATATCAGTCCTGAATATGACTTGAACATAATGAAACCGGGACAAGACCTGTTTGACATAACCACAAGAGTGCTGTACGGAATGCGTGATGTTCTTGCTGAGGCAAAACCGGATGTGGTTTTGGTTCATGGTGACACTACTACCTCATTGGCTGCAGCATTGGCTGCATTTTATATGCAGATTCCGGTAGGGCATGTTGAAGCCGGGCTGCGTACTGGAAATATATACAGCCCATGGCCTGAGGAAATAAACCGTCAGATAACCGGAAGAATTGCCTCTTTTGATTTTGCACCTACTCCTTTGAGCCGGTCTAATCTTCTTAAGGAGAATGTGTCTGACAGTAAGATAACTGTTACCGGAAATACGGTAATTGACGCACTGCAAATGGTGGTGGATCGCATAGGTAAAGATGCAGGACTGGAAAAAAAACTCCATAAGTCCATTCTGGATGCTGGTTATGACTCAAAGCGTCTTGATGGCGGCCGTCGTATGGTGCTTATTACCGGCCATCGTCGTGAGAACTTCGGCGACGGGTTCATTAACATCTGCAAAGCAATTAAAGACCTTGCGCATAAATACAGGGATGTGGATTTCATATATCCCATGCATCTTAATCCGAATGTCCGCAAGCCTATTCATCAGGCGTTTGGCGAGAACCTTAACGGTGCAGGAAACATTTTTTTCATAGAGCCTCTTGAATATCTTTCTTTTGTTTATCTGATGGAAAAGAGTTGCCTGGTTCTCACTGATAGTGGCGGAATTCAGGAGGAGGCTCCCGGGTTGGGTAAGCCGGTTTTGGTAATGCGTAATACAACAGAAAGGCCGGAGGCTCTTGAATCAGGTACGGTTAAACTGGTTGGAACTGATTATGAAAAGATAGTGAATACGGTTTCAATGCTTCTTGATGACAATGACTGTTACATGGCCATGAGCAATGCCGTAAATCCGTTTGGAGACGGCAAGGCATCATTCCGGATAGTAGATTTTCTTAAAAAGACGCTTTGATTTATCTGGCAGCGACAAATAACGGTTCATGGCAATATACTTCATACCATTACTGATATGTCTTATTTCTGCTATCTCATATCAGTTGTCTGACAACCGGCGTTGGACGATGGCGGTATGTGTACTTCTGTGTCTCTTCTATTGCTTCGGATATATGACCGGAAGTGATTGGAGGATATATGAAAATTGGTATGACAGCCTGGATTTTAACCGTCTGTTCTATGGCTACATGAATGAGCCAGGGTATTATCTGTATATGATGATATTCAAGAAAGCCGGAGTCCCGTTCTGGGCCTTTTTCATTTTCACTAAAACGTTGCTCTTCATCATTATATTCAAGAGTATTTTTGAATATTCCAGGGAGACAGCATGGCTGTCACTCATGTATTATCTTCCTTGGTTTGGCCTATATTTTTTCATTGACAATCCTATGCGTAACTGTATTGCCGTGGGACTGTTCATGTTGTCTGTCAAGTATATAATAAGGCGTGAATTCTGGAAGTTCCTGCTTATGTCCCTGTTGGCAGCATCTTTCCATCTTACAGCATTGTTTGTAATTCCGTTGTATGCTGTACTCACAAGAGATGTCCGGAAATGGGTTTATTTGCTGCTGTTTGTAATCATAAATGTCCTGTTTCTGAACAGGGAAATGCTGGTTAATGGTCTGACAACGGTATTCGGGCTTATTCCGTATTATCAGAGCAAGGTATTGACTTACTTCCTTTTTGATTCTCCTTTTGCGCAGGGAAAGATGTTCTCATTCGGAATGGTCTGGCAGACCGGTTTGTTTTTTATGGTATTATGTTACAAGGAGAGAATAGTTGAACAGATAGGTGCTGAAAAGGGACAGTTTGTTTTCAATGCGGCAATGATTTATTTCCTGTTGGTGAGGTTCACCATGAGTATGGAGATGTTCATGCGGCTGCAGTTGTATTTCTCTGTCTTTGTCTGTATTTGCATTGGCTTGGTAATATTATCGTTTGAATGGCGCTCCAGACTGATATATCTTTGCGTATTGTTTATGGTATCTTCATATGTATGTTGGGACAGGATTACCGGCTCAGCCAGATATGTTCCTTACAGCAATATCCTTGAATATACAGTTAAAGGTGACTATCCCTCTTTTTCCAAACGCTATAATTACAACCTGAAGAACAGCCCATATGTCAAGGAGATAGATGTTCCGGAAAAAACGGTTACAACGCATTAGGATTATGAATGAATCATTAGGAAAACAAACCATCAGAGGGGTAGGATGGAGTGCGGTTGAACGTCTTTCTTATCAGGGAATCACGTTCCTGATCCAGATTATCCTAGCCAGACATCTTACTCCCGATGATTATGGGGTAGTGGCTATGTTGGCCATATTCCTGCAGGTTGCCCAGGTTTTCATTGACAGTGGTTTTGCCAACGCCCTGATAAAGAAACAGGACTGTACCGATGCTGATTATTCCACTGTGTTTCACTACAATCTCGGTATAGCTCTGATCCTGTATGTTATACTGTTTGCTTCATCTCCTGCCATTGCGGACTTTTACAATACGCAGTTACTGGTGCCGGTTATGAGAGTCCTGGCTCTGACCCTCATCTTCAATGCTCTGTCAATAGTTCATCAGACCATATTGGTAAAGCGTGTTGATTTCAAGTTACAGTCTGTCGTGACATTTTCAAGTGCCGTTGTATCCGGAGCGGTAGGTATTTTCTTTGCGTGCCGTGGATTGGGTGCCTGGGCTCTTGTCATACAACAGATTCTTAACAGTATCCTGAGGTCTGTCATGTATATTGCTGTTGTCAGATGGATGCCCAAGCTGGTTTTCTCACTAGAGTCATTCCGATACCTGTTCGGTTACGGTTCCAAGTTGTTGGCCAGCATACTTATAGACGTCATATATAAGAACATCTATAAACTTGTTATTGGAAAAAGATTCCTGGAAAGAGACCTGGGGTACTACACAAAGGCTGAGGAATTTGCCATTTTCCCTTCTACAAATGCCGCAAAGATCATATCCAGGGTATGTTTTCCCATATTAAGCAGAATATCGGATGATGATGCCCGGCTTACAAAGGTTTTCGGATCCATTATGCGTTATTCATCATTTGCTGTTTTTCCCATGATGGCAGGTCTGATGGCAGTATCGGAACCTTTCATAATAACGTTCCTTAAGGAACCGTGGGCTCCCGCCGTTCCATTGCTCAGGATACTCTGTCTGGATTGGATGCTTGATTTCATTTGCGCCATGAATCTTAACCTGTTCTATGTGAAAGGAAGGACTGACCTTGTACTGAGGATGCAGATCATAAAAACCATAATTGCAGTATCAATATTGTTTATTACCATGCCATTCGGTCTTGTCGTTATGTGTTGGGGGCGTGTGGCTTACTCTGTCATCTCTGTTAGTATGAATTTCCATTATACGAAAAGAATAACGGGAGTGGGCTTTTTCATACAGTTGAGCGATATTGTTCCATTTGTATTGGCTTCGGCGGTAATGGGTGCTTCAGTCTATTTTATGATAAGTCAAATGGAATGCAGTCATACTATCAGGCTTGTAGTGGGTATATTGACAGGAACTGTGGTTTATACGCTGATATCATTCATGTTCTTCAGGAAGGAATTTAAGGGAATCAGGAATATCAGGAGTCTCTAATTTTATTATTTTTGCGTTGTCATGAAGATTGTAGTATTGACAAGCAATATAAATGAGGCACGTGTGCCCAACCGTATAGCGGAACTCCGGAAACGCGGGTATGAACTTGAAGTGTTCTGTTACTGCCGTGACCCGGAGCGGCCGTTCATCAAGGAAGATGGGGTGGCATACCATGTTCTGGGTGAAGTGGGGAGGGGCTCGTCTTCATATTTCAAGAGGCTTTTTGCGGAGTTTAAGGATATAAGAAAGGTTATCAGACAGTATAAAGGTCTGGATGTGGTCTTTTACCTTATCAATAATGATACGGCTTTGTTGTATTATCTGATAGGCGGTAGGCAGCCTTTCATATATGAAGAAGCTGACTTGAGACATACATATTTCAGCTCAGGCATTCTCAGGAGAATTTTTGAGTATATTGACAAAAGGATAATAAGGAAATCCCTGCTTACCGTTTTTGTTTCTAAAGGTTTTGCCAAATATCATTATGGCAGCGGTGGAATTCCTGAAAATGTGGCGTATGCCTTCAACAAACTTAACCCTGCAATTATGGACCTCCCATACAAAAGGGTGCGTATTCCTGATGTTAATCATCTAAAGGTGGCTTTTGTCGGGTCAATACGTCTTTTTGACAGCCTTTATAACTTTGCAAAGGTGTTCTGTGAGTCTTTTCCTGACAATGAATTCCATTTCTATGGTAATGTGATAGATGAGAAATTCTATCAGCTTAAGTCATTGCCCAACTGCTTTTTCCATGGCCCGTTCTCCAATCCGTCAGACCTTCCGGGCATATATTCCGATGTGGATATGGTCCTTTCAACATACGATGTCCGTTATGATAATGTCCGATATGCTGAACCCAACAAAATATATGAATCAATCTATTTTGAAGTACCGATAGTTGTTTCAAGCGGAACTTATCTGGCAGAACGTGTATCTGAAACCGGAGTAGGTTATTCATTGGATGCGATGAATGATGCCGAGGTGAAGGACTTCATTTCCAGTCTAACCACTGAGAGCCTGCTGCAGAAATCGGCAAATGCTCACATGATACCTAAGCAAGAGAGTGTCATAGACAATGATGACCTTTTCAGAACTTTTGAAAGCCGTATGGAACTTAAGAGGCAGCTATGAACAGGATTGAGTCAATTATTTATGGGTTTGTCAGGAGGAATCCTATACTGAAAAATACTGTCAGGAATATCTACCAGTCTTTTTTTGACTTACTTCCGCGTAAGAAAGAGTATTTCAGGTTCGGATTTGAATTCAAGGAAGGATATTATTTCGGTTTTCATGATCTTCAGGAACTGTCTGCCGATGGGACCAGATTGCTTGTGCATAAGTTGCCTTTTGACTTAAGGATGCCATTGGCCGGTGAAACCGAACAGATAGGATACCTGGATTTTGATGAGGACGGACATTTGGGCGATTTTCATGAACTTGACTCCACGTCGGCATGGAACTATCATAAGGGGTGCCGCCTGCAATGGTTTGATGATAACAATGTTATCTTCAACTCGTCAGTGGATGGCCGACTTGTTTCAAAGATTATAGATACAAGATCCGGAGAATCCCGTATAATCAACAGCCCCATAGATTCGGTAAGTCATGACTCTGTTTGGGCCACTTCTTTCAGCTATGAGAGACTTGAAAACTGCATGTCCGGATATGGCTATCCGTATCCTGATGATTCATGCCTGGATGAGGATGCACCAGAAGGCACGGGATTGTATATAGCCAACCTTGCTGAAGGCAATATGGATCTTGTGGTTCCTTTGAGCGTTCTTGCCATGGGGGTACCTGAGGAATTCCGTAAAGGTTATATGCATTACGTCACTCATACCGGTTTCTCAACGGATGACCGTTACATTTCTTTTCTGCATCGATGGAGGCTGCGTACCGGGACTGACCTTAAAAGATGGACGCGGATAATGGTTTATGACCGGCAAAAAGCAAAACTGATAGAACTGCCTTCACAGATGTCCGGTTCACATCTTGTCTGGAATTCCCAAAATCAGATAATTGCATCCTGTATTATTGACGGTCACAGTTGTCATGTCCTTTTTGATATGAATGACATCAGTTCATATAGGATTGTCTCACAGTCTGTTCTTAATTCAGACGGCCATCAGAGTTTTATTTCAGATGATTCTTTCATAACTGATACGTATCCTGACAAATACAGAATGGCCGAATTGTTCCGTGTCAATTCTTCTAATGACCAGGCAGAACTCATAGCATCGGTATATTCTCCCAAGAAATTCCAATCAAGTCCTAGGAAAGGTCATATTGCATGTGATTTGCACCCCAGAGTTTCACGTGACGGAAGATTTGTTTTCTTTGACAGCTGCAGAACTGGAAAAAGAGGCGTTTACGTTATGAGGCTTTTCTGATTTTTTCATTACTTTTGCAGGTTTTTAAAGAATAAGTGGCTTTTCAATAGTGAAAGTGGCTTTTTGAAGTATGCTCCGGATATTCCGATATTTTTTTTGCGGATGCACAATTTTTACATTTTTTGTGCGTTATGCTAATAAATAAAGTAATGTGATGCTTAAATATAATATTCAGGATTACTGCAATGCAAACTATATGGCTCATAAGGATGCCATGGGTGGTTTTCAGCATTTAGTTAAGCGTTCGTTTGACATAGTTTTTTCCCTTTTGTGCTTGATTGCATTTTCCCCTCTCATCCTGTTGTTTTCCCTGATTCTGTCTTTCAGTGACGGGCCGGTCATCTTTCGCCAGGAGCGCATAGGTTATAAGGGCCGTCCTTTCACCATCTATAAGTTCCGTACAATGCGTGTTGACGCTGAGTCTCACGGTATGATTCCTCGTCATGAGGCCGAACGCAACTTGTATCTGACGCCGTTCGGCGGTTTCCTGCGTGCTCACCATCTTGATGAACTTCCTCAGTTGTGGAATGTTCTCAAGGGTGATATGTCATTTGTCGGTCCCCGTCCAGAGCGCCAGTACTTCATAGACCAGATCAATCGTGAAACCGATGACTACCGTTATATCTACCTGATGCGTCCGGGTGTTACCTCTTACGCTACCATCTATAACGGTTACACGGATACTATGGAGAAGATGCTTAAGCGTCTGGAGTATGACCTTGAGTACCTTGACCGCCGTACCGTGTTCACAGACCTTGGTATTATGCTGAGAACATTCCTCTCAGTGTTCAGTGGTAAAAAGTTCTGAGTGTTTTTTTAGAATTAATCCAGATAGAATTATGAGAAGATCCATATTGTCCATAGTGTCATTGCTGTTTGTGCTTTGCGTTTCCGCTCAGATGTCGGAAGAGAGCATTTACCGTTATGTCTCTGACCGTCAGGCACAAGGCGCCTCTCAGGATCAGATAGTTATGGAACTCAGCCGTCGTGGCGTTACTGTTCAGCAGCTTCAGCGTATGCGTGATCGTTATGAACGAAGCCAGTCATCAAGTGTTTTTTCCGGTACATCAGAACTGCAGGACGATCCTTCCCGTGTGCGTTCTGCCGGCCGTGCATTCAATCGCATAGGTTCATCTGACATCAGTGACGGTGTATCAGAATCTCTTTATGACGAGTCCCGTTTCCTTTTTTCAGACTCATCAATAGTATCGTCCCGTCCTGAGTTGTCGTCACGTGGTCGCTCCATATACGGCCATGACATTTTCGGCGGACGTGGTCAGTCTTATGCCTCTGTGTCCAATCTTGCCACCCCTCCCAACTATCGTTTGGGACCTGGTGATGAAGTCATCATAGATATCTGGGGCGCCTCTCAGACCACCGTTCGTGAAGTCATCTCTCCCGATGGCAACATTATGGTCAGTGACCTTGGCCCGGTCTATCTCAACGGGCGCACTATCCGTGAAGCAGACTCATATGTCAAGAAAGTGTTTAGCCAGATATATTCTGGACTTGACGGTGACGATGCCAGTTCCAGCATCAAACTGACATTGGGTCAGAACCGCTCCATCCAGGTTAATGTCATGGGTGAGGTTTCCGTTCCAGGTACTTACCGTATGTCTTCGTTCGCTACGTTATTCAATGCTTTGTATATGGCTGGCGGAGTAAGTGACCTTGGCTCATTGCGTGACATCCGCGTTTACCGTGGAGGCAAGGAGATTGCCGTCATTGATCTGTATGACTACATCATGCGCGGCAGTCTGAGCGATGACATCCGTCTTGAAGATAATGATGCCATAGTGGTGTCAGCGCAATCAGTTCTTGTAAACATAGAAGGCCGTGTACGCCGTCCCATGTACTATGAGATGAAAGATGGTGAGACTCTTTCCACACTTATAGATTATGCCGGTGGCCTGTCATCTGATGCCTACCGTAAGGATATACGCGTAATCCGAATGGGTGACTATCAGCGTGACATTTTCACTGTGCCGGAATCCGGTTTCGGCAGTTTCTCGCTATCGGATGGCGATTACATTTACGTTGATTCCATTCGTGACACCTATTCCAATCTTGCTGAGATACGCGGAGCTGTGAACCGTGCCGGCCGTTTCCAGATAGGAGAGAGTATCCGTACCGTGCGTGATCTGGTTGAGGTAGCCGGCGGATTGAAAGAAGATGCTTTCCCGTCACGTGCCCTGTTGAGTCGCACTAACCCAGACAAGACTCTTACCAATCTTTCCATAGATATAAAGGGCTTGATGGATGGCAGCGTATCAGATGAACTGTTGCGCAATGATGACGTATTGTTCATTCCGAGCATACTTGATTTAGGTGAGGTCAAGACTTTCGGTGTATATGGTGAGGTCCTGTTCCCGGGAGAGTATCGATATGCAGACAACACTAGCATAGAAGACCTTATCCTTCAGGCTGGAGGCCTCAAGGAGAACGCCTCCATCTCCAAGGTGGATGTGGTCCGCCGCAATAGAAACAAGGAAGCTATGGTAAAGACAGACTCCCTTACCAAGACATTCTCATTCTCTATTGATGAAAACCTTTCCATTCGTGATGACGGTTTCCGTCTTATGCCATATGATGAGGTTTACGTCCGTCAAAGCCCAGGCTATGCCGCTAACCGTCGCGTGATTGTGGTAGGTGAGGTAACGTTCCCTGGTTATTATTCTATGGAGACAAACACTGAACGTTTGAGTGACATCATGTCAAAAGTCGGAGATTTCAGTAGCGAAGCTTATCTGGAGGGCGCCCGTCTTGAACGCAGGATGACAGCTGATGAGAAGAAGCGTATGCGTGATATTGCGGAAACTTTGGCATTAAATGATTCTTTGGCTCTTGTGAATACGTTAAACAAACTCTCCACGCTTACCACGTATGACGTTGGCATAGACCTCAAGGCTGCCATGAAGAATCCGGGCGGGGCATCCGATATAGTACTTCGTGACGGTGACCGCATTATCATTCCTGTATTCAACAATACGGTTAAGATAGACGGTGAGGTTATGTTCTCAAATACAACTCCGTTTGTCAAAGGCAAGAACTTTAAATACTATATTGACAGGGCCGGAGGATATTCCCAGAAAGCCAAGAAGAACAAGGTTTATGTGGTGTATATGAATGGGTCTGTGGCCAAGGCCAAGCGTCGTTCTTCCAAGCTTGTTCAGCCTGGATGTGAGATAATAGTTCCGGCACGTAAGGAGCATGAAGGTATGAAGACCAGTGAGATACTAAGCTTAGGCTCAACCTCCGCTTCACTTGCAACAGTCGTCCTTGCTCTTATGAATCTTTTGAAATAAGAAATATGACAGAAGAAGGGAAAAAGCATAGGATGGACTTTGTAGATATCCTCTTTATACTGTGGAAACACAGAAAGAGAATAATAATGAATTGTATTTGGGGAGGCTTGATTGCCATTGTGGTTTCGTACAGCATTCCTAAAGAATATACATCTAAAGTCGTGCTTGCTCCTGAACTTTCCGGGACATCGGCATTATCAGGTGGACTTGGTAGTTTGGCTTCACTGGCAGGAGTGGATCTAAGTATATCGGGTGATGATGCCCTTTATCCTGAATTATATCCGCAGATAGTGAAATCAACTCCTTTCCTATGCAATCTGATGTCTCTTCAGGTGTCGGGAAAATATAAGAAAGAACCCTTTAATGATAACCTTTACCATTATTTAAGCAAATACCAACGCTTTTCATGGTGGTCATATATATTGGGTACTCCTGGACGATTGATATCCAAAATGAGGAATAATCCGACGGATACTATTGTCCCTTCATCTTCAATTGATAGTCGATATCTTTCCCGTCGTCAGCAAATATTATTAAAGTCTCTTGATGAAAAGATAGCTGTTGATGTGGATAAGGGTAATTATGTAATTACTCTGAATGTCAGGATGCAAGATCCGGATATAGCATCGCAAGTGGCTCAGGCCGTTTCAGATAACCTTCAGGAGAATATTGTTAACTATCGTTCTGCAAAAGCCAGAAGCGATCTTGATTACGTGGGGGCTCTGTTTGATGAATCCAGGCAAAGATATGTCAATGCACAACAGGAATATGCAAAGTATGTTGACCAGCATCAGGGAGTGCTGAAAATGCAGTATCAAGTTGAACAGGAGAGACTTGCCAATGAGATGAATCTGGCTTTTGACGTTTATAATCAGCTTGCGTCGCAATACGAGATGGCAAAAGCCAAACTACAGGAACAGACTCCGGTGTGTGTAGTCATGCAACCTGCTGTCGTTCCGTATAAAGCATCAAAACCGCAAAAGATGCTGATGGGCGTTTTGTATGTGTTCCTTGCATTCTTCGGAACAGTTTCGTGGTATATCATCAAAGAGTGTATTTTGCCAGAGTTCAATAGATGAACTTTCTTATAATCATTTCTTTGCTTGTTGAAGTTGTTGTGCTTTTTTATTTGGAGCACAAAGCTTGGAATACTGTTTTTACCCCCCTTTCTTTTTTGATGTTGCCATATGTGGCGGTATTGCTTGTGTCCATCGCTATATCACGTCTGGACTACTTCGTAGATTTTTATTATCCCAGCATTCTTGTGTGGAATGTGGGATTGCTTTTATTCGCTATTCCCGATTATGCGATAGCAGAATTTGCGACAAAAAAGGGCTATCCGCTGAAAAAAATACAGATTGATGATGAACCTGTTCCTGTAATATTTGTACTTATCGGTATCGCTTTGGCGTTATTGTTTGCATATCGTTTGTATTCGATAATGAACAGTTCCCAATATATGATTGGGTCGGACGAATTTGCCGAAGAATTTGCCGGACATGGCTTTTGGGGCCATTTGAAGCGTTTCTGCAGTGTAATGTTGATGATCTATATTTACTATCTGGATAAGAATCATCGTTGGTTGTGGTTCATTATCATCATCCTTTTGGTAGTGAATGTTATCAATATGGTAAAAGGTACTATGATCATTCCATGTGTGACAGGTGTTATGCTAAGATTGGCGTCTGGTAAAATGAAAATTACAGCCAAATTCCTGAGTCTCGTTGTCCTTAGTTCTGTGGCGGTGTTCTTTGTTACCTTTTTGTTGGCTATAGTGGTGGTAAATGATATGGCGGTCAACGATAAGGTTATAGAATGGATTTTCCAGCGTTTTGTCCATTATCTGACTAGTGGGACTTTAGGGCTTAGTGTTGACATGCAACTAGGTTTTCCTGATAGAGGTCCTATTGATGTGATCTGGACTCCTTTCCTGAATATTATCAACCAGATAACAGGTAGTGGAGAAATCCTTTCTCCGGTCAATCCTGTTTTTCACTTTACAGGTATCAGTTTGACCAATGTGCGTACTGTTTTTGGAACGCTTTTAATATATACTAACTACTTGCAGTATGCACTGTATATATTAGGATTGAGTTCTCTGTGCTATATTTTAAAGATCCTATCAATCCATTTTCATAATCTTTTCATTAATACTGTTTTTTATTATTTTTGTGCATTACTTTCCATGGGATGGTTTGAATTCTATTTCTTTCATCTTGATATCATAGAGATACCGGCAATGATTCTCTTATTACATATTCTTTATCTGTTATTTCCCAATAAACCTGATAAGACCGTAAAAGTATGACTGCCATTATTTTGATAAACTGGAACGGAGCGGATGACACAATTGCATGCCTTGATTCGTTGGACAAGGCGGCAGGTGAATTTGTGGTTGTTGTAGCAGACAATGGTTCTACAGATGACAGTTTGTCAAGAATAAAGGATTATTCCAGTCATCTTTCCATAAAGGTTGATGTTGTTGATTTGGAAAAGAACTGGGGTTTTGCCGTAGGTAATAACCGTGCCATCAGTAATGCTGCCAAATACAATCCTGATGCCTATATGCTTCTCAATAATGACACGGAGGTAGAACCGGATTTTCTTGTTAAAATAGAAGATTACAGGAAATGTCATCCTGAAGTAAAGGTGTTGGGACCTCTTATAAAGTATTGGTATGACAGGGATAAGATATGGTCTTGTGGCGGAGAACTGGTTTTCGGTTCCCGCAAGGCATATTTTAAGGATATGGATGCCAGCGTGTTGAATGCTTCTGAGTTGTCTGTGTCATTTATCTCCGGTTGTGCCTTGTATGCCGATGCATCTCTGCTTAATCCTGACGGAAATCTGTTGACAGAACGCTTTTTCTTTGGTGAAGAAGATTTTGAGTTTGCACACAGGATGAAGCAAAAGGGTGAGAAAATGGTTATATTGACAGATTCTGTAATCTATCATAAAGTGGGTTCATCGGCCAAAAAGATGTCTTCCAGAGCAAAGCTTGGACGTGATTATCTCTATTATCTGGGCAGGCTTATAGTAGTAAGGGAATATTACAATCCTTTCAGTACGGCGCTGATACGTCTTTTAAGCCGTAGGCGTTGTCTGCATTATTTTATCCAGGATGGTCTGGATAAAAAGAGAGCCCGGAAAGTGGTTGCCAGATTGATGTATGATGCCGGTAAAAAGGACGGAATCAATTATGATGATTTCCGCTCAATAGTGATTGACGGCTCTTTCTTTGACAATATCTGAACTGTTATGGATAAGGGAAGAAAGCAGGTCATCGTTTTGTATGTGGCAACATTCTTAGGCGCCATACTGAATTTTGTGGCATCAAAAGTCAATACAGATTATCTTTCTCCATCTGATTATGGCGATGTCAAATATGTACTCAATGCCATTCAGCTTATATCTTGGGTGGTATTATTCGGTTGGTTCCTGTCAGGTAGCCGGATTCTGGCTTTGTCAGATGACAGGGAACAAAGTGCAAGGATAAGAGGGGCTTTGATAGTATTCCTGGCATTTGCCGTGTCAATGCTTATAATAGCGACACTAATTATGGGCCTCTCTTATATAAACAGACCGGAGATAAGGGCACTTTTCTTCTTTTCACTCCCGGTTTGTTCTTATCCTCTCCTTACAAACTACATGAACACGACAGCTCAAGGCGATAACCATATTGGACGCCTTGCACTAGCCAGGGTCTTGCCGGTGTTATGTTATATACCTGTAGCTTTTTACATCTATAATAGATTCGGTGCAGACTCAAGGACAGTGCTGTTGCTGCATTGGGGAGTATGCTCATTGGTGCTTGTCATAATAATTTTCTCAACAAGGCCGTCATTCAAAAACCTTAAGCCTGTTTTTGATTCCATCAGAAAAGAAAATCATGAATATGGCATTCATCTGTATTGGGGGTCATTGGCTATGGTTGCAACCAACTATCTGGCCGGTGTAACATTGGGATTGTTTAACAAGGAAAACACTGATGTGGGCTTTTATACTTTGGCTTTGTCTTTTGCTCAACCGCTTTCATATCTGCCAGGAATAGTGGGAACTACTTATTTCAAGCGCTTTGTACATGAAAAACGTATTCCCGGTAAGGTGTTTGCAATGACCATAATCCTGACCATCGTTTCATGTGTTGGCTTTATGATACTGGTGCATCCAGTGATGAAGTTATATAATGAATCATATGGAGTTGTGGCCAAGTATGCCTCCTGGCTTGCCGTAGGCTTCAGTATTCATGGAGTGGGCGATATGATTAACAGGTATTTGGGTTCGCACGGGCAAGGTTTGAGTATAAGAAACAGTAGTTTTGCCTGCGGAGCAGTGAAGATAGTGGGTTCGTTACTTCTTGTATGGCTATGGAATATTAATGGTGCAATAATTACATTAATTTTTAGTTCTGTGGTTTATACTTTGTCACTATTTTGGGCATATTATTCCTTCATAAACAAAAAATGATTACCTTTGTTGAAATATAACAAATGGTAAGATAATGAAACAGCGTCTTCTCTTTTTAGGTGCTTTGGATTATCCCAATATCCCACAAGCCGGCGACGCTGTAAAGAACCGTTTTCTTCTGGATTTTTTTAAAAAAGAGTTAGGTGATATCTGTTATGTGGATACACAAAGATGGAAACGGAATCCGTTCATTTTACTGAGAGTGTTTTGGAAACTTATTTTCTGTAGGTTTGACAATATTGTTATTTCAACCTCAAATGTCAGTGCCTATAGGCTTGTCAGACTTACTACATCTCTTCATCTAAGAAGCAGAATATATTATTTCATGATAGGAGGATATACTCCTTTGAAGATCAGGGACGGTATATATAAGGCAACACCATTCAAGAAACTGGAACGTATCGTTGTTGAGGCGGACAAGGTGCGGGAACTATACCATGAAGTGGGAATAGACAATACATACAGACTTTACAATTTCAAGCCGGTGTTGTTTGTTCCGGATATCAGCGTCATTCATGAAGGTAGATTAAGATTTGTTTTCCTGTCAAGACTTACGGAACTAAAAGGAGTATTCCATATCCTTAATTCTGTGGCATCATTGAATTCAGAAGGAAAGGGGGATTTGTTTGAGGTTGATTTCTATGGCAGGATAGATTCTGATATCCAGGAAAGATTCATGAACAAACTGAAAACACTTCCCAATGTACATTACAATGGATTCCTTGATCTTAGCTGTGCTGATGGTTACAGAATCCTGGCGGGGTACGATGCAATGCTTTTCCCCACTATGCATGTGACAGAAGGATTCCCCGGTATTGTTGCGGATGCAGCAATTGCAGCCTTACCTTTGATTGCTTCAGATTGGCAATATGCCCAGGAGATAATAGGGCTGGGAAATTGTGGAATATTGTTTCCTGTTGGTGACAATCAGGCTCTCACAGAAAAAATGAAAGCTGTCATTGAAGACAGGAGCATATTGCAGCCTATGCGTTCCAGAGCTTTGGAACGTAGCAGTATGTATGATGTTGAGAAGGTGCTGGATAAAAAACTGATTGAGAATCTGTGTATGAAAGAAAGGGTATATTGAGTGATATGGCAGTGTTGAAGAATTTGATAAAGAAGGTAGTGTCATCAATAGGGAAGAAACACCCTGAACTGATAATACGAATACGTTACTGGCTACGTTTTCACAAGAAACTTAATCTTGATAACCCTCAGACTCTTAATGAAAAGATACAATATCTGTCATTAAGGACTGATACGTCGGAGTGGACAAGATTAAGTGATAAATATCAGGTTCGTGATTATGTACGTGAATGCGGATTGGAACAAATACTGAATACTCTATATGGTGTCTGGGATAACGCTGAAGATATTGACTTTGGCCCACTTCCAGATAGTTTTGTGATAAAGACCACACATGGTTCTGGCGATGCAATGATTGTAAGAGATAAGGCGTGTGCCGATTTGGAACAGATCAGAAAAAAACTTAATAATACATTGCATGAAACATACGGCCTTTCAGAGGGGAATCTTCATTACTCCAGAATAAAGCCACGGGTGGTGATAGAGGAGTTGTTGGATAATGATGAAGAGTCGGCTAAGTATTCCACATCGTTGATTGACTACAAAATCTGGTGCTTTAACGGTATGGCTTCTTATATATGGGCTTGCACAGACCGCACTCATTCCGGTACAAAGGTAATGACATATGATACAGAATGGAATGCACATCCTGAATATTCTGTTTTCAATAGCCATTATATGAGGGATGGGTTGATCCCCAAACCTGCAAACTTGTCGGGGATGCTTGAAATTGCAGAAAAACTGGCGGCTCCATTTCCTGTTGTCAGAGTTGATCTCTATAATATTGCCGGTCGTGTGGTTTTTGGTGAGATGACTTTTACTTCACTTGGAGGATTAATGGATTTCTACACAGATCACTTCCTTCAGATGACAGGCGATATGATAAGTTTAAAGTGATACCCTTTGAATAGTTTTATATCTGTAGCGCGATGACAGAGGGACTTGTTTCAATAATAACTACATTATATGACTCCGGTAGCTATATCGGGAGAACTATAGAGTCTGTCCTGTCACAAACATACACCAACTGGGAGATGGTCATAACGGATGACTGTTCAGTTGATAATGGTCCAGCCATCGTTGAGGAGTACATGAAAAAAGACTCCAGAATCCGCCTCTTAAGACTTGCAGAGAATGGTGGTCCTGGAATTGCCAGAAATAACTCCATAAGGAACGCCAATGGTCAGTATATCGCTTTTCTTGACAGTGATGATATGTGGAAACCTGACAAACTTGAAAAGCAGCTTGCATTGATGGACAAAACAGGTTGCGGAGTGGTCTATTCCAGTTATTATACATGTGATGAGAATGATTGCATTACAGGAATTGTCAAGAGTCGCTGTAAGGTTCCCTATTGGCGTATAGTATGTGACAATGCCATCGGTTTTCTGACAATGATGTATGACCGTAAGGTTACCGGTCTTGTACTCATGCCTGAGATCCGTAAGCGTCAGGATTGGGGGCTTAACATAAAGCTTATCAGGAAGTGTCGTGTTGCTTATGGAGTCAGGGAGCCTCTGGCATGCTACAGGATACGGACTGGTTCAGTATCGAGAGAGAAATTCCCTTTGATAAAATACAATGTGGCAATATATCGGGAGATTCTGGGTTATTCCAAGTTTGTTTCCGTATTGATGTTCACGTTTGTTTTCATGCCGTTCTATTTCTGTAAGAAGGCCTTGAATTATTTCCAGAACATATTTGGCGGGAGATGAAACATCTGCTTCATACTATCATAAATGTCATTTTTAACTTGACCAGTCCGTTTTTTCTTTGGCTACCATTTGCGGATATAAGAAGATGGTATTTGAGGCTTTTTGTAAAATCGCTGGGAAAGAAGACATATATTGGTAGGAATGTTGATGTGAAAGAACCAAGTAATATATCTATCGGACATCATAGTGTTATTAATAAGAATGTGGTGTTGAATGGCCGCGGTGGACTGGTAATAGGTAACAATGTGGATATTGCGCAGGATGTGTTCATATTTACAGAACAGCATGACCAGAATGATGATATGCATGCCCTTGTTAAGAAAAGCGTCCATATAGATGATTATGTGTGGATTGCCTCTCGTGCCACAATCCTTCCGGGAACAAATATTGGCAGGGGGGCGGTAGTGGCTTGCGGTTCAGTGGTAACAAAAGATGTAGTTCCTATGACTGTAGTAGGAGGTGTTCCTGCCAAATATATGTCAGACCGTAAGAGCGGACTTAAATACAGTTTCAATTACAGGGAGAAATATAGTTTTTAAGATGTCCGGTAAGTTGCTAGTAGTATCACATTCCAATCCTTATGAAATAGGAGGCGGTAGTTTTGCATGTCATGCCTATGCCAAGGCGTTTAGCGAATGTTTCAATGGTAATGCAGACATCTGTGTGCCGGCTGAGAGCAAGGTCTTGATAGATAATTCCATAAGTTATGACAAAATAATCAGGGTTCCTCAAAGGACTTTGCTGTCCAGGTTCATTTCATTATTTACAGGAGAGATTGACCGTTATTCCGGTTATGTGAAGAATCTTATCAAAGAAGATCCTGAGTGTTATTCGACTGTGGTTATAAATGGTTGCAGGGAAAGCGGATCTATGGCGAGATTTCTTAAGTCAAACGGTATAAAGGTCATAACGGTTTTCCATAACTTTGAAAGAAAGTACTTTAAGGATAATTTTAAGATTCCTTTGATTCGCGGATTAATGTTGTTCCATATAAGGAATCTGGAGAAAACTGCATACCAATACAGTGATTCCAATCTTTTCCTGACTATAGATGATCTGCAACAATATGAAGATATTTTTGGTCCCAAGTCTATCAATAGTCTAATAGGTGTCTTTGAATATAAGGATATTCCAAATCCTGCTCTACGTAAGAAAAAAAATAACGCCTTGACCTTTGTCATTACAGGGTTGTTGTGCAATACACAGGGAGAAGACAGTATCGTCTATTTTTTCAAAGAACTTTATAGGTATTTGCCAGAAAACAGCGCTTTGATTGTATCCGGACTTGATCCCACAAAAAAGGTTGTTGATTTGTGTAATAAATATAAGAATGTAACCTTGATTCCAAATCCCAGTGATATGAATGATGTTATCGGACAAGGTGATATATACATATGTCCTACCAGAATTGGAAGCGGGTTAAAGTTAAGGATAATGGATGGACTCAGGTTAGGGATGCCTGTGATAGTACATGACTTATCCAAACGTGGTTACGAGTCTATGATGTCGACACCGTATTTCAACTCCTTTTTGACCCCGGAGGAATTTAATCAGGCTGTTAAGGAAATGTCAAGTCTGGTATTGGGTAATGAAGATGATAGGTCTCTGGTTATGGAAAGTTATAAGAGTCACTTCTCTTACGGGTGCGGATTAGATAAAGTTAAGGAGATACTTAATGGCATTATTTCCTGATATTGATTTTTAAAGCTAACGGTTTAACTAATTAATGTATTTTATTATATTACTTACAAATTGCTATTTATTATTATCAAAATGAAGAAAGTATTATTTACAGTAGCTCTGGCCCTCGTTGCAGCAGGTGCCAGTGCACAGGAGCCTGATTTCCGTATGCCTATGGGCGGCGGTTTCGGCGGTTTCGGTGGCGGTTTCGGTGGCTTCGGCGGTTTTGGCGGTGGCCAGCAGACCGATGTTAAGTTTGACGAGTATGTAGCTGCTCCTGCGGGCTTTGACCAGGAGCGTGCTGGTGTAAAGAAAGGCACTGTCAAGCTCATTGAGTATCAGTCTGAGTCAGTTGGTACAACCCGTAAGGCCAATGTATATCTTCCTGCAAGTTATGACGGCAAGAAGAAGTTCAGCGTTCTCTATCTGCTCCATGGTATTGGTGGTGACGAGTGGGAATGGATGAATGACGGTGGTGTACCCAACATCATCATGGATAACCTCTATGCTGACGGCAAGGTTGCTGACATGATCGTTGTTATGCCTAACGGCCGTGCTGCCCAGAATGACTCACGTGAGGGCGGTATGGGTTCTGCTGCTGCTTTCGGTGAGTTTGACAAGGACCTCATCGGCAGCCTTATCCCTTACATTGAGAAGAACTTCAGCGTATATACAGATAAGGATCACCGCGCTATCGCCGGTCTGTCAATGGGTGGCGGTCAGTCTCTGAACTTTGGTCTGGGTAACATGGACAAGTTTGCTTATGTTGGCGGTTTCTCATCAGCTCCCAACACCATGCGTGCTGCTCAGCTTATCCCCGATGTTGAGAAGGTTAAGAAGGAGAACAAGCTCCTCTGGATGGTATGCGGTGGTGCCGATGGTCTGATTGGCAACAGCACACAGCTCAAGGCTTTCTGCGACGAGAACGGTATTCCCTGCACTCTGATCAACTATCCTGATGAAGGTCACAACTTCACTGTTTGGAAGTACGGTCTCTATAACTTCGCTCAGCTGATTTTCAAATAATCAATCTGTTTATAAATAATGCCTTCGATGGATTATTCTCTCGGAGGCATTTTTTAGTCCCTAAAAAGTATCTGATGGTATCCAGATTTATACTTATAACGTTTTTTTTATTGATTATACCGTTATCATCCAAGTGTGATGTAGAGGAATTTTATGGCCTGTTTAAATCAGGGATACCTGTCATGTATATTGAGACTGAGGGTGGTGTATATCCCACTGCAGATAAGGCAGATCCTCCTGCTGGATGTATAGGCGCGTCTATCAAAAACAGGACAATTGTTCCTGGGCGAATGTATATATTGGCTGCAAACCGTGATACAGTATATGATAGTGGTGAATACCTGGAATCAGAAGGAGGTATGACTGTCAGACTGCGTGGTAACTGGTCTGGACGCTTACCGAAAGTCGCATATAAGCTTAAACTTGAAAAGAAGTATGATCTGATAGATTATGATAAATCAAAAGCTGATAAGAATTGGGTTTTAAAGTTTGACCAGTTTATGTTACCAAATGTAATACCATCACTTAAGATAAATGAGTTGTTAGGTTTGCAATGGACGCCAAGATATAAGTGGGTACATTTGATGTTAAATGGTACTTATAGAGGAATGTATCAACTGATAGAAAATATAAGACGTAATCCTGATAGTAGGATTGATATCAGTAAAAGCGGTTATATTATTGAGTATGATGCGTATTGGTGGAACGAAGATGTCTGGTTTGAGACTCCGCTTCACGGACAATACAAGTATATGAATTATACTTTTAAATATCCTGATCCTGATGAAATACTTGATTATCAGATAGAATATATATCTGACTATATGACAAGGGTAGAGCAATCAGTTCAAAATGGTACTTATACTGAATATATTGACGTGGAATCATTTGCCAGGTGGCTTTTAGGAGCGGATATACTCGGTATTAGCGATGGCGCCGGATTCAATATGTTCATTACGAAATATGATAACACATCAGAATCTGTGGTGAGGATGGCAAATTTATGGGATTATGATTCTATGATGAAAACGGTGAATAAGTGGTCCAGATTACATACGTTTTTTTTATTTAACGGCCTTTTTTCAAGCAGTGACAAATCATTCACAGAAAGTTATATTAATATTTGGGAGAAAGAAGGACACTCTGTTATAGATTCAACAATAAATTATTTAAGGGCATATGCCAACTCTACAGAGGGAAGAGCTTTTGCGGAATCATTAGTGATTGATCATATGCGCTGGTCATCATACTCTGTTGATTTTAATGAGTATGTAGATTCTGTAGTAAATTGGTTTGAAGGTAGAAAGGCTTGGATGGATGATGAAATCGCCCAAATGAAGGCTGAAGTTGCTGTCATGCCGGTATTTAGTGATGCGCCTGATAATCAGGTTCATTATTTTGATATTCTTGGCCGTAAGGTTGAGAAATACAATGGAGAACCTGTCAAGTATTCAAAAGACGGACGTATTGGTATTATTATAGAATTCTGACCAACCGGGTCTTACATACGTAACATCTTAAGGAAGTCACGCTCCGTACGGAGGGTGGCTTCTTCTTTACCCTTAACCGTCTGGGTCTCGGGGAATAGGAGCATGGTGGAGAAATCTGTCTCCGGCATGTGGATGCGCTCGTAGAGGTGGCGGAATGAACGTCCGGCATGTGACTCTGCATCACGCGGTCCCACAATCATTAGCAGGTGGTCATTGTGCAGTCCAGACATTACCCAGTGCATATCGGCAGTCTCACTGACCTCATTGTATGATACGCGGCCGCTTGAGAAATTGAGTCCGGTACCGCGAACAGCCGATATGGGTTGGTCTTTACCGTAGAACTCAATGGCGCAGCCTATGGCCATGCTTATGCGGTATATGCTCTCCATGCATTTCTCAAAAGCGTCATTCTGAAGTACCGGTCCAGGCACGAGGACAACAATCCTGCGTATGGTGTTGATAGGTGTGACAAACCTTTGCAGCACAATCTGCCCATGGAATCCGTCATTGAGGGGGCTGATGATGTTTTCCATGTAGGGCAGGTCAATGCTGTGGCGCAACGGCAATCCCATAATGATGGCGTTGGTCTCAAACTCATTTGAGGCGTGGATGATACTGTCAATTATATTGTTGCCCAGGCGGTTATGTGTTATGAAAGGTATATCGGCTGATGCCGCAATCTGTTGTGCCTCCTTAAGACGTCCTTTGCCGTCCTGAAGGTATTTGGGTGCATGTTCACCGTTTACAGTAATATAAAGCCCCACCATGTCACGGTCGCTACGGTCATAGAGAGTGATGGCCGTGTCCATTATGGCTTGCAGCGTGTTTGACCCTGTGAGCATTACCAGCATACGGTTGTCTTGTGCCGGTACATCGGACTGCTCATCCTGGTGCAGTGAGGCTGCTCCGTTCTCGGTGATTATATTGCTGAAAATGCATGAGAACAGCACTATAAGGACTGTGGTGCTTAGTGTTGCATTATCCATCAGACCTCCAGCGTATGCTCCCATAGCTATTGCCAAGGCACCAGCAGCATGTGATTCACTAAGACCGAATATGATGAGGCGGTCATCGCGCTTGAATCCTTTGGCCTTTTGGACAAAGAGTGCAACAATCCATTTGCCGAGAGTGCCTATGATAAATAAAACCGCAAAAGCTGTCAGAAAGAGCCAGTTGCCGGTCATGCCTGAAAGGTCTATCATCAGGCCTGTGCCCAGCAGGAACAGCGGAACAAACAGCGTACCTCCCACAAAGTCCAGACGGTTCATCAGAGGTGATGACTTGGGAATGTAACGGTTCAGAACTATTCCAGCCAGGAATGCGCCTACTATGGAATCAAGCCCAATCACTTGTGCACAGCCGCAGCTTAATGCCAGCAGAATCATCACAAACAGGAAGTGGGAGAAACTGTTTGTGACAGTCTGGAAAAAGTTCCTGGCAATACGCGGATAGATCACTATCACTGCTGCTACATAGACGGCAATCTTAAGCGTGAACCATAGGGGATTGAAACTCTCTCCTCCTGATGTTGACATCATTATGGCATAAATGACCAGTGCAAGCAGGATGGCTACAAGAGCGCCTGCCACGGATATCGTCACACTCTGGCGGCGGCCAAGTCCGTATCGGCTGATGATGGGATATGATATAAGGGTATGTGATCCCATTATGCATGCCAGTATGGCCGATGTATGGGTTGACAGTTTGAGCAGAGTAATGCAGGCTGTGTAGCAAAGCCCCCATGGTATGGCAAATGTGAGCAATCCGAATATGATTCCCCATACTTTGTTGCGTTTCATCTCCTCCAGGTCTATCTCCAGACCTGCAAAGAACATGATGAACAACAGGCCTATCCGGCTGAAAAAACTAAGCTCCGGGGTTATTTCAAGAACGTCCAGAAGTCCGGGTCCCAACAGAGTGCCGGTCACAATGAGTCCTGCTATCTGCGGGAATCTGAGCTTACGGCACAGAATAGGCACAAAAAGCACCAGCGTCAGGACTACAAAACTAATCCAGATGCAATCAGTGAGGGGAAACAGCTGTTGAAAACCCATTTTGTCTTTTTATGCTACGAAGATAAATAAAAGAATGTGATTTTGTAAATTCGCATTCGTAAAAGAAAGAGAAACTGTTTAAGATAGTCCTCAATTCAAGATTATGCTCTATTGTTTCCTCTGTTTTTATTATTTTGAGGGAATAATGGAGGTCCATTTTGACTGAGGAATAATGAAAACAGAGGGAATAAGAGAGTATAAGATTATATGATAGATTACCAGCAGGAACTTAATGCGAGCCAGTGTGACGCCGTACTTTATACCGACGGCGATTGCATGGTCATAGCCGGTGCCGGTTCCGGAAAGACACGTGTATTGACGTACCGTATAGCACACCTTCTTGAAGAAGGAGTGGAGCCATGGTCCATCCTGGCTCTGACATTCACCAACAAGGCTGCCGGTGAGATGAAACAGCGCATAGCCGCACGGGTGGGAGAGAACCGCGCCCGATACCTGTGGATGGGTACATTCCACAGCATTTTCAGCCGTATATTGAGAAGTGAAGCTGACAAGATAGGTTACAGCTCCAACTTCACCATATATGATCAGACAGACAGCCAGAATCTCATCAAGTCCATTATACGTGATATGCAGCTTGATGACAAGACATATAAGCCTAATGTAGTGCAGAGCCGGATATCAAATGCCAAGAACAGGCTCATCACGGCATCAGCCTATATCCAGAACACCGATATCTACAAGCATGACCAGCTCAAGCGTATCCCTATGGTAGGCAAGATATATGAGCGCTATGAGCAGCGCTGCTGTCAGTCAGACGCCATGGATTTTGATGATCTGCTGCTCAATACGTTCATACTGTTCCGTGACAACCCCGATGTCCTGGAGCGTTACGGCACCTCATTCAAGCATATACTGGTAGATGAGTATCAGGATACCAACTACGCCCAGCACTGCATAGTCTGGCAGCTTACACGCAATGGCGCCAAGGTCTGCGTGGTGGGTGATGACGCTCAGAGCATCTACTCGTTCCGCGGAGCCAACCTGGACAACATGCTCAAGTTCTCCAAGCTCTATCCGGATTCCAAGCTCTTCAAGCTGGAGCAGAACTACCGCTCCACTCAGACCATCGTTGAGGCCGCAGGAAGCCTTATCTGCAAGAACCACGCCCAGATACCCAAGAAAGTCTTCTCAGAGAATGAGCAGGGTGATAAGATAAAGGTGCTGTGCGCACACTCAGACCTTGAGGAGAGTGAGATGGTGGTGAACCGCTTGCTTGACCTCCATACCTTCAAGGATGTCCCTTGGAGCCAGATGGCCATACTCTACCGTACCAACGCTCAATCCCGTCCGCTTGAGGAGGCGCTGCGCAAACGTGGCTTGCCATACAAGATTTACGGCGGCTTGTCATTCTATCAGCGCAAGGAGGTTAAGGATGTGATAGCCTATTTCCGCATGAGTGTGAATCCTAATGATGAGGAGGCATTCAAGCGCATAATAAACTATCCGGCACGCGGGATAGGGCAGACTACCGTAAACAAGATACTGACAGCTGCTATGGAGGGCGGAGTAAGTCTGTGGACCGTTCTCTGTCATCCCGCTGAATACAAACTGGAAGTCAATCAAGGCACATTGTCCCGGCTTACCGCTTTCAAGACACTGATGGAGGGCTTTATGGCCGATGCCCCAACGGTTGCGGCAGATCAACTGGCCAAGCGCATAGTTGATGAGTCAGGCATAATGCGTGAACTAAAGGCCGATACCACCGTTGAGGGTGAGAGCCGTCTGCAGAATGTTGATGAACTGCTGAATGATATAGCCCAGTCTTGTAAGGACCGTGAAGAGGAGGGCAGTGAGCAATACCTGATGGCCAACTATCTGAGTGAGGTGTCACTCATGACAGACCAGGACAATGAGACGGAAGACGATCTGGAGAAAGTAACACTCATGACCGTACATGCCGCCAAAGGCCTGGAGTATGACGCCGTCTTCATTGTAGGGCTTGAAGAAAACCTCTTCCCCAGCGATATGAGCGGTGATGACGAGCGCCAGATAGAGGAGGAGCGCCGTTTGCTGTATGTGGCCATGACCCGCGCCCGCAAGTACCTGACGCTGCTATTTGCCACTACACGGTTTAAGTATGGCAGTGTGGATTTCTGTACTCCCAGTAGGTTCTTGAAGGATATTGATTCTCGGTACCTTAGTGCACCTGGCGGGATTTCTCAGGGGACAGTCCCTTTTTGTTCCGGGGAGAATTCTCGTATCAGTGTACGTCAGTTGGAACAAAAAGGGACAGTCCCCGGCTCGCGATTTGAGCCTAAGCGCGGATTTGGTGGGACAGTCCCCGGCTCGCGATTTGAGCCTAAGCGCGGATTTGGTGGGAGAGATGCCGGTGCGCGATTCGAGCCTAAGGCTGGATTTGAGAGAAAGCCCGAGAAGAAGCCTTGGGAGCAGGGCAAGTTTCAGGTGGTGACGGAGAATATGCTCAAGAACAGCGCCCCATCATCAGATTCCGTTCTGCATGAAGGTAACGTAATAGAGCATGAGCGTTTTGGCATAGGCAGCGTGCTCTCCGTAGAAGGCTCCGGCGACAACACCAAGGCCCGCATCAAGTTCCTCAACGTAGGCGAGAAAACCCTCCTCCTCAAATTTGCCCGCTATAAGATTCTCAAGTGATTGTACAAGTTATCAGCAATTATTTGAAGGCGATTCAGTATGATTTTAAATATGTTTCCTACATTTGTAGGTGCATTCATTCAATCATACAGGTATGAAAAGGATTATCTCATTGATATCTAATTACATAAAAATGGTGCTCATCATATTGACTGCCGCCATAGTCATGACACTGACAACTATACCAGCTTCAGCCCAGTACTATATGAACATTAGAAAGAGTGACGGTGCAAGTGTACAGTATGTTGTCACAGATATAGACAGTGTTTGGTTTAGCCAGACTGTAAAACCAATTGATGGTGATACTACAGACATTGAAGGTGACGCTGATAATATATATAGAACTACCTTATTCGTTCCTGGTTTTGTTAGACAATACAGGGAACAATTAGATGCCTGCATATTCTCTGAAGCTTTGTTTGCGACACATTTAAATGATTCCTTAGTACAGTATTTAGACTGGAATTATCTTGGACCGGAAAGTGGTACATCTAGGATGGATTTTTTAGAGAATGGAGTATCCGCAGAAACTGTTAACATGCCTAATGGTAAGGAAAGTGTAGTGTATCCTTTGCAAAGGATGTTCAAATATACCTTCTTTATTGTGCCTGATGCAGTCCTTAAGTCAACGTATGGCATAAATAATCTGGACGAATTACGCTTATATGCAGAATCTGTATATCCTGAAGGTGCCGGTAAAGAAGATTATGACAGAGAGAGTTCTCTCAATTTACTTATCTCATATCACATATTACCGTTTGAACTGACTCCCAATCAACTCAATGCTTCACAGAAGAATATACTGGCTAACCGCAATTATCTGGATGAACTTGACGTAGAGGATTTCTACACAACTATGTTGCCACATTCTTTGATGAGAATAAGCACCGCGTATGATAATGGAGAGGCTATTGGAACTTTCATTAACCGAAAGGGAACAGCCAAGATGGGTAATCTTTTGCCTGGTGTAAAAATTAGAGAACATAATGTGACAGATAAAGATACATTGGCCATAAATGGTTGTTACTATCTGATTGACAGTCTGCTTTGCTATAACAATTATGTAAGGCGAAAGGTTCTTGATACCAGACTGAGATTTATGGCTACTACGCTATCACCTGACTTTATTAACAGCAGTGCGCGTGGACGTCTGGGCAATACACCTAAGAGTAAATATGTAGCAAGCTTTGTGAGTGGTTTTTGTGACAACTTTGAATGGAACTCCAGTAGTAAACTATACGTTAACTACAGGGAAGTAAGTAATCCCGCCCTATATGGTGATGAGGTGATTTTTGGAGAAATATCAGATATAACATTGCATTTGCCTCCAGTTCCATATGACTCGGAATATGAGATTCGTATCTGGAACAATGCCAAAAGATTTCCTCACAGTATGGGTATTCAGCAATTCTTTTTTGCAGGAAGTGACAAAAGTTGGGAACCACATGGTATTCCTGCTGATTTCAGACAAAGTGCTAGTGAATATATATTTGGTTTTGTGCCAGATGAAGAATATGATAATCTATCACCTGATGAAAAGGAAAAAGCTATTAGAGACAATGATAATTTAATGCGTAAAAGAGGATATATGAAATCCCCTGATATCTATATGGATAACAGGAACAATCCGGATTGCTACCGTAAGATAATATGTAGAAGAGAAATGAAAGCCGGTCAAGATTATTATCTCAGAATACGCAATGTCATAGAACAGGTTGGCCCCAATTTCTCATTCTCATTTATTGAGATTGTACCTAAGTCTGTTTATTCAGGAGTCAACGGATTGGAAGACAGACACTAATTTCGTCCGAATCGCTTTCCGTTACAATCCTGAAAAAATAAAAATGTGTTTCATGCAACAAGCATTTCTGCTCCAAGTTTGTGGATGTGGTCTATGATCTTCTGTTCCTGGGCTTTTGAGGGCTTCTTGAATCCATTGATGTAGTTGCGTAGCAGGGTGGGGTTCATGCCCATTGAGCGGGCAAACTCCGCTACGTTTATCTCTTTGTGGGTAAGAAAGAAACCCGTATTACCGCCAGTTGCGATAGGTGTAGCTGATGACAGGCTCTACTGATGCGTAGGTGGCCAGGATGCCGGCACCGCCGGTTACGTTGTGCAGGACGGTTACGGGCTCGGACATGAAGTTTACGGTGGTGCTTTTGAAATCTGTGGCGGATTTGTGGTAGTAGTAATATGTGCGGGATAGGGTGTAGAGCTTTATATTAGCATTATAGGTTACCTCATCCTTTATCTTATCGGCAATGGAATATGATTTGGTATCAATGATTATGCTGTCTTTATCATAGGTATATATGTAGGCCAGAGTGTCGGGCTTTTCCATGATAATGTCAAAGCTTACCTTGTTGTTTTCTTTGATGTACAGGTCATCAAAGATAAAGAAACCCAGACCGTGATCCATCTGGCTGGCCTCAGTGTCTTCCAATAGGGCTGTGGCGGCGCTTGCCTGGCCAAGGATAATCTTGGTGTTGGCAGGTACCTTGTAGTGGATGGTGTCTATTATAGTTTCGTAATCACCCAGGGTGTCATTGAACCTGGAGTAGGTCATGGTGGGTTCAATGGTCAGGATATAGTAATCTGTTATGTTCTTGCGCTCCCCAATCTCTACCTCTACAACCCAGACGGAATCTGCCGTTATCGGGTTCCTTTTTCTGAACCAGTCAAACAGTTCACTTATGGTCTTTCCGGGAACATATTCCTTTTTATATCCGCTAACGGTGCAGTTCTGGCCGTATGGCACGGTATCGGTGGCATAAACTGTTCCATATTGGGGATGATAGGCCTGTACCGATATGATATCACCCTGATTCAATACACGTTCATCGGTATATCCTTTCAGACTATCAACGTAGGAGGCTGGTTTGCTCTGCCCGTTTATGCTTACGGTTACATCCACGCCGTTGTCAAGTACATTGCCGGTGTAGTATGAATCCAGGAAGAATGCGCTGTGGCTCATCTCAAAAACCGGGACTTGGCCGGCAGGGGTTATGCTGTTGACTATGAGCATCCTTTTGCCATCAGGGCCCTTGTACTCAATGTCATTGACGCACGCGGTGATGAGTAATGCTGTAATTGCCGATATGATAACTCTGTACTGTTTCATAGTCTTAGAAAGATACGGTGTAACTTACTGACGGAAGGATGGGGAAGAGTGTCAGCTGGCGGAGCGTACGTTCTTCCTTATATTCATCGTTCTCTTTTCTGCTCTCTGTAAACACATAGACCAGGAAGGGATTCATGTTGTTGTAGGCATTGTAGATGCTCAGGTTGATGGTCCTCTTTACCCTGTCACTGTAATTCCTGTGCCAGTTGAATCCCAGATCAAGCCTGTGCGTTGGGCTTAGCCTGAAATTGTTTCGGTTGTCATAATAGCCCAATGTGGAAGTCCTGTATCTATGGCCGTCATCAATCAGATTGCCGGAGTTGTAGTACTGGGTATAGATGGTGCCGCAGTTTCCGGTTTCGAACAGCCATGTGGCCGACATGTCAAACCTGTCACTGAACTTGTAGCTGCAGGTTATGTCCAGCTTGTGTCGGCGGTCATACTTGGCATCGAATATGCGGCCGCCGTTAATGACCATATCCTGGCGGTCAAACAGGCGCTGTGACTTGCTCCAGGTGTATGAGATCCAGCCGTTGAACCTGCCTACGGAACGTTGCGCCATGAATTCAATGCCGTAACTCCAGCCACGTCCCATGGCAACCTTGTTCTGCCAGTCTGTGTCGCCTGTCATATAGCTGGAACCCTCCTTGTATTCCAGCAGGTTGTCCATTTTCTTGTAATATCCCTCAAGGGTAAAATCGGCCAGTCCTTCTACGCTGTATGCCGCTCCAACGGCCCATTGGTGTGAATGCTCCGGCTCAACCTGATCTGTAACAGGCACCCAAAGGTCTGTGGGTAGATTGATGGTATTGTTGGACAGCAGATGCACATACTGGGTCATATATGCGTAGCCGGCTTTGATTGAAAGGTCATCGGTTATAAGGAACCTGGCGCTTATTCTTGGTTCTATAGACTGGTAATGACGTCCGTTTACGTTGAATGCCGCAAAACCGGCGCCTAGATTGGTCTTGATTACATCAGTCAGTTCTATGTCATCCTCAACATACAGCTGGTATTCATCGCCGGTTACATCATGTGAACCGTATTCCTGGTTCAGGTCAAGAGGCCTTATGCTGTCGTTCCGGTTAGATGAGTTTATGGCCAGATTAACCACATCGGGGGTAAAGACATGATGGGTGTAACCGCCTCCAAACCTGACTTCATGGCTGTATGACGGTGACCAATGGAAATCCGCGCGGGCCGACAGGTCATAGATGCCGGATTTCATGGCTATGTCTATGTTGCTGGTGCTCACATTCACGTTATCCTCCTCATTTATTCCGATGCCCATCTTGTGGCGGTACTTTGTGTAGTTGGCGCTTACATCCATGAACAGTTTTGGTCCAAGCACATGATTCCATCTGATTGTTGCCAAGGTGTTGCCCCAGCGCCAGTCCAGCTCGGTGTGGTTGTCAACTGCTCCCTCTGAACCTTTATAATTAAAAAAGATGTCATCATCACCGCTGTACCAGCTCAGATACAGGCGGTCATTGTCATTGAACTTATGATTGATCTTGATGTTCAGGTCATAGAAGTAGTATCCCATTCTCTCATCCTCAACATCAGTAAAGTGCATTTTCTCGTTTAGCCAAAGGGCTGAGTTGAGTATGATGTCTGAGTATGTGCGGCGGGCAGATATGCTGAATGATGTCTTTCCTTTGATGATAGGACCTTCAACATTGAATTTTGATGATATGGCTCCTATGGATACGTTGCCGTGATAGTTGTACAGGTCACCGTCTTTCATGCGGATATCAACTACCGATGACAGGCGCCCGTAGTAGTGTGCCGGAAAACTGCCTTTGTAGAGTGTTACGTTCTTGATGGCATCGGGGTTGAAGACGGAGAACATGCCGAACATGTGGCTCACGTTATATACTGGAACGCCGTCCAGAAGCAGAAGGTTCTCATCAGGGTTGCCGCCGCGCACGTAGATGCCGGCAGTTGCCTCAGTGCCGGCCTGGACTCCCGGCAGCAGCTGGAGAGCCTTGAGTACATCGGTCTCACCAAACATGGCGGGTACGGCTTTTATCTGTTCAATGGGTATGTCTATGGCGCTCATCTGAGAGCCTTTTACACCCAGGATCTCACGGTTGCCTATGATGGTTATCTCACCCAGCTCATCAATCTGTGGTACATCTATGTTGATTATGGTGTCAGTCTTAAGATTGAACTGTATTGTTACCGGTTTATATCCTACATAACCGGTGCGTATCTCAACTGGGCCTTGGGTTAGGGTGAGGGAGTAGAATCCGTATTCATTTGTGATTGCACCACGTCCACTCCTTAGATCAAGTATTGTGGCGCCTATTAGTGTCTCTTTACTTGACTTGTCTGTAATGTATCCGCTTATTGTGTGTTTGGTCTGGGCGTGCAAACACAATATGGGCAGAAATGACAATAGGAATGTTGTTATACGTTTCATTTGTGCGTAAACAAAAAAAGCAGCTAAAACTGCATAGCTGCTTAAAAATGGAGCGGTAAACGAGACTCGAA
>DBYQ01000015.1 GCA_002310015.1 Bacteroidales bacterium UBA1182
ACTGCGCAAGTGGGAGAGTAGGTCGCTGCCGTTTTTCAGAGAGAGCTTCAGGCTAAACAGTCTGAGGCTCTTTTTTTTTGTGTTGCGCAGTACCAGACCTTATTTTAGTTCCGCATTCGCGGAACGGGGCAAGTGGGAGAGTAGGTCGCTGCCGTTTTAAAAGCGCTTCAAGTAGCAATACTTGAGGCGCTTTCTTTTTGTATATGATCATTTGGAGTTGTATGTGATTCCTGTTTTGGCGCTTTAAAAACGGCAGCGACCTACGACCCGCTTATGCTGTACCAGGTATTCCTTTTTATATCACCCGCGCTTGCCTTTATACATTTTGGAACAGTAGGTCGCTTGTTTTAGTTTGCTTCGCAAACGCGCTCCATTTCATTCCGCTTGCTGGCCTTCGGCCAGGTAACGGCCATAGGCCGTTACTATATGTGAGTTCGCAAGCTTTTTCATTTATTCTTTTTTGTTCGGCGGCCCTTTGGGGCCGCTCTCACCCTCTGGTTTTGTGCCAGCATGTACTTGCGTATTATTTAAGGATAGACTGAGTTGATAGAGAATCTGGGTGCACAAACTTTTTGGGGGTATCGGTATTAATGTTTCCATTTGCAGTAGCTGAACTATCAGTTTGGGGAGCATCAGTGCAGGGCCGTTTAGCGTAATACCCTGGAGGATCCCGTTAAGAACGGCACTTGTCCGCGCCCCGTTAGGCCCCGTAGGGGACTAAAAGGGGTAAGTTTGCCGTTTAGGGTCCAGAGGGGTATGGAGTAGGCCCGGAACGTTGTCTCCCCAAACTGATAGTTCAGCGGAGTTTCAGATACTGATACCCCCAAAAAGTTCCTTTTATATTTATGTTCAAAAGGGGACTGCTCCCCAATAGCAAATTAAAACTTGTTGAAGGTGAGCCAGCGGTAGAAAGATTCGCGCCAGGTGCCGCTGGTGTTGCCTATGTCATCGGGGCCGAAGGGACCGGTGCCGTCGTCGTAGAGATGCATCTCGGCATTGGCGCCGGCTCGTTTCCAGTCAAGGTAAAGCGATACCAGGCCGGCTGCCACGTTGTGGTGGTCACCGCGTGTTGCTATGAAGAGCTTGGGGGCGTTCTGCGGTACATCAACGTCTATCAGGGAGGGACCGTAGATGGTAGCCATGAAGGCGGGACGGTGTGCGTCATCGGCCCTGACGGTTGCGCCTATTCCAACACCACCGCCTGCGGAGAAGCCTAGGTAACCTATTTTGTTGGGGTCAATATGCCACTCTGTAGCATGTTCACGTACTATCTCCATTGCACGTAGGGCGTCATTGATGGCGTTGTCTATGTTCTTTATTCCGCCCTCGGATGTATCGGGGTTGGCATTGGATTTTGTTATCTTGGAGAACTCGGTTACCGTGGCGCTTAGTCCGCCTTGTCGTCCGGCTCCGCCACCCATAGGCCGTCCTGTCCCCATTCCGGGGCCACCGCCCATAACCCGGGTACGATATTTGAGTCCGATGGCAGCTATGCCGCGCTCATTCAGCCAATGGGCCATGTTGATTACATCTGTACCCCATGAGTGTGACATCAGACCTCCGCCGGAGCAAAGTATTACGGCGGTGCCTGTAGCTTTATCGGCACTGGGCAGATATACGGTTATGGAAGGAGTTACTACACCTGATATGCTTTGGATGTTTCCGTCTGGGCCTCGTGAAATGCGTTCATTGTCCTGTACGCCCTCACTGCCGGGTGCTATTCCATCATACAGACGTATTTCCTGTTGTGCAAATACACCCGTTGCGAGTGTGAGTGCCAAAATTGATATGATTTTTCTCATTGAATTGTTATTAATTGGTCAAAAAATGGTTTGTTCTTTTGCCCAAAGGTATGTTTTTTTTGAATCGGATTCGGAAATAATTACTGTATTATTCGTTATATTTGAGGCTCAAAATGATATTGGACTAAAATAATAAATGCTTATGAGCGAATATGAATGGAAGTTTTCCACGATAGGTGGAAAGAACCGCGTTAATATCAAGAGCGGTGAGGATATTAAACATCTTGGTGAACTGGACCAGAAACTCTGGACAGTGCTGAGTTCACCGGTATCGGGACTTGAATTTGATGCCAAGACATTGAAAATGCTTGATTCCGATAATGACGGAAGAATTCATGTCAATGAGGTGGTTCAGGCTGCCCAGTGGATAACATCTGTTATAAATGATCCTGATTTGCTTTTGAAGAAAGAAGACGTACTTCCGTTTTCTGCTTTTAATAAGGAGAATCCTGACGGCAAAAGGCTGTTGGCATCGGCAAAGCAGATCCTGTCAAATCTTGGTTTGAAGAAAGACAGCATTTCTGTGGCTGATACAGATGACAGCATTGCTATTTTTGCCAAGACCGCTCTTAACGGTGACGGAATAATTACAGAACAGTCTACTGATGATGAGGCTCTTAAGAAAACAATAGCAGAGTGCATAGCATCTATGGGTTCCAAGACAGACCGTAGCGGGCTTCCCGGAATTGATGCTGATATGATTGAGGCCTTCTATGGCGCTCTCGCTTCATTCGCCGCCTGGAAAAAGGCTGCTGATGATGATAAGGAGGCCATCTTCCCGTATGGTGACGGCACTGCTGATGCATATTCGGCTGTAAATACAATAAAGGCTAAAGTGGCTGATTATTTCATGCGCTGCAAACTTTCTGCATTCAGCAAGGACAGCACATCGGCACTGGATGTATCGGTTAGCCGCATTGAGGCAATAAGCGACAAGGATCTTTCCGCATGTGATGATATGATCTCACAGTATCCGTTGGCAAGCATTACTTCAAATGGTGCACTTCCGATAGACGAGAGGGTAAATCCTGTATGGCAGGCTACATTCTCAAGCCTCAAGGCTCTTGTCTTTGACAAGGATTTCAAAGGTGCCAAGGAGATTACAGAGGATCAGTGGAAATCTGTCCTGGCCAAGTTCGGCGCTTATGAGGCATGGCTTGGCAGTAAAGCCGGCGCAGAGGTTGAGGGTTTAGGCCTGGATGAGGTCAAGGCATTGCTTAAGGCTGACCAGAAGGCTGCGTTGTTGAAACTGATAGATGATGACAAGGCTCTTGAGTCAGAGTCAGTTTCCATTGACGAGGTAAACAAACTGCTCCATCTGTACAGGGATTTCTACACATTCCTTTGCAACTTTGTATCATTCAAGGATTTCTACAATCCTGATGAGAAGGCAATATTCCAGGCAGGTGAACTCTATATTGACGAGCGTTGCTGCGAGCTTTGTCTCAAGGTGCCTGATATGGGTCCGCACAATGCATCGACAGGTCTGAGCGGAATGTATATTCTCTATTGCAACTGTGTCAACAAGATTACAGGCGCAACAATGATCATTGCCGCTGTCATGACCGATGGCGATGTGGCTGATCTGCGTGAGGGTAAGCATGGCCTGTTTTATGACCGTGCAGGCGCTGAGTGGGATGCTACTGTATTCAAGATTGTAGAGAATCCTATCAGTATCCGTCAGGCATTCTGGGCTCCGTATAACAAACTGGGCCGTTATATAGAGAATACTATTGAGAAGAGGGCTGCAGAGAAAGACAGCAAGGTTACATCAGATTTGACCTCAAAGGTTGATGCTCCTGCTGAAAAGAAACAGCCGTTTGATATAGCCAAGTTCGCCGGTATATTTGCTGCCGTAGGCATGGCTGTAGCCGGCATCGGCGTGGCATTGAAGGCTATGGCTCAGTCACTGGCTGATTTCAAGCTTTATCAGTGGCTGATTCTGATTGCTGTTATCATGCTTGTTATTTCTGGCCCGTCCATGATTCTGGCATGGCTCAAGTTGCGTAAGCGTAACCTCTCTCCGTTGCTCAATGCCAACGGTTGGGCAATCAACGCTTCAGTTAAGGTCAATATCTCATTCGGCGCAACCCTGACAGAGGTTGGCAAGGCTCCTCTCAAGGCAGAGCCCGATCCGTTTGCAGACAAGACCCCGTTCTGGAAGCAGGTTCTCAAGTGGCTGTTCATTCTCTTTATCATATACTGGACACTCTACACCTCAAATCTTCTTTACAAGATAACCAAGGTGGAGTACTTCAACTATGATGCCAAACAGAAGGCCAAGAAGGAACTGCTCAAACAGAATGCAGCTCCAGAACCCGAAGCCATGCTTATCCTGAAATCAACAGATTTCAAAGCATAAGAAGGTGTAATCCTTCCGCCCCAACAAAACAAGAGGCCCCAAATTGGGACCTCTTGTTTTGTAAATGGTATTGGGGCGAACCCGGAGGGTGAGAG
>DBYQ01000053.1:0-20531 GCA_002310015.1 Bacteroidales bacterium UBA1182
TAACTAATCCCGAGCGGATCACCAGACATCGCCTCCACAGTATTCTGTGGGGGCGTTGTTATTTTCTAAGACAAGAATTTGTACCAACATTGTACCAACACTTTTAATACCTATTGTTCTTTGTTGGTACACATAAAATAAGAAACTCCCCGGACTCATCAAAAGGAGAGAGCAAGAAATCAAATTGTATTACTCATAACCGATGAATCACCATGGAAACACCAACCATATCATTAATCACAGACTGCCTGGTGCCGATGATAACGGCAGCCGCAGGCCGGCTTGCCGGCAAGCGTAAGCGCCGCAACGACTTCCTCAAGAACATGCAGGAGTCCATCGATATCCTCAGTCTGGAGAACAAACGCCTCATAGAGGACCTGACCATAGTGAATCGTGAGGTTGTAGCTCTGCGTAAGGAGAATGGAGAGCTCAAGACCTCCATAGATCAACTCTGCAAGGAGAATGCTCAACTCAAAACCGAAGTCCAGGATCTGCGCAAGCAGCTCACCCAAGCACCTGGGTAACATCCGCTGCTTCGCATCGGTTCCGTCCCGTAACCATCACCTTTCACGAAAGCTGATGATTACGGGGCGGTCTGATTAAGGCCTTATCACATTCATTATAATCATCACTATAAATAACGAAAATTATTAATTACCTTTGGCTCAATCAACAAACCTAATTCAAACCTTGTTATGAAACGTTCAATGATCCTTTTCGTGGCAGTAATTGCCTTGTTGTCCTGCCGAGAGAGTGAGAAAGTATGGGATGATCCAATAATCGGTAACACCCAGTTTGATTACATCAGTGTAAAGAAGGTGGTTATTACAAGAGAGGAGACCACACTTTATATGCACATTGATTATCCTGCATCGGGTACCTTCACATTCGGTAATAAGACATTCATTTCTGCTTGGAATAAACAGTATCTCATAAGGGGTTGTGACAAATTTGAGTTGGGCGATTATGTCCATACTGACCCTGATACATGGTCAATGGATTTTATCCTTACTTTTGAGCCGTTGCCGCTTAGTACCAAGGTGTTTGACGTGATAGAGGGCTTTTTTGACAATGCGTATAACTTATTCAATGTGCGTCAGCGTGGCGTGAAGCTTCCTGTGGCAAAAGTACCTTCTGAGTATAGGGCAAGATACCCTGAAAAGGACATCTGGCCTGAGATGAAGTATAGTGAGGAACCCATAACCATTCATTTCGAGACTCTGAATTTCAAGAGTGGAATGAGGCCACGCCTGGAGATATCATATTTTGATGTCATGGATCCTATGTCCCACGGAAAGCATGACAGGGTTATCCTTAATGCCAGCGGCAATTATGATTACACCACCAAGATATATTACCCTCAGCAGCTCAGTGTGACTCTGCCTCCGGCACAGCCGGGATTTGCATCATTCATATACCCCGTGATGGCTCCCGGTGAGGAACTGACAATACTCATTGACATGAATGTGGACCCTGATTCCATCCATGACTGCTTTGTGGGCCTAAAGGGTTATATGGCTAAGACATCCATGCAGGATCAGAAATACATGAATAACCTGATGTATTGTTCTGATGATTCTGAGACATCGCTGGCATTATGGACAACCAGAAACGCCAAGACTGTATCTGATATTATTGTCGGTCATGATTCTGTAATGAAATCATTTAAGGCATACAATGACAAGGTGGGTTATTCTGATAGGGAGGCCCGGCATTTCTTTGACTATGAACTGAGGTATTTCGGTCTGGTTGCTGAACGTCAGGATTCATTGTTCCGCAGCCAGGAGTTCCTGGATTATATACTGCGTACGCGTCCCGCCTGTTTCTTTGGTGACGATATTATACCTAATTTAGAATATGGGTTCGTATCCCATTTGTTTGCCGATACTGATGTGGAAGGTATTGGGCCGGATATGTGCCGTTACTTTTATGGCCTTGAGCAGTCTGGCGGCGGAATGCAACAAGTTGAGAAACCGTATATAGGAGATCCATACCTGTCAAATCTGTATGACCGGGTATCGGGCAACATAGCGGAGCAGATGCGTAAGAACATGCAACGTCCCTTTAATGCCAATGTGCATTACCTTGATATGGGACACGTTGCTCCACGGGATATCCTTAGGGCTATCGTTGACAGATATAAGGGCAAGACCATAGTGATTGACATGTCAGAGACATGGTGCGGATGGTGCATGAAGGGACATCAGGAGATGGCACCCATGAAAGAGGATGTCAAGTACAAGGATGTGGTGTTCCTCAATATCGCTTCACCCAGTTCACCGTTTGATGAATGGATTCAATATACCAACAGCGTATCGGGCATACACTTCTATCTTACTGAGGAACAGAACAGACATCTGTCAAAGCAGGTATGGGGCACCGAATCAGTTCCCAAGTACGCCATCTACGATAAGAACGGCAAGCTGTCATACAAACAGGTGGGCTGGGGCGGCTTGGAAAAGATTCAGACTGAGATAGATAAGGCGCTTGAGAAGTGACCCAAAAGGGACAGTCCCTAATGTGCCATTATTGTGAATTTTTTTGTTTAACGGAGGACGCATTTTTCAGATAAATCAGTTTAGATAGCAAACAACAAAAAACTGCATTATGAGAAAGAATGTCCTATCGTTTGTGTTGATATCCATACTGATGTCACTCTGCGTTCCAATGGAGGCCCAGCAGCCCCAGAGTTCTGCCGATGCAATACCACCCGGTTTTAATCGCGCATATTTTGATGAAACCGCATCGGCCGAGGAAGTCATTCGTCGTAATCCTGATGCCATGAAGTTTAATGAAAACGGCGTCTTGATGATAAACGGAAAGGAAGTAAACCAAATGGTCGTAAACGGCAAAGTCGTCTATAGCGGTGATGATACCATCTCAGATCCTGCACGTCTTTTGGAAGAGATACACCGTAGGGTTATTGAAAACAACACCCCTGTGGAGCCTGTCATAGCTCATATAGATGAAAGTGAAATACTCCCTGATTCTCTGATATATGTATATAAGAATCTAGATGAAGAATATATTGAAGATATGATCCGCAAACTACCCGGAGTTGAGATAGACAAAAGCGGTAACATTACCGTTAATGGCAAGAAAATCACTCGTGTTCTTGTTGATGGTCCAGGTGCTAACATTGCAATTACTAATTTTAGTGAAGACCGTGATTTAAACATTGTCCTTCAGGAAATGTTTAATAAAGTGAATCAATACGAGAACAGCAAGAAATACCAGCGTCAGGTAAAGAGGGCTAACAAGAAAGCTGCCCGGAAGAAGCAATGATTCCATCCCCAATGTCACCTTTCCTTGTTCTCGGAGCCCTGTCCGCTGTGGCAGGCTAAAATAAGGTCTATTCGCCCCATCGTATAACCGAATAACCAGAGTGTCATCTGAAGTTCTACCTCGGTTCCGTCCCGTAACTATCACCTTTCACGAAAGCTGATGATTACGGGGCGGCCAAAAAGAAGGTGCATCTGGCCGTCCGATGATAGCCGATGCACCTTTTCTATACACCCTAAAAAGAATCTATTTATCAATCTTTCTGATAAGCGAGAGGTCACCACTTGACAGCGCCTTAAAGTTGGCCTCAATCTTCTCGATGTCCCAATCCCACCATTTCAGATCCAGAAGATAAACAATGAACTCATCATCAAAACGCTTCCTTACAACCCGGCAAGGATTGCCTACGGCAACTGAATAAGGAGGAATATCCTTCGCCACAACAGAGTTGGTACCTATAATGGCACCGTCGCCAATATGAACACCAGGCATGATAGTTACATTCTGGCCAATCCAGACATCATTACCTACAACAGTATCACCCTTCAGGGGGAGCTCATTCTTCACCGGTGCAATAGCAGAACCCCAATCACCGCCTATCACATAGAATGGGTAAGTGGTCACGCCGTCCATCCGATGGTTGGCACCATTCATCACAAACTCTACACCTTTTGCGATGGCGCAGAACTTACCGATAATCAGCCGGTCGCCGATGAAATCGTAGAAGTGCGTAACGTGCTTCTCAAACTGGTCTGCACCATCCACATCGTCGTAGTAGGTATAATCACCGATGATGATACGCGGATTCTTCACTACATTCTTAATGAAGCAGAGGCTTGGAATCTTAGGATTCGGAAAAACTGCATTCGGGTCGGGCCTGTTTGTAATCTTCTTCATGATGACATGTTGCTTGTTGCAGAAGCAAATATACTGATTTTCCCCGTCTTCCCACCACACAATAGAAAAGGCCGGTTCCACAACCAGCCTTCTCAGTCCTTTTCCAATAATTGAATTTTAGATGAACCGGTCTCACGACCAATCTTCTCTCTCCTTGTTTGCAAGGGTCAAAAATACAACAAAACATCAAGATAGCCTAATCATTATGTTTTGCTTTATAATGATTTATCAATACATTTGTAGGCATAAGACCTATTCAAAGCAAATAACCAAGTTTATGAAAAAGCAATTATTCCTCCTTGTGGCAATACTCCTGGTCTATTCATGCAAGAATGGCCAGAAATCAAACCAAACATCAAATGGTGCAACAGCTGATACAATCGCCGTAGAGGCTGATGTATATCGAGGTCCGGTAACAATTCATCTTGATGATAAACTTGTTCCGCTCTATGATACCCTGCGCATGGGTGAAATGATAGAGTCCGTGCGTTACATTCCGCTGGAGAGCTCTGATAATGCTTTGATAGACGCAGTTTGGGTCAGAAAGATGGGAGATATTTACTGTGTTGTAAGTAGTTTCCCCTACAGTTTTATGAAATTGTTTGATGCTGAAGGAAAATACATCCGCGATCCATTCATTATAGGCCGGGCACGCAATGAAATATCAAACATCTCAAATTACACAGTAGATGTTCCGGGCCGGGAGGTTATCGCAATTTCCCTTGGAACAGATAAGTATGTATTCTTTAATCTGGATAGTTTGAATTATAGGGTAATTTACAATAAAGACCATAGTATCCCGCGTTTTTATCCTCTCGGAAATGGCCGATATGCCGCCTTGCCTAAGAATAACAGGGCCGTATATGGCGCAACTATAGATGAAGTGTATGACAGCTTGCCTCATATTTTGTTCTGCGATTCAGTTCTCGATGTGACCGGTACAGCCGGAGATGGAGCTAAACCATACAGGAATCTGGAGTCAACGACATATCCATATTTGAGTACAAGTATGTTAGAATCGGGCGATGGCGTTATTTACAGGTATGTTAACAGCGATACAGTATTTACTGTTGATGCGGACGAGCAGATGGTACCGGCCATAATTCTGGATATTCCAGATAAGCTTAAACCCACGATGAAACAGTCTGAGACAGACCCACTGTCGCGCAAGGAACAGATGATATACGTGAACCAGTTCCAATTGTCAAAGGATTACGTCTTCATAGATTATTATAACAAGGGAATACTGCATTCCGGCATATGGAGCAGAGATACCGGACAACTGCTGTTCCTGAACGTCTTCCAGTATGGAATGAACCCCATTTTTATCTCCGATGAAGGCCATTCCGTCCAACTGAATGTACGGTACCTCAACCGTAGAGACAACGTAATAATCACCCCTGTAGCCGCCTCATTCCTGGCCGGAAGAGTGGATGGCGTGAAAGATGATGACAACGCAGTAATAATGGAGATAACCCTCCGTTCCGGAAGATAACAACAATATACCCGGGCTGTTCCCTGCGTACCATCAACCTGTCTGCAAGTCGCCAGCCGAGTTTTACTTACGGCCCCGCCCTATATAGGTAGCAGCCAGTGGCCCTCCCGCACACCCCAAAGTAATAGACTAAACTCTATCACCCGCAACCACCTCAAAGCATATAGAAAGGCCCACTGTCTGGCTTGTTTAACCCGGCACAGCCAGGGCCTGGAAATAAAGGTATAGAGCGTTATTCAAACCCCGTCAGTTCCAGCCCCCGTCTGTGCCCTCCCGTGAAGCCGTCTGCAAATCACCGGCCGCATCAAACCCCAATCCTCCCTCCACCAGTCTGCATAAATGAAACCTCTCTGCGCAATTCAGGCAGCAGTTCGGAATATTCAATAAGGTGTTCCACACCATTGCTATATCTACACCCTCCACGGTGCCAGCACTGTTCCAGGCATAGATATAGCAATCGTGTTCCACGCTTCACATATCCTGTTCCTTCTGTGCTATTTTCAGTTTATTCTAGAGTCATATTGTTACCCAATATAGAGATAAGTTGTCCCACATAATAGAAAGGAACATTTATCAGGGTATATGGTATGTTGTCTGGTGCCGGGGTTTGTGCCTCCTGAACAAAGAAATTACCGCTCCACACGCGTACGGCAGTAATGGGTTGTTTGCTCAGGTTTACAAATGAGTGGAGTGCACGCAGGTGTGAGTTTGTGCCTGCTTTCACCTCTATCGGCACAATGTGAGTACCATATTGCCAAATAAAGTCTATCTCGGCTTTTGTACCTTTCTTATCACGTACCCAGAAATACTGATTGTCTCTGTATGCTGCATCCAGTACCACCCGCAGTTCCTGTGCTACAATCTGCTCGGCGGCTCTTCCGCGCCACGTATCAAGCAGGTCATCATTCTGCAGATAATCCAACTGAATGCCTAAAAAAAAGTTTGTAAGTCCTGAATCAACCATTATCAGTTTGGGGCTGCGGCGTTTGTTGGGTTTGGCTGGAGCCTTGACTGCTGTTACCGGATAATCCAGTGAAAGCAGGTACGCACGCTCCAGTATGTTCATACCGTCATGAATCTGGGCTGATGTATAACTGCTGTCTCCAAACTTGGCAAAAGTAATGGACTGAGCAGCCTCGGCCCAACAGGTTGAGGCAATGTGGCTCAGAATCTTGGCCTGATCCTCATTCTTGGCATATTTTTCTATATCCTCATTATATCCTTGCAGTAGTGAGTTGTAAATGGGTGATAATGCTTCTATGTCTTTTGTATCAGCATAGAGAGAGACGGCTTCAGGCATACCTCCTATTAGGGCATACCGGTTGAAAGCCTTCATCATCTCCTCATGCATGGATTCCGGAACAGAGAGATTCCTGACCATATCAGCCCACTCATTGCCATGTATGGCACTCAAATACTCGCAGAATGAGAATGGACGCAGAATCAGGTACTCCACGCGGCCCACCGGAAATGAAACACGCTTCTTAACCAGTGACTGCAGGCGGCTTCCTGCGGCAATAACATATACCCACTTCAACTTCTCATAGAAGTAGCGGAGCATACCTACTGCTTTTGCCTCCTCCTGTATCTCATCAATAAACAGGAGTATCTTGGAGTTTTTGTTCTGGACAATATGATTCTTAAGGCAGAGATACTGCCATATCTCATTAACGTCAGTATAACGCTGGAATACAGCCGCATCATCAGCCAGCTCCAGATTAAGGCTTATATAAGCATCAAACTCTTTTGCAAACTCATCAACAAGAGTAGTTTTACCCACCTGTCGGGCACCTCTAAGCACCAATGGTTTTCTCTGGGATTTATCTTTCCAGTGGCGCAGAGTTGTCATCAAATCTCTCTCAAACATAAAAATGCCGATTTAAGTGCTTCAAAGATAGATTCTTTCTAAAACATAACCAACTTTTGCCTAAAAATTTTCTAAAACATAGCCATAAACGGCTATTATTTATTCTAAAACATAACCAATTTCAACTGAATGACACAGTAGGGTCGTTTCCATGTGTCATTCCAGGTCCGATGGCATCCGCCAGTCACCGCGTGGTGAGAGTGAGACGCTACCCACCTTTGGGCCGTCGGGCAGGCATGAGCGCTTGAACTGCTGATGGAAGAACCGGTGCATGAAGTTGTTGAGCCACTTGCTCAGTGTCTCATCATCATATACGCCCTTGAATGCCTTGCGTGCCAGGAACAGCAGCTTGTCAGGCCCTGCTCCTGAGCGGAAAAAGTGATACAGGAAGAAATCATGCAGCTCATACGGGCCTACCGTGTCCTCAGTCTTCTGCGCAATCTTGCCGTCGGCATCGGCCGGGAGCAGTTCAGGGCTGATGGGAGTATCCACAATGTCCAGCAGGGTGCGGTGTATGTTACCCGTTGCGTCAAACTTGTTATCGGCAGCCCAACGTACCAGAGTGCGAACCAGAGTTTTGGGCACGCTGGCGTTGACGCCGTACATTGACATGTGGTCACCGTTATAGGTACACCAGCCCAGCGCCAGTTCAGAGAGGTCACCCGTACCTATCACTATGCCGCCCTCCTTGCCGGCAATATCCATAAGCAGCTGCGTGCGCTCACGGGCCTGGCTGTTCTCATATGTAAGGTCATGCGTGGCCTCATCCTGCCCTATGTCGCTGAAGTGCTGCCTCACGGCCGGTACTATCGATATCTCCCTGACCGTTGTACCCAGTTCATGCATCAGGTCAACAGAGTTGTCATGCGTGCGGTGCGTGGTGCCGAACCCCGGCATCGTAACACCTATTATACCGGTACGTTCAATGCCAAGAGTATCAAAGGCAAGCGCCGTAACCAGCAGCGCAAGTGTTGAATCCAGTCCGCCCGATACACCTATCACGGCCTTCTTGCACCGTATATGCTCCAGACGTGTAGTAAGTCCGGCCACCTGGGCTGACAGAATCTCACGGCAGCGAATATCCAGCTCCTCCTTATTACCCTGCGGAACAAACGGATGGGGCTCTATGGTGCGCAGCAGCCTTGCCTCAAAATCAGTGGGCGCAGCCTTGCCGGCATCCTGGATGGTATAGGCCGCTATGGGGGCGTCAAAACCAAAGCTGTGCTCCTTGGCACGCAGGGTATCCAGGCGCTCCACATCAACATCGGCACTTATCATACGGCTTCCGCGGGCAAAACGCTCAGCCTCGGCCAGCATGGAGCCGTTCTCACATATCAGTGATGAGCCAGCCCACACCAGGTCAGTGGTAGATTCACCCTCAGCGCATGAGCAATATACGTATGCGGCATAGAGTCTTGACGATGTGGTCTCAACCAGACTCTTGCGGTATTCATGCTTAAACAGGTAGTCATTGCTGGCAGAGAGATTCAGTATAAGCTGTGCGCCGGCAATCGCGGCCTCAGAGCAGGGTGGGATGGGAACCCACAGATCCTGGCATATCTCAATGGCAGCCAGGGCTGGGCCGATGCGGAACAACTGCTTTACTCCCATAAGGATATCATCCTGCCCGGCATAGCTTATACGGGCGCTGCCTCCGGGTATCACGTGTGCGGGAGCAAACCAGCGGGGCTCATAGAACTCACCGTTGCCCGCCATGTAGCTCTTGGGCACCATACCCAGGATCTTGCCGCCACGTGCCGCCACAGCGCAGTTGAACAGACGCCCTGCATAACGCACGGGAGTGCCAATCACTATCATAGCCTCTATCCGGGCGGTCTGTGCCAGAATATCGGCCACAGCCTGCTCTGCATCGTTCAGAAGACAGTTCTGGCCAAACAGGTCAGCACAGGTGTAACCTGTAACGCATAATTCAGGGAACACTATAACGGATGACTGCTCTGAGGCTGCCTGTTCACACAACCTGACAATCTCACGGGCATTAGTTGCCGGGGCTGCCACATGGACGCGGGGCATAGCCGCTGTTACACGGATGAATCCAAGGTCTTTCATGCGGCAAAGTTACAAAATATTGTGTTTTCAGATTCCGGGTGGGCCCGCAGCTTAGTGTGCGGCTGCAGCCGTTATCCTGATGGTCTCCTTCCGGGCCTCTCTCCACCTGGGGTAGTATCTGTCCATCAGGGCGTGGAATCGGGCGTTATGGCTGGGCTCCAGCATGTGGCACAGCTCATGAACCACCACATGCTCTATGCACCATTCCGGGAGCAGAAGCAGGTAGATAGAAAGGCAGATGCTGTGCTCCTTGAACCTGCACACACCCCAGCGTGATATCATCGGCTTATAAGAAACAGAGTCCACCCTTACACCCATTATCTCTGAGTAATGCTCTATCATAGGCTCAACCAGAACCTTTAGCCGCTTAACTGCATCCTCCTTCAGGGCGCTGGTGTCCAGCGGCAGCTGCCCGTAAAAGTCCGTGCGCCGTTTCTGCCTGTCAGCGTTCCTCTGCCGGGCCCCTTCTATCCATTCAAGATGCTCATTGACAAACGCCTCAATCTTCTTTCTAGGTATACCGTAAGGGGCCGATACATGCACATCGCCATTCTTGACAATGCGCATAGACAATCTGCCGGTCCTTCTGTATGTCAGTTTAATCTCCATGCCTGCAAAAGTAATCCTCTATGTTCACAGCGACCTTTCCAAACGTTTTACTCCAGATAATCCCGTAAGTTGATAGACCCCGCCTCATTCTCAATATTCAGCGCCGGAACAAACTCCACCATCCTTGTGGCGCCGCTGGCCTTATCCACGTAGAAGTAAGTAAACGCGCCCGTATAACTGCGGAACACCACCTTGTACTCCGTCTCAGTGCTGTCAGCCAACGCCACATACATAATAGACGGATTATCCTGAGCCACGCTCCAGTCAAACTCGCTATGGCAATAATTGCTCACCCCATCATAAGCCATCTGGGCCGATATGCCATCAGTCTTACTCTTACGGCATCCGCCCAACAGCAGCACCATTATTGCCGATAATACAAATATCTTCATAGTTAAGGCTTTGTTTCTTCAAAGATAGTGAAACCCCAATGGCTACAGCAATTTCTTAAGACTCCAGTTGCCCATGGTTTGACCGTTATGGGTAATCTCAAACTCATTGAACACCTGGTAGTCGCGTTTTGTGTAGAAACTCAGGTTCTCCCGGTTGTTGGTGAACAGTACCATAGTCTTACCCCCGTGCCGGCGAACGTAATCCTCCAGATACGACAGGAACTCAGTGCCGATGCCTTGGTTGTGAAACGAGGGATCAACCTCAATCATACTCAGGTACCATACATCGGGATATTTTTTCTGATAATCATGACATGGGGTACCGGCCTCCTGATCCTTGGCCAGGAAAGCATGCAGATGCTTCCAGTTGGTAAGGAAATACATCTTCAGATAACCGCTCAGTATGAACTTGAGTACCGATGGCTGCTTGTAACCTGGTGGCTCAAGCGCCGCCTCGGCCACCATCCGATCGTCCAGACGTGCGGTCAACATATGCGAGCCCTTATAGTTTCCCTTCCTGTTTATTGCCAGGAATCGGGCCAAACCCCTTTGCCGCTCCTTAACACCAGGGAAAAATATGGTTATGTAGATATAATCAAAATATGCTCTGGCGGCCAGCTGGGAGGCCTCCTTGATTTCGTCTTTTTTTAATGTTTCAAATATTAGCATAAGCTTGTCCCTTTTACTGATGCATACAAAGTAAGCAAATATATGTGATATCTGTGATTTTTAGTACAAAAGGGGCGCTCGGCCCGAAGGGACGCTTTTACAAAGCGAAGCGACTGAAAGTTGTTAAAGAGATGTGTCCCCTTTGTCACCAAAAGTAGCCAAAGAGAAGGTTTAGCTCGACGAAGTCAACCATCCCCAATGGCACATAGATAGAGTCTATTATACTATCAATCTTTCTCTTAAGCATATTTTGTCCGTTTTTCTATGGCAAGAATAAGGTATTTTGTCCGTTTTTCCAAGGTGTTTTTGGCAATTTTTGTCCGTTTTTCCAATATTTCGTTTCATGTTACGTTTTACTACTTCATTTCCAAAAAAACTTAATACCTTTGTCCCAGCATCAAGAGCAGGAGCCCGTTAGGGCTACCGCACCAACCGAGCAATTAGGATGCCACGGTGGTCAAGTTATGATGCGGAAGCAACATTATTAACTTCAAAACATATCCTATTATGAGAACAAACAATTCCCTTCAGGAGTTCGCAGCCCGCTTCAGAGCTGCATCCACCCAGAGTTTAGTAGAAGAGTTCAACCGTCAGGTGGGCAATGCAGGCTGGACATCGGCACGCGCCAATCATGACCAGGCGCTGATATCAGAGTTCCGGAACCGAGGAATAGATACGTCCGCAGTATATGACGGCCATTCAATTGATTTCAGCCGATGTGTCCGGCTGGATGAGGCTTCGGGTTGCCTCAGCACAAAGTTGATATAGCAACAGATTTCTAAGCTTACTTCCACAAAGGCTCATCCTCCCATCCATGTGGGAAACCCATAGCCCTGATATCAATATCAGGAAAACAATTAAGTAAGGCATCAATTTTGGCTTTCATATCATTCTGTGGAGATAAAACATCAACAAAATATTTGATGATACATAGGTCAAAATATATACGTAGCGTATCTGTTGGTAACGTTATCCATCGCCCTGTTGTTTTGTTGGGCAACATAGGCTTTAAAGTATTCTGCTTATTCCAAACACGGGCATGATGACAACAAGCATTCCGCGTAAGCGTGATAATAGTGAGCCAAGATTCAAAAGGGGCTATTTGAAGACCATACTTATTTGCAATGCGTTTCTTAACTCTAGCAGATTTGATATTACTGAATATGTTTGTTATGACTCCAAATGGAAGTATCTCTGCCAATATCCATGCTGGAGGATAGATGTTTGAGTAAGTCTGACTAAAATGGACTATAAAATCTTCACGAGATTTATGCAATTCAGAATCAATCAACTCTAAAGTATGATTGAATTTGCTCATATCAGTAAAGAAATCTTCATTGGTAATCCAAAAAGAGTCACCTAACAATTCACAGCCTATATTGACTATGGAACTTCTTACTGCAACCTCAATCTTTTCTATTTCATTGAATAGAAGCAGACGTAGCTTCTTGTCAAAACGATAAAGCATCATAACATGACTGAATGTTGTGTTAGGCTTATACCGATGTTTCTCCTTTGGCATCTGTAATAGAGGAAACATGTAAGCCGATAGCCTATAGTACCCGATAAATTCCAAGTATCGCTCAGCCTTAACAGGGTCAGCAATATTTAATCCACGAGATTGTAAAAGAAGAATAAGATCGTGTGCATTTGCAAACGGTTTTTGAAAAGGAATCTTGTTACTCATAGTATAATTAGTATTAATGGTATTAACTGGTATAAAATAAAACGACCCGCACATTTGAGCATCGTTGAGAGGCTTGGCGGGTTCTGGTGATGCAAAGGTAACACCTATAATTGATTCCTGCAAATATTTTTCAAAAATTTTTAGGATTTAGAATCTAAACAGGGGATTCTTTACAATCTCATATGTTAAGCGAAATATACCAAAGGGGACCGTGTGTAGTGGTCATTTCCATTTTGGAAACAACCATATTGCTTATTGAGAAGGCTGAGGAGTACTGTTCCAAAGATTATATATTATTGACATACCAGATTTGATATAGTATAGTCAAGTTCGTAAACTATTGAATATAGTGTTCCACTGCAAAAAAAGTCAAAAATTAGACCAATTTTGCAGTGGAAATAAAAATATCTTACAAAAATAGATTTTGAGAGAAGTAAGTAGTACAAATGGGTTGTGCTATTGGGCTTTGTACTTGCTCTTGACAATCTGGTAGGAGTTCCGGGTGAGTTCCCGGAGCAGTTCATCCTGGCCACAGTCCGGATTGACTCCAATCCAATGCTTGGGTGACATGTGGCTTGCCTTACCTATGCAGTCGTACTGCAGCTTAAGTTCCTCTATGCGTTCCGGCTGGCATTTAAGACCTACCGATGAGTATTCATCGCAGTCCAGATAAGAAAACATATGCCCGTGAACATAAAACACCAGCACGCTGTCACCACCCTTGAACCCAGCAAACGGCAGCTTCTCCTCCACATCCTCTCCCAGTGACAGACAAAATTCTCTGTAATCTTCTATGTTCATAGAATAAAAGACATTATTTTTTGTCGGATTTTATTATTTGCAGCAGTTGCAGATCGGCGGGTAGCCAGTTTACACTCTCCAAATGGTCACGGTCAAGCCAGCGTGCCGCCTCATGCTCTTTAAGTGTGAGACTGCCGGTTTCAACTTTACACCAGTAGCAGTGCATTGTCAGATGGAAGGTGGGATAATCATATTCTATGGTAGTGACCAATCTTTCAATGACAATTCTGGTTTCCAGTTCCTCCCATATTTCACGCTTCAAGGCCTCCTCAGGTGATTCTCCAGGTTCCATTTTACCGCCCGGGAACTCCCAGTAGTCCTTGAATTCTCCATATCCGCGCTGGGTGGCAAAGATGCGTCCCTCATCATCATGAATGATTGCTGCAACTACTTCAATCCGCTTCATTTTAAATCTCTTCTATTCCAATAGACTTGAGGTATTGATATGTACCATCATAAAACTCAGGAAGTCGAGTGGGATCATCTGGGTTGCCTTCAGGTACACAAATAATCATTCCCTGGCGTGCACGGGTCATAAGCACGCGGTATGCGTTGAGTTGATATGATTGAGCTTCCTTATTTCTAATCTTATTCCACTTGCTGCCCCGGAATGCGTTGTGATCCCAGCCGTGTGGTGTGTAGCGGAAATCGCCATCCCAAACCAGGCAGGTCCAGTCAAGTTCCAATCCTTGAATATCAAACTCTGTTGCTACATCTTCAAGGAATAGTGAAGAACGTACGTCTGTCTTATCAGCAAGGAACCATTGTTCTACATCTGGCTGTAAACGTACATCTATGGCTAAGGGTTTGAGGCGATAAGCCTGAGATGATACAACTATACCGTAGCGCTCGGATCCGCGATGGACTTTCTCAAGCCATTTCTTTGCTTTGTTTAGGTCACGGGTTAAGAGTAAGGGGTATTTTTCTTTGATCTCCTGATATAGTTGCTTGGCGTTCTCAACATCTCTATCCAGTAGATAATGAACAAAGTTTGAGAGTTTCTCAGCGCGGAATGAGCGCATTGATACAGACAGATGCAGCTGTTCAACTTGCTGAGCATTCTGGTTGTGGGCTATAAGCTCAGCTACATTGCCCTCGGCATATTCCTTGTCTGTGAGATGCTTTGATAGATAAACTTTCCAATCGGGGAATGTTTCATTAACGGCGCGAATCCATTCACCTATTCCGGCTTCACCAGTGTTGATTTCTTGACCGCCTCCAACAAGGCATACTATTACTGCCCAGTCTTTACGTAGGTCAAGTGACCAGATAAGGAACTCGGCCTCAGACATAGGGAAGTCTGGCACTTTTTTCATGCCACCGCGGCTGCCGCCTCTGGCCAGCCATCCGGCCAGATGCTCCAGATCCCATGAGCGCTGGGCCTCATCAAAGATTGCTACATGCTCTACTTCACCATGGCCGGCTGTTTTGTGTGCAATAGATTTGGTCTCATCTATCTCAAGTTTTCCGTTCTCTATGGGTAGCTTAATTTTGGCAAGCATATTGGAACGGTAGCGGTGGATTATCTGAATAAACTGAGATACTTCACGCTTGGCGTCGGTGATATTGCACTTCTTTCCCTTGGCTTTGTCCTTGCTTTGTTTGTCTTTGGCAAGGGCTGCTGTTAAGACCTTTACTAATGGGCCATTACCTGAAAGATAGACGGCAAGATTGCGTTCATCCTCAGGTGCATTCTCCTCTTTTACAGACTGCTGAATGGCTACATTTAGGCCTACAAGAGTCTTTCCTGCGCCAGGTACGCCTGTTACAAAGCAGATGCTTTTCTCTCCATTCTGCTTGCTGCGTTCTATGACATTAAGTACAAACTTGGTAGTGTCCTCTAGTGCTGCTCCGGCTGCCTCATGGCGGGTTATATCTTCAACGGAATGGTTCTGATATAATGCGCTGGCTGCCTCAATTATTGTTGGAGTGGGTGAGTAGCGACTTATAGCCCAATTGGCTAAGTCGCTTTCTTTTGAAGGTTGCGCGTGTTCCTTGTCAATAACCTTTGATATTATGTTCTGCAGGTTATTTATGTTGGACATGATGGGGTTGTAGATCATGTCGTTATAAACAGAGAAGAATAGTGTACTGGTGTTCTCTTTTGCCTCAGTTGCAACCAGTATTGGTACAATTGTTCTATCGTGGCTGTCCAAATGGAAATTCTTCAAGTCAAGTGCATAATCCATGACTTGTTCCATATCGGCCTGCAGATAGGTGTCTTGGCCGGCTTTGAATTCTATTGCGAATACTATGCCGCGCAGCAGAAGGACTACATCAATGCGCTTGCCGAGTCGGGGAATTGAGTATTCAAAAATGATCTCAGCGTATTCATTCTGCCAGGGTGCCAGAACTTGTTTCATGATATCAATCTCCTCAGACCATGCAAACTTTTGTTCGGCCACGCTGTCACCCTCATCCATAGATGCTATCTGACCAAAGATTTGATCTCTGGAGCCATTAATGAATTCAGAAAACGATGCTCTGTAGAAGAAACGGTTAATCATTTGTGGCTATGTCAATTCTTTAGCTTTGTAAAGATAGTGAATTTTTTACCTAAAATAGAAATGATTTTTGAGTGATTATTGTTGGTGTTAATTAAGTTGATTCGTATTTTTAATGGTTCTTATTCAATCATTTATTTGGAGGTAATAGAATTATTACCTATTTTCGCCCTGAACACAAAAAAATAAAAGCTATGCCAACTGTATTTATCCTTTTTGGATTTGTTTTCAAATTCTATTCCAATGAGCACAACCCTATTCATATCCATGTACTGAGAGGAGGAGCAAAAGCAAAGTATTCAATCTTCCCTATCAGCCTGGTGGAGAATCAAGGATTCAAGCCATCGGAATTAAAAATGATAGAATCCATTATTGAGGAGAATCAAGAGGTTATAGCAGAGCACTGGAACAGATATTTTAATAAGGACAGATAGTTATGATTGAGATAGAGAAAGTATGGTTAACGGATGATGCGGTGTGGATTCGGACTGTCGATGGTCGCGAATCCAGTGAACATTTTGCCGATTATCCGCGGTTAAAGAATGCCACAATCAAGCAGAGAGCAAACTACACTGTTGATGCATATGGCATAAACTGGCCGGATATTGATGAGGATCTGAGCTTTGAGGGATTCTTCCAAACCAAGAACCAAACTGAGCTCTACAGGTTGTTTATGGCTCATCCGGAGTTGAACGCATCGGCTATTGCCCGAAGAATGGGTATATCGCAAAGTCTGTTTGCCCAATACATCAGCGGCACCAAGAAGCCCTCAACAGAGCGCCTGAATCAGATTTTTGCCACAATCAGGGCTATCGGCCAGGAATTGGCGGTTGTCAATATGGGTGACACAGGGAAACGACCCTACTGTGTCATAGCAGATAGCGGACACGCAGGGTAAGGATATCGGCATCAGTGAGGCCTATGGGACCCTTCAGGTATGCTTCTAAGGAGCCGTATTCACGGTCTATGGCGTTCAGGGCGTTGATGAAGTTCTCTGTGTTGCAGCCCATGAAGGCTTTTACTACGTCTATCTCCTCTTCCTTGCCGCCCAGGAATCTTACGCGGCGGGTGTATTTCCTTACGTCTTTCTCATAGACCTTGTTAGTGGCGTCAAAGTCAGATATGATGGTCTCACGGCTGGCGCCCAGGGCGGCCAGGATCAGGGCCGATGCTATTCCTGTGCGGTCTTTTCCCTGGGTGCAGTGGTAGAGCACGGCACCCTGGTCTGTGGCCAGTATGTGCTGGAAAAAGGTGGCAAACTGTTTCTGGCAATCGGGGTCAAACAGGAGCGTGGGATACATGTTACGCACCAGCTTCTGCGCCCTCTCATTGAATGCTGCAAAAACAATTATATTCTTTACCTCAAACTTCTTTTGGTTTGTAAACTTTTTCTTCTCATCTTCTGTGGCGTCTGCCATTGCGTTGCCGCTGGCGTCAACGGGCAGTATCACATATTCTGCTCCAGGTATGACGCGGTCCACTCTGCCCGGTTTCTCCTGTTCTTTCCTGAAATCTATCACCTTTGCCACCGGAAGCTCTGCCAGCCACTTGAGGTCATCATCAGTGGCCTCTGCCAGATGGGCTGACCGCAGCAGCACCCCGTCACGCAGAATGCGCCCGTCCTGCATGGTGTAACCGCCCAGGTCACGGGCATTGACTATACCCTTGACAGGAAGGAACTGCAGTGCGTAGAGTGGTGCTTGACTGAAAAGTGCCATGATGGTGAGGCTTGCGGATATGTTGTTAATCCCACACGGCCCGGATGGGGCGCCCTATGTATCTGCCGGAATTACCTATATAGATGGAGCTGTTGATATCTTTATCTTCATCAAAATGATAGGTGATGCAATATGTGAAATAAGGCCATTTTGAATAGAGCGTATTTGTCCAATAGGTTACCGTGGGGTCGCTGTTGAATAGCTTTGATCCGCTTTTGTATCCGGCGGCGGGCAGGAATATGGATTGTTCTGTAAAGCCTGTTACTTTACTGGTTATTTTGAATCCCTTTACGCCGTTCAGGGATGTCCATTCCCATTCGCAGCTGTCACGTAGTTCCTGGAACTCTTTGGCGGTAGGGAGACGCCAGTTGCCGCCCCATCTGACATTTGCCACGTCATCAGATAATTCCAGCACTGAAAGGGTATCAGTATAGCCGTTATATCCGAAACCGGCCTTGGGGCAGTATTTGGTGAGGCTCTCCATTACGTCCTCATCAAACTCACCTACATTGTACTTGTATGTGGACCAATAATATCGGTCTTTACTGCTTGTCTCACCCCAGGCAAAGTATTCTCCGTATTCCTGGGGCTGCGATGCCCTGACATTACATGTGGCCCATTTTACACTCAGGCCAAGGTCAACATAGGGAGGGATATATTCTGAGTTATCATCCTTGCTGCAGGAACTGATTAATATCAGTAGTGCGGATAAAGTGAGGATAATAAACCTGTTTTTCATAATCAGTTGTTTTTTACCTCTTCAAAATCAACGTATTCACCGTCAGAATCTGATAGTACTTTCTTTTTTGATCTGGCCCGTTTGCGTACGGTCTGCTGCCCTTCTGTGTTTTTCTGCTTGCGGTCACCTTTGCGGAAAAAGCCTACAATGGCTGCCAGTATGGTGACAAGCACGTCTCTTGCAAATGTCAGTACTGCAAGCAGTACGAACAGCAGGATAAACAGTATTATTAGTGCGGTTATAATCATTTGTGTCCGTTTTTAATAGTGAAGGGCAAATAATATGCCAAACAGGATCAGTGACGGCCTTTTGTCAGTATTGACAGGATTATGTACCATCCTATGACAGCTGCAAGTCCTTTCTCATGGATGAAGATAAGGATTATGACTGACACTATCAGGAATATGAACCTTACCTGGTTATCGGCCCAGCTCAGACTCTTGAACTTGAGTGAGAACATGGGAATCTCGCTTACCATAAGCCCGGCAAACAGAATGACCAGAGCCCCTATGATCCAGGGGGCGAATGACAAATCTGTCATGTCTACCTGGAAAAGACCGCACCAGAACAGGGCGTTGGCAGGAACGGCAAGCCCCAGGAATGATGTGGTCTGGCGCTCGTCAGTGTTGAACTTGGCCAGGCGCAGGGCTGCAAATACTGCCAGCAGCAATCCTATGTAGGGATAGGCTGTGGCCAGTGCGGGGCATGCGTAGTCAAAGCCTCGCAGGGTCATCAGGCAGAGCATGGCCGGGGCAAGCCCGAATGTGACAAGGTCTGCCAGTGAATCAAGTTCCTTTCCGATGGGCGAGTAGGCCTTGAGGGCACGGGCGGAGAGTCCGTCACAGAAATCAAACAAAGCACCTGCCACTACCCACAGCAGGGTGTGCCAGGCATCTGCGTTGAAAGCGGCCATTACAGCCATGCAGCCTGAAAGTAGGTTGCAGCATGTAATGGTATTGGGAATATGTCTTGTAATGCGGTTTGCCATTTTATCAGGATAGTTTTGCCAGGATTGAAATATCGGCTGTTACTTTCTGGTTTAACTTGACGCATACCAGCGTATCAACCGGGAGATATACATCAACTCTGGAGCCGAACTTGATGAATCCCATGTGTTTGTCAATGTGGGCCTCATCACCGGGCTTGCAGTATGTTACAACTCTGCGGGCCAGGGCTCCGGCAATCTGGCGGAGCATGATCTCCTTGCCCTCAGGGGTCTTAATCACAACGAGTGAACGCTCATTCTCAGTGCTGGCCTTAGGCTTGAAGGCGGCGTAGAAACTGCCGTCCTGATGCTCTACCTTGGTTACCGTTCCGTTTACGGGGAACCAGTTGGCGTGTACACTGTAAACGCTCATGAATATTGACACTACTATGCGGCGGTCCTTGAAGTAGTCTGTCTCATCAACCTCTTCAATTGCCACTATGGTGCCGTCAGCAGGCGATACCACCACTTTCTCAACGTCATCGCTGGGGAAACGTCTTACCGGATTCCTGAAGAAATGCAGAAAAAACCATACGAACATCAGCGTTATGCCTAATGCCAGGTATGACCACCATCCGTAGATGGGCGTAATCAGGAATAGGGGCAGGTTAATTACAAAGAAAAGAACTGCCACTATGGTGAGTGTAGTTTTTCCCTCGGGGTTTATTGTGGTATGCTTTCCGTTGTTCTCAGCCATTACGTTAGTATTTATTTTACAAAGATAGAACTTTTGCAGATAAAGTACACAATAGGGACGGTTCTTTTTGTGTTCCATATAAAATCTGCACAGAGAACTTTTGGGGTATCGGTATCAGA
>DBYQ01000053.1:20594-30422 GCA_002310015.1 Bacteroidales bacterium UBA1182
TCAGATACTGATACCCCAAAAAGTTCGGGTCTCCTCAAAGTGGAGTAAAAAAAGAACTGTTCCTGTTGTGTGTTGAAAACTTTTAGCAGGATTACTCTTGCGCAAGCCGATAAGAGGAAGTAACTTTAAAAACTTTTTCAGTTCAAGGAATTTATGCAGGAATTTGTCCATCTACACGTACATACGCAGTACTCTCTGCTGGACGGCCAGACCAACATCAAGAAGCTGGTTGACAAGGCCATAGCTGATGGTATGCGCGGCGTTGCCGTGACTGATCACGGTAACATGATGGGCATTAAGGAGTTCAAGAACTACTGCGACAAGGTAAATGACAAGCTTAAGGAAGAGGGTAAGCATTTCAAGCCTATCATAGGCTGTGAGGTCTATGTGGCACCCCGCCGCAAGGAGCAGCGTGACAGCAAGGAACTGGACGGTGCCAACTATCACCTTATCCTGCTGGCCAAGAATGAGAAGGGTTACCACAACCTCATCAAGATAGTGTCACGCGCCTGGATGGACGGATTCTACTCACATCCGCGTACTGACAAGTATGACCTGGAGAAGTACCACGAGGGCATAATATGCTGCTCGGCCTGTCTGGGCGGTGAGGTGCCCAAGCTTATCACTGCCGGTAAGATTGATGAGGCAGAGAAGGTGGTGGAGTGGTTCCATAACCTGTTTGGTGATGACTACTACCTGGAGCTGCAGCGCCACAAGGCCACCGTGCCCAACGCCAACCATGAGGCGTTCCCCCTGCAGCAGAACGTGAACAAGCATCTCATTGAGATGTCACGCAAGCTGGGCATCAAGATGGTATGCACCAACGATGTCCACTTCCTTGATGAGGAGAATGCCGATGCCCACGAACTGCTGATATGCCTCTCTACCGGACGTACTCCCGATGACCCCAGCCTGATGCGTTACTCCAAGCAGGAGTGGTTCAAGACTACGGATGAGATGAACCGCCTGTTTGAGGATGTGCCTGAGGCTCTGGCCGGCACGGTGGAGATACTTGACAAGGTTGAGGAGTACTCCATCAACCATCCGCCCATCATGCCTAACTTTGCCATACCCGTGGAGTTTGGCACAGAGGATGAATACCGCCAGCGTCTTACTGAGGAGGACCTCTTCAAGGAGTTCACCTGCAATGAGCACGGCGAGACCGTCATGTCCAAGGAGGATGCTGACAAGAAGATAAAGAAGCTGGGAGGCTATGACAAGCTGTACCGTATCAAGCTGGAGGCCGATTATCTGGCCGAGCTCACCTTCAAGGGTGCCAAGGTACGTTACGGTGACCCCATACCTGACAGCGTGATGGAGCAGCTCAAGTTTGAGCTCCACATCATGAAGACCATGGGTTTCCCGGGATACTTCCTCATTGTGCAGGACTTTATCAATGCGGCGCGTACGGAGTTGGGCGTATCGGTAGGACCGGGACGTGGATCGGCCGCCGGATCAGCTGTGGCCTACTGCCTGGGTATCACGCAGATAGACCCCATCAAGTATGACCTGCTGTTTGAGCGTTTCCTTAACCCTGACCGCATATCACTGCCTGATATCGATGTTGACTTTGATGATGACGGCCGCGGCCGCGTGCTGCAGTGGGTGACTGAGAAATACGGCAAGGAGAAGGTGGCCCACATCATAACCTACGGCACAATGGCCACCAAGATGGCCATCAAGGATGTTGCCCGCGTGCTTGAGGTGCCGCTGGATATATCCAACAACCTCTGCAAGGCCATCCCTGACCGTCTGCCCGATGATCCCAGCGGCAAGCCCCGCAAGATGAACCTGAGCAACGTGCTGGAGTGTGTCCCTGAGTTGCAGCAGGCTGCGGCATCATCAGATGAGAAACTGCGCAAGACCATACAGTTTGCCAAGATGCTTGAGGGTAACGTGCGCGGTACGGGTGTTCATGCCTGCGGTACCATCATCTGCCGTGATGACGTGACTGACTGGGTGCCTGTATCGTGGGCTACTGATAAGGATACGGGTGACCGCCTGCTGGTAACGCAGTATGAGGGCAGCGTGATTGAGGATACCGGCCTTATCAAGATGGACTTCCTGGGCCTTAAGACCCTCTCCATCATCAAGGAGGCCGTTGAGAACATTAAGACAAGCCTTGGTATTGACCTTGATATCGATACCATTCCCATAGATGACAAGAAGACCTTCCAGCTATACTGTGATGGCCGCACCATAGGTACGTTCCAGTTTGAATCGCCCGGCATGCAGAAATACCTGCGTGAGTTGCAGCCCGGTGTGTTTGAGGACCTGATAGCCATGAACGCCCTCTACCGTCCGGGGCCTATGGATTATATCCCTGACTTCATAGACCGTAAGTTGGGCCGCAAGCCCATTGAGTATGACATACCGGTCATGGAAAAGTACCTTAAGGATACCTACGGCATAACAGTATATCAGGAGCAGGTCATGCTGCTGTCACGTCTGCTGGCCAACTTTACCCGCGGTGAGAGTGATACCCTGCGTAAGGCCATGGGTAAAAAACTCAAGGACAAGCTGGATCACCTCAAGCCCAAGTTCATAGAAGGCGGCAAGACCAACGGCCATGACCCCAAGGTGCTTGAGAAGATATGGGCAGACTGGGAGAAGTTTGCATCATACGCGTTCAACAAGTCACATGCCACATGCTACTCATGGGTGGCATACCAGACAGCATACCTAAAGGCCAACTACCCCTCACAGTATATGGCCGCCGTGTTGAGTCGCGCTGGTGATATCACTGAAATCACCAAGCTGATGGATGAGTGCAAGGCCATGGGAATAAACGTCCTTGGGCCCGATGTAAACGAGAGCGTGCCCCGCTTTGGTGTCAACGCCAAGGGTGACATACGCTTTGGTATGGCATCGGTCAAGGGAGTGGGTGAGAACGCTGTGGCCGCCATTGTAAATGAGCGTAAGGTGGGCGGGCCTTTCAAGAGCATATTTGACTTTGTGCAGCGTGTCAACCTGAGCGCCTGCAACCGCAAGAACATTGAGAACCTGGCGCTGTCAGGGGCATTTGACTGCTTCCCGGAGATACGCCGTGAGCAGTTCCTGCAGCCCTGCGGCAAGAATGAGGTGTTCAGTGATGTGCTGGTGCGCTACGGCACCAAATACCAGACTGACCGCATGGAGACCAAGTTCTCACTGTTTGGCGATATGGGTGAGGCGGTGGAGATAGCCACACCCTCCATACCTGAGGCTCCTGAGTGGTCGGCCCTGGACAAGCTCAACAAGGAGAAGGAGCTGGTGGGCATCTACATATCGGCCCATCCGCTTGATGATTACCGTGTCATATTGGAGAACGTGTGCAACGTGGGTATGGCCCAGCTTGATGACAGGCAGTCACTCCTCAATAAGGACCTTATTCTGGGCGGCGTGGTGACCGGTGTGCGTGAGTCACGCATGAAGAACGGCAAGCCGTGCGGCTTTACCAGGATTGAGGATTTTACAGGCTCGTCAGAGATTGCCCTGTTCGGTGAGCCTTGGCTCAGGTGGTGCAACATGATGAAGGTGGGCAATTTCTTGTACATCAAGGCTAAGTGCCTGCAGAACAGATATATGCCTGAGAGGACAGACTTTGTGATAAACTCCATAGAGCTGCTGCAGGATGTCAAGGACTCAGCCATCAGCAGCCTGTCAGTATCCATGCCGCTTACATCACTTGACAAGGAGTTTGTGAGTGACCTGGACACTCTCACGCAGAAGGAGGGTAATGTCACGCTTAAGTTTGAGATGTCTGACGGCAGCAACAAGGTCTGCCTGGCATCGGCCGCAAGGAGGATAAGCGTCACCCAGGAGCTTGTTACTTACCTTAAGGGCAGGGAATCAGTAGAATTAACATTCAATAAATAACACCAAGATTATGGAAATTGAGATTACAAGTCAGAATTTTAATGAGATCATCTCACAAGGCAAGCCTGTGCTGGTGGATTTCTGGGCTACATGGTGCGGTCCCTGCAAACGTCTGGGCCCCATCATTGAAGAGATTGCCGCTGAGTATGACGGCAAGGCCATAGTAGGCAAGTGTGACATTGAGGAGAATGATGACCTTACGGAGAAGTTCGGAATCATGAACGTTCCCACCGTTGTGCTCCTCAAGGACGGAAAGGAGGTGGACCGCGTGGTTGGTCTGGCTATGAAGAATGTCTATCAGGAGAAACTTAACGCTCTTATCTGATTATGGCACAGGATGAATTTCTGGAGGATGATATAGACGATCAGAAAACGGTTGAATATATCAGGAACACCCTGCCTCAGGAACTCAAGGAGAAGTATTCTGATGACACCTTGTATTATATACTCGATGTCATAAATGACTACTTCACCACCAGCGGGGTGCTGGAACAGGAGCCCGATGCTGACGGCTGCATCAACATTGACAATGATGCCCTTGTTGAGTACATCATCAAGGAGGCCAAACGCGACAAGATAGGCTCTTTCCCTGCCGATGAAATCATTCTGATTGTCGAGGCAGAGGCTGATTACGTAGACTCCTTAGGCGAATAGAGCAAAATGATACAAAAGGGGTCTGACCCCAATTGTATCATTTTTAGATGACGATAGTACGTGAACCATCACTGTTCTCGGTGATGGTTATTTTTTTTGCATCAGTGGGGAGCAGCTCCTCAACCAGCTCAGGCCACTCTATGAAGCAGAGGGCGCCGCTGTAGAAATAGTCCTCATATCCCAGGTCATAGACCTCCTCAAGTTTCTTGATGCGGTAGAAATCAAAGTGGTAGATAAGTTCAGCGGTGGTCTCTGAGCGGTACTCATTGATGATGGCAAAGGTGGGGGAGTTCACCTCATCCTCTACGCCAAGCAGTTTGCACAGAGCTTTGATGAATGTAGTCTTGCCGGCACCCATCTTGCCGTAGAATGCAAATACTGTATCATCGCCCATCTGGCCTATAAACTCGCGTGCGGCCTCTTCTATATGGTCCAGGTCCTGTATCTTAATTTGGGTCATTTCTTTTTGGGGTTAAGGGTTATGAAAGGTATTATCATCTCCTCAAGCGATACACCTCCGTGCTGGAAGGTCTCTTTGTAGAATGATGCGTAACTGTTGAAGTTGTTCTGATATACAAAGTAATCGGCCTCAGTGCAGAATATGTATGATGTGCTCACGTTGGGTGAGGGCAGGTGGGCCTTGAGAGGCTCCGTTATCTCATACACATCCTTGGGGTTGAACCCTAAGTTCTTGCCCAGCTTGTAGCGCAGGTTGGTGTTGGTGGTACGGTCACCGGCTATCTTGATGGCGTGGTTCACCAGTATGCTGCCGTGGTCAGTGGTTATCATAACCTTGCGGCCTGTGGCGGCCATGGAGCGGAACAGTTCACGGACCGATGAATGGCGGAACCATGAGAGTATCAGGCTGCGGTAGGCTGCCTCGTCATTGGCCAGCTCACGCATCATGCGGGAGTCTGTCTTGGCGTGTGACAGTATGTCAATGAAATTGACCACCACCACATTGAGGTCATTGGGCAGCAGGTTGTTGAACTGGCTGAGCAGTTTGTCTGCTGCGGCTGAGTCATTGACCTTATTATAAGAGAATGTGTTCTTGCGGCGGTAACGCTCCAGATGGGTCTGTATGAGCGGTGCCTCGTTAAGGTTCTTGCCCTCCTCTGAGTCCTCATCCACCCACAGGGTGGGGAACATGCGGCTTATCTGCTCCGGCATAAGGCCTGAGAATATGGCGTTACGGGAGTACTGTGTGGCGGTGGGCAGTATGCTGTAGTAGAGCTGCTCATCAAAGGTAAAGAGCTCCGCCAGTTCGGCCGATAACACACGCCACTGGTCATATCGGAAGTTATCCATAACGATCAGAAACAGCTTCTCACCGCCGTCAAGGGTGGGGAATATGTATTTCTTGAACAGGTCAGGGCTCATGACCGGGCTCTTTTCACAGTCAGTCATCCAGCCCATGTAGTTGCGCTTTATGAACTTGGCGAATGCGGCGTTGGCCTCTGTCTTCTGCATCTTGAGCATGTCATGCATGGAGCTGTCAGCCTCCTTGAGCTCAAGTTCCCAATATACCAGCTGCCTATAGACCTCTATCCAGTCATCGGCCGTGAGGGAGTCATTTATCTGCATGCTCAGCTTGCCAAAGTTCTGCTGGTAGTTGCGGTCTGTTTCAGCTGTTACGATATCGCGCTTGTGTATGTTCTTCTTGAGTGAGAGCAGTATCTGGTTGGGGTGTACCGGCTTGATGAGGTAATCTGCTATCTTGGAGCCTATGGCCTGGTCCATGATGTTCTCCTCCTCACTCTTGGTTACCATGACTACCGGGATGTTGGGGTCTATGTCCTTGATGTACTGAAGCGTCTCCAGGCCGCTCATGCCCACCATGTGCTCATCAAGCAGCACCAGGTCATACTGGCGGGCACGGCACATCTCAAGCGCATCGTGGCCGTTGGTTGTGGTGTCCACCTCATAGCCTTTGTTCTCAAGGAACAGTATGTGTGCCCTGAGCAGGTCAATCTCATCATCGACCCATAATAGTGTACCCAGCTTATTCTCCATCGTCTTGGTCAGTGTTTTGGTTATACTCTTCAAAGAGTGTGGCTCCGTCTATATCAAACTCGGGGATATTCAGGAAATGCTCTTCATAGAACTCCTGATACTCGTTGAAACTATAGTGCTTGAGCAGTATATCCAGGTTCTTGGGGCTGATGATGACGGCTTTTATGCCGCTCAGCTTGGCTGCCATATCCGTGTCATCATACAGGCTGCGGCTATATACAAACGCCTCATCAAAGTTGAGGAACTCACCCACCTTGAGCATTCCTATGCCCTGCTCTGTCTGGAACTCCATGTCAAAGTTACGCATCATGTAGTTGGTGAAATTGTACCGCGCCACCTCAAACAGCAGCTGGTTGCGGTTCAGCTCACCATCAGGATAGGCCAATACGAACAGGAACGGCTGGTAGCGGTCATCGCTGAACTGGGGCTTGAGGCTGTCTGAAACGGCGGTCTCATCAGTGGTGCCGTTGCGGCGGTCCCATATTGAGCCGAATGATGTGGACTGCAGTATCTTTCCGTTCTGTATGCCCTGGGCTATAAGGCCGGCCAACTGGCTTATCTCATTCTCCGGGTATTTGGCCACTATCTCCTTGAGTTTCTCCAGGAATGAGTTGGTGTCACCGTCCTGCAGGTCAAGTGTGGCATCCAGGAACATGAACTTGGCGCGGTGTTGTCCGATAGGATATTTTGTGGCCGATATACGGCAGTTCTCCTTTACGGTGAACACATCACCTCTGCGGTATGCATCGTATGTTACGGCATAGATTGAATCCTCGCGGTGCTTTCCGTAACGGGCGTTGTCAATGTATTCAGGGTCACATACCATCACCGTGTAGTCACTCTCTGGGTAGAGGCGCTGCATGCGGGCGCGGCAGCTGTCAGCCTCAACGGTCTTGCCCCACAGCGAGTACATGAGATATAGGTTGTACATGGCCTTGTCGGCCTCATCGGATTGGGGATAGTCTGTGGTTATGCGTACAAATGACTTCTCAGCGTCAGGATATTCCTGTAGGCGGTCTTTGTAGATGATTCCCTGCTCCAGGAGCGCCTCTGATATGAGTTTGTTTGATTTTATCTTCTCATCTTCCAGGAACGGTATCTGCTGTATGTAATACTCTATCTTGTAGGGGTCAGTCTCCGGTGATTTGAACTTGGCGGAATCAGAGACTAAGGCGGTAGAGTCTGTAGGTACCCCGTTTTCATCAAATGGGCTGGTATAATCTGCAATATCCGGTGCTGCGGCCAGCATCGTCTTGTTTGACCTGCGCCAGTTGTCCTCAAGTTTGCGGTCACCCCACTGCTTCTTGAATTCCTTCTTACCCCGCTCTACAGCCTTGGCGTTGTAGAAATACCATCCGCCTGATTTGGTGTCATCATCATCTTTTACTGATGTCTTTGAGGCTGCATCTTTGATGGCCTGATTCTTGGCCTCCTGTTTGCGGCGCTCCTCTTCAAGGCGGTCCTTCTCTTTGACATCCTCTATTACCTGTTCTATTAAGGTGAACAGCTTATCCTCAGGCAGAGTGGCCAGCCATTGCAGGCTGTCCTGGAGCTTGATGGTCTCTGTGCATTTTACCAGGTCTTCAAGAACCTCAGAGCGGAGCTTTACGGTCTGATATTCCTTGTGTGAGGCGCCAATCATGCCCACTGCCTGCGAGTAGCATCTTGAGGCGTTGGGGTAATCGGCCATATCCCAATAGAGATTGGCCATGGTGAGCAGCAGGATTCCTTTTTCAGGCGATGATTTCTCTGATTTTTCGGCCCCGTCATTATAGAGTTTCAATGCGGTAGCGGTATCACCTCTGAGCAGATAGATGTTACCCTTGGCATAATATATCTGGTCCAGGCTCTCCTTGTTGTTGGGGTCACGCTCCATACGTTTGAGTTTTTTCATGATCTTGCGCACATTGCCGTTCTGAGCCATTGTCTCAGTCTGCTGGATGCGTGCGTGGAACTCTATCTCATGGGGTGGGCTCATACGTATCACCTTGCCGAACATACGGTAGGCGTCATCATTTCTGCCGGTAGTCTTGTACAACTGGGCCAGCAGATATTTTTCACGGATACGCTGTGTCTTGCTTACGCCCTTGCGGTTGATGGCCTCCTCAAGCGGGGCTATGCCCTCCTCATAGCGTTCCTGTTTGATCAGGTGCGATGCAAGTCTTGCCTGATAATCGCGCTGTCGGGCCAAGCCTGTCTTGGTCTGGCCGGAGCGTTGGAACAGTTCCTCTGATTCATAGTTCCAGTCCAAAAGGGAGTAGCACTGCGCCATCTTGTACTGCGCCTCTGCCACTATCTCAGGCTCATCAAAGTAAAGCTTTGAGATGTATGAGTAGGTGCTGGCTGCCTCAATGAAATCACCCTTCTGGCGCTGTGCATCGGCCATCAGGAACCATGCGTGCCACAGGAACGGGTTGTATTCATTCTTGCTCTGCCATTTCTTTTCCGCTTCACTTGGAGTCTTGCCCTGTTTCTTCTTGGGCTTGACGGAGATGGAGTGTAGCTTGATGCCTTTCTGTGCCTTCTCTATGGCGCGGTCAAAATCCGATGCGCCTGTTTTGCGTACACTCTCGTCATTGATGGGGTAGAGGTCCAGTATCTCAAGCAGGTTGTCCTTCTTGCCCTTCTCCTGTGCCTCATAGCCCTTCTTGTAGGCCTCATTACCATTGAAATAGACATTGTACTTGGTTACTGTGGCCTGATAGTAGCGTGAAAAAACGGTGTTATGACTTGTGGAACATCCTGCCGCAGCTATCAGCAACAGCATCAGACAGGCATATCCGGCAAATCGTCTCATCTCTTACTTCAGTCTATCTCATTCATCATGGAGTAGCACTCCTCCTTAAGTTCATCGGGCAGTTCTATCTCCCTGGCCTGCAGGCACTCCATCCACTCCCTTACCTCATCCTGCTGCATGGTGTACATCACGTAGCGGAACTCCTCAACCTCACTGTCATCATATGAGTCAGAACTGCGGCCCTTGAAACGGTCCAGCTCCTCATCATCAAAGTACTGCTTGCTGCGCAGGCGGGCCTCTGCCAGTTTCTGCTTCTCACATACCAGGTGCTTGCCGCAGCACTCGCCCTGAGGGACGGTGGGATCAGCATCACCTGAACTGTTGCCTGAACCGGCGCTGCTGTCAGCGTTGTGCGTTTTGTTGTACCTGTCCAGATAGAACAGAACGAACATCAGCAACAATACAGCTGCACATATATAATATGTGATATTATTCATAACGGAAAAAACATTCTAATAGTGCGAAGATACAAAAAATGTACCATTGGGGACAGACCCCTTTGGCAC
>DBYQ01000053.1:30462-59388 GCA_002310015.1 Bacteroidales bacterium UBA1182
TCGGGGTGACTGGATTCGAACCAGCGACCACACGCCCCCCAGACGCGTACTCTAAACCGGGCTGAGCTACACCCCGCTGATGGCATCAAGCCTTACGGCTTTCAAAACCGGACGCAAAGGTATCTCTTTTTGTTATATTATCCAATTATTCCCGCTTTTTTTTCACCTCTTTTACCTTTGCCTTGACCGGAGCCTTCTTAGGAGGATTGTTTATTATCTCAGGCAACAGCATGAAACTCTTGAGAGGTTTGGCGTCTGTAAATCCCATGGGAACGGTATGTCCGTTCTCATTATATTCAAATGCCACGAAGTATCTTGCATACGGATGCAGACGGTCTGTGGGGAATACTGTGGTGATACGGAAGGTCTTGCCCGGCTTGATCTTAATCTTCTTGGCAGCCATTACCTGAACGCTGTGCTCCCTCTCCACTATCCTCAGGAATATGGGGCCCACATAGGTGCTGTCACCCTGATTGGTAACCTCAAAGGTCACATACCCCTCATCACCTACAGAAAGTCCCCTAAGTCCTATCTCGGGGTCACTGCACATCTTTATATCCTTGCCGAAATCCGGAAAATTGATGAACTGTGCCTGTGCTGACATGAAACAAAGCAGGACGGCACAAATAACCAGGAGTTTCTTCATATCTCGCTTAATTAAGATTCTTTCACAAATTTAGAAAAAAGAAAATCCATTGTCAACTTAATTGACCTGTTTTTTTAAGAAAATCTACCCCTCGCGGCAAAAATCCAGCATCTCCAGAAACAGATCTTCAGTGACAGGGCACAGGCACAGAGTTCCGTCAGGCCCGGGCAGCAGCACCTGTACGCTTTTATTACCTTCCAGGCAAACGGCCTTGAGGCTGTCATACCATTTGCAGTTCAGGATTATCGGACCGTATTGTTCCTTTGTAATATATTGCACCCTGCGCAGTTCAGTTGAAGGCAGGCCGCAAAGGGCAAATCCCAAATATGAGGCTCCCACCTCAGCCCATGAGTGGGCCGCCCCTTGCGCATATTGCTGGCCGTGTTCCGCGGCCACTTCACGGAAAGCCTTTTCAAGTAAAAGTGAGAATACTCCCTGTTGCATAGACTGCAAAAATAAAATAATTTCATAAGGTATGTGTGTAATAATGTAAAACAGATTAAACCATTTGTGTTCAACGCAGTCCAAACTCCACATTTGCAACATATGAAGAAAGCTATCCTGTTACTGACCATACTTCTTTTGGCGGTGCCCCAGTTGAGCCAGGCCCAGAAGAGCTCTGAGAAAGAGAAAGAAAAGTCCAAACTCACCGGAAAGACTTCAGTTACGGGCCGTATAATTGACGGCTCCACCACAGAGTATATGCCTCAGGTTACAGTTCAGCTCATGCAACTGCCTGACACCACCTTTGTATATGGTTGCATTACCGATAATGAAGGTTGGTTCACAATCAAGAAAGTTCCTCAGGGTGAATACATGCTGCGTTACTCATTCTTGGGTTACAGCACAGTTGACTTTGATTTCAAGGTTCTCAAGGAGGACCGTGACCGCCAGCTCGGTGTATTCAAGATGTATGAATCCAGTATTATGCTTACAGAAGCTGTGATTGAGGATGCGCTACCTCCTACACAGGTGGTTGATGATACCCTTATGTTCAATGTAAGCGCCTTCCGCGTACCGGAGGGCTCTGTGCTGGAAGAATTGATAAAGCGTCTGCCTGGCGTTGAGGTTGATGAGAACGGCGGCATAACCGTGAACGGCCGTACCGTATCACGTATTCTGGTGGATGGACAGGAGTATTTTGGCAATGACCGTCAGATGGCTACCAAGAACCTTCCGGTAAACATCATTCACCGTATCAAAACATATCAGCGCAAGAGTGACCTGGCCCGCATTACCGGTATTGATGACGGTGAGGAGGAGACGGTTATGGACCTGGAGATAAAGCCCAACATGCGTAACGGCTGGCTGCACAACATAGACGGCGGTTTAGGTACGCCTGTAGGTAACAATGACTATGGCGAGTGGATCAAGTTCCTCTGGTCAGGCCGATACACGCTCAACCGTTTCCAGGCCAATACACAGCTTTCAATCAACGCCAATACCCAGAACTCAGGTCGTGGCAACGGTGTAAGCTACAACACGCAGATAGGTGTGAACTTCTCAAAGAACATTGGTGAGCCGTTCCCGCGCAGACGTAATGAGTTCCCATTGGTAGTGGGCGGTAACGTAAGGTTCAACGGTTCTACCTCACGCTCCATAAGTGAGTCTGAATCAGAGACATTCGCCACAGCACGTCAGGCATCATCATTCCGCAACAACCGTTCCAGCAGTAACAGCGGCAGCGGTAGCGTAAACGGTGAGTTCCGTATGGAGTGGAAACCGGATTCTTCACTGAATATCATATTCCGTCCAAGCTTCCAGTTGAGCAAGAACAACAGCAACTCCACGCAGAATAACGTAACATTTAACAAGGATCCGTATATCGCCACAGATCTGATTGATATACTTGACGGTTACAAGAGCCTGGCTGATTCCATTATGGATTCAATAGGTGTAAACTCACAGACAAGTTCAAGCCATAGTGAAAGCACTAATAACCAGATAAGCGGTGAGTTCCAGTTCAACAAGAGGTTCAATGACTTGGGCCGTAATTTTACCGTAAGGTTCACATTTGGTGCCACAAGGGGAACCAATGACAGTTACTCACACTCCAATCAGATCTATTATCAGATGCATTCCCGTGACACCATCATGAACCGTTACAATGCCAGTCCTACCGATAACAGCAACTGGTCTGGCCGTATCATGTGGAGTGAGCCTATTGACTCAGGTCGCGGTAACCTGCAGCTGAGCTATCAGATTCAGGTTAACAACCGTAACCAGAACCGTGAGACATACGTGCTGCCGTCATACGGTGAGCATTATGATAACTGGGAAGATGACTGGTGGTTGCCAGAGGATTATAAGTCTTACAGGAACAGTGAATTGAGCCGAAGCGCTACAAATGTCTCACGCAACCATACCTTTACACTGCAGTTCCGCTATAATGGTGAGAAATCAAACTTCAATGTGGGTGTAAACTTTATGCCGCAATATACCGGAATGGACAACTTCCAGTATATGGGTAAGGTAATAGGTGATACGTCACGCGTGGTTTACAACTGGAGTCCCTCTATCAACTATCGTTACCGCTGGAACCGTCAGCAGAGCATCCAGGTGACCCTGCGTACCAACACCAGTCAGCCCAGCATGGAGGATATGATGGATATTACCGATGACAGCAACCCGCTGAATATCCGTAAGGGTAATCCCGGACTGTTGCCCACCCTGAGGAACAGCATGGAGTTCAACTATCAGAACAATATTCAGGAGACTAATAAGACCATCAGCCTGCGTGTTTCTTTAGAGAACTCTCTGAGAAACATATCACAGAGGACAGACTATGATCCCAGCACCGGTGTATCAATCACGCAGCCTCAGAATATGGACGGCTTCTGGAACAACTGGAGCACATCAATGAACCTGTCGTTCAACCAGACCATACCTAACTCCAAATGGCGTTATTCTACCAGTGCTACGGCACAGTTCCGTCATCAGGAGAGTTACATGAGAACAGGTGGTATAAGCGGCGGTGCCATGACCTCTGGAGACGGATCTGCAATACTGAGTACTACTGAGACTGTAAGTGCCGGTGAAAACGGTTCTATAACCTATCGAAATGACTGGTTTGAGGCAACTGTAAACGGCCGTTTCAACTACAACCATTCTGATAACGACCAACGTCGGAGTAGCAATGGTAACATGGATACCTATACGTTCAGTTACGGAGGCCGTGCCAATGCCCGTCTGCCTTGGCGTAACCTTAACCTGGGAACAGACCTCACGATGCAGAGCCGCCGCGGTTACAGTGGTGGATATAACAGGAATGACCTTATCTGGAATGCCAATGCCTCCATCAGTTTCCTCAAGGGTAACGCCGGTACACTCCAGATACAGTACTACGATATCCTGAATGATGAGAGTAACGTAACCCGTTCTGTGTCAACCACAGGCCGTACAGATACCAAGAACAATAACATTCACAGTTACATTATGGTGCATTTCATACTGCGTGTGAATGTATTCGGTAACCGCGCTGCACGTCAGGAGATGCGCCAGCAGAACAGAGCCATGATGGGTGGCGGAATGCGTGGCGGCATGGGCGGCGGATTCGGCGGCGGTATGCCTAGATAAAAAATTGAGTGTTGAGAAGTGAGAGGTGGATAATTAAGAAGTGACGAAAAAAGCGTTCGGGTTCCGAACGCTTTTTTTAATTCTCACTTGAAGAATGAGAAGTGTACTGAGCCGTACACCTTCATATCAGTAAAGCGGGGGTGTTCTGAGAAGTTGTTCTTGCTTCCGTGCTCCAGCACGAAAATGCCATCAGGAGCCAACAGGCCGTTATCAAGCACCAGGTCAGGGATATCGGCCAGGTTCTCAAGCTGGTAAGGCGGATCAGCAAAGATAAAGTCAAACTTGGTATTGCATCCGGCAATGTACTTGAACACATCGCCCTTTATGGGGAGGCAGCGGTCTGTCTTGACCGTTTCCATCACCTTGCAAATGAAATTGTAATGGGCAGGGTCTTTTTCAACACTTACCACATGGGCGCATCCGCGTGATACCAGTTCAATGCTGATGCTGCCTGTGCCGGAAAAGAGGTCCAGTGCCGTGGCGCCGTCCAAATCCATGCGGTTGGCCAGGATGTTGAACAGACTCTCCTTGGCAAAATCAGTGGTGGGGCGTGCACTGAATGTTCTCGGCACGTCCCACCTCCTATGTTTGTATATACCGCTTATTACGCGCAAGATGATTACTCCCAGTTACCGGAGTTGTTATCAATTCTTAAGCCGGGATAACGTCCGCGATCATCGCAATCCTCAAGCAGGTTGATTATCTCCTGCTTGTCAAGTCCACCATTATAACTGTTAGGACCAAGGAAATTAATGAACAGGGTCTGTGCCTGGAATGTGTTTGTGATCACACCTGTCTTGGATGTATCGGATGATATTGACAACTCGAACTCAACATTATCGCTGAACGGAACATAGCGCAGTGAATCGGGATCAACGTTTCTCCCATGGAACAGTGAATCATACAGACTTATGTATTCAGTTTCACGACTGAAGAGGAAATTCTTGGTTCCGTCTTCACGGATCTCAATGAAACCTGCGTCAACAGCTTTCTGCCACAGTGTGTCAGCCTCAATCTGCTTCTTTGATTTCTGACGTCCTGTTGCCTTTGCAGCTTCCATCTCTGCAGTCTGGGCTTTTGCGTAAAGAGTAAGAACCTTGCTTTCTGTCCAGTTGTCCTCCAGCTGGTCATCAGTAAGTTCTCCTATTTTCTTTGTAATAGGAAGCTGAGCGGTTCTGATGAATGCGGCAAGAGTGTCAAAGTTGTCGCAATATGTTCCATTCTGATAGTTGTACTCAGTCTGGGCAGCCTTGATGTCCATAAGTTTCTGGATTACGGCACCATCACGGATACCTTTTTCCTTGGCAAAAGTGATAGGTCCCATAATGCTTCCATACACAATATACACCATAGCTACAATGCAGATTGCAAGAAGAATGTTGATGACTTTTTTCATATCGGATGTTTTTATTTATTTTCGCATCGCAAAAATAGAACATTTATCCGTATTAATTAATAAAACAACATTTTTTTGCTTTTCAGCGTGATGATTAATCCGTTATATCAGGAATTGATTGACGTTTTTCCGTTTGAACCCACCCATGAACAGGTAGTAGCCATGAACCGTCTGGCTACGTTCGTGAGTGATCCGGCGGGGCGGAAAGTCTTTCTGCTGAAAGGTTATGCGGGCACGGGCAAGACGCTGATTATAAGTACGTTGGTGCAGATATTAGCAAGACATCACAAGCGCGTGGTGCTTATGGCTCCTACGGGACGTGCCGCAAAAGTTTTTTCAAATACATCAGGTTTTCCGGCCTGTACCATCCATAAAAAGATTTACAGGCAGAAATCCCTGTTTGATGCGGGCAGTTTCCAGTTGGACCGCAATTTGCATGAGCACACCCTTTTTCTGGTCGATGAGGCGTCAATGATATCCAATGAGGGATTGTCCGGCTCCATGTTCGGGACCGGGCGTCTGCTTGATGACCTGATAAGCTATGTGTTCTCAGGTGTGGATTGCCGCCTTCTGATGTTGGGTGACCAGGCGCAGCTGCCTCCTGTGGGGGAGCACGAGAGCCCGGGGTTATCGGCTACGCTGTTGGCGGGATACAGTCTGGAGGTATCGGAATTCTGTCTTGAAAACGTAATGCGCCAGGAGCAGGAATCAGGCATACTCTACAATGCCACCGTATTGAGGAACTTTACGATAGATGCCGCGTACGGTACGGGATTCCGCTTTAAGCTGGAGGGTTTCAAGGATGTTGTAAAGATATCGGGCAATGACCTGATTGAAACGCTCAACAGCTGCTACAGCCGCGACGGCATTGATGAGACTATGGTCCTGTGCCGATCCAACAAACGTGCCATAGTCTATAACAACGGCATACGCAACACCATACTGGACCGCGAGGATGAGCTCTGCCGCGGAGACAGCGTGATGATTGTCAAGAACAACTATTACTGGACTGAGCAGCTTGCTGCCGATGAGGGGGCTGACTCATACGTCAACCTGCCCTCATTCATTGCCAACGGTGATATTGCGGTTATCCGCCGGGTGCGCCGTCAGCGGGAGCTGTACGGGTTCCGCTTTGAGGATGCAGTGCTATCCTTCCCTGATTATGATGACCTGGAGATGGATGTTACACTGCTGCTTGATACCCTGCATAGTGAGGCTCCATCGCTTACGCATGAGGAGAGTGACAAGCTGTTCAACAACGTGATGGAGGATTATGCGGAGATTCCGGGCAAGAAGGAGAAGATGAAAAAGCTGCGTGAGAACCCTCACTTCAATGCGCTCCAGATCAAATACGCATACGCTGTGACCTGCCACAAGGCACAGGGCGGACAGTGGAAGAACATATTCATTGACCAGGGGTATGTCACTCCTGATATGCAGGATGAGGAGTATTACCGCTGGCTTTATACTGCCCTTACCCGCGCCACACAGACGGTTTACCTTGTGAACTGGCCGGAGTGAAAGAATTGAGAATTGAAAATTGAAAATTGAAAATTAGCCATGCGGTGCGTGAAACCCGCGACATTAAAAATGGCTCGGAAATTTTCCGAGCCATTTTTATAATTCTCAATTTTCAATTCTCAATTTTCAATTTGCTTTATCAAGCTTTCCACAGCGGCAGATAGCCCTTCCGGATTCTTGCCTCCGGCGGTAGCAAAGTGGGGCTGACCTCCTCCACCTCCTTGGATCAGTTTGGCGGCTTCTCGTACCATCTGGCCGGCGTTGAAGCGTGATGTCAGGTCCTCGCTTACGCTTACCGTGAGCATGGGCTTGCCGGCCTCCTCGCTGCCTATCACTACGATGGTTGATTCAGGCAGTTCAGCGCGGATGCCGAATACCAGGTCCTTGACCATTGCGGCGCTTGCAGGCATGACGTTGCTGATAACCTTGATGCCGTTTACATCCTTGGCCTGGCTTATGAGCTTGCTCTTAAACTGTGCTGTCTTCTCCTTGACATACTCCTCAATCTGTTTCTTGAGAGCGGTGTTCTCCTCAAGCGCTTTCTTGGCGGCAGCCTCAACTGATGAGCCGGGAAGGATTGCCTTGAGAGTTGTCATGGCATCCTGCAGGGAGTAGATCATCTCCTCAACAGCCTGACCTGTGATAGCTTCTATACGGCGTACGCCAGCAGCTATGGAGCTTTCTGATAAAATCTTGAACATGCCGATGCGGCCGGTTGATGATGCGTGTACACCGCCGCAGAACTCTATTGAGTTACCGAACTGTACTACACGTACCTTATCACCGTATTTCTCACCGAACAGGGCTATTGCACCAAGTTTCTTGGCCTCCTCAATAGGCAGGTCACGGTGCTCCTGCAGGGGCAGGTCCATGCGGATCTTCTCATTTACCAGGCGCTCTACCTGGCGCAGCTCCTCATCGGTCACCTTCTGGAAGTGTGAGAAGTCAAAGCGTAGGCCGTCAGGGCTTACCAATGAGCCCTTCTGCTCAACGTGTGTGCCCAGTACCTCACGCAGGGCCTCGTCAACCAGGTGGGTTGCGGTGTGGTTGGCCTCGCAGGCACGACGCTTGTCGGTATCAACGCAAGCCATCATGGGAGCCTCAGGGTGCTCGGGCAGTTTCTTGGTGATATGCACGGGCAGACCGTTCTCCTTCTTGGTGTCAATTATCTCTATTGTCTCAAATTCACTTACAATGACGCCCTGGTCACCTACCTGACCACCCATCTCGGCATAGAACGGGGTCTTGTCCAGGACAATCTGGTAGATTACGCCGCTCTTCTGCTTAACCTCGCGGTAGCGCAGGATTGAGGTCTCATACTCGGTAAAGTCATAGCCTACAAACTCGGTCTCGCCCTCCTTGAGTACTACCCAGTCACCGTTCTCAACGGCGGCGGCGTTGCGGGCGCGGGCCTTCTGCTTGGCCATCTCGGCATTGAACTCCTCAATGTTCACGGTCATGCCGTTCTCACGCAGTATGAGTTCGGTAAGGTCAAGCGGGAATCCGTAGGTATCGTAGAGTGTGAATGCGTTCACACCGCTAATCTCTGTACTTCCCACTGCTTTGGTATCGGCCATAACCTTGTCAAGCAGTTTGATGCCGGTATCAAGAGTGCGCAGGAATGATTCCTCCTCCTCAATGATGACCTTCTCGATGAGTGTCTTCTGAGCCTTAAGTTCAGGGTAGGCGTCGCCCATGTTGTCAATGAGCACGGGCAGCAGTTTGTAGAGAAATGCCTCCTTCTGGCCCAGGAATGTGTAGGCGTAACGTACTGCGCGGCGCAGTATGCGGCGGATAACATAACCGGCCTTGGCGTTAGAGGGCAGCTGGCCGTCAGTGATTGAGAATGCTATGGTGCGGATGTGGTCAGCCACAACGCGCATTGCTATGTCAACCTTCTCATCCTTTCCGTACTGCTTGCCTGTCAGTGAACCTATCTCCTTGATGATGGGCTGGAACACGTCTGTGTCATAGTTGGACTGCTTGCCCTGCAGGGTGCGTACCAAACGCTCAAATCCCATACCGGTGTCGATAACCTTGGCGGGCAGGGGCTCAAGTGAGTGGTCAGCCTTGCGGTTGAACTGCATGAACACCAGGTTCCATATCTCTATTACCTGGGGGTGATCCTTGTTTACCAGGTCGCGGCCGGGTACGGCAGCCTTCTCTGCATCGGAGCGTGAGTCCATATGGATCTCACTGCAGGGACCGCAGGGACCGGTATCGCCCATCTCCCAGAAATTGTCATGCTTGTTTCCGTTCAGGATATGATCCTTGGGCAGGAACTGCTCCCAGATGGCAGCGGCTTCGTTGTCGCGCTCCAGACCCTCTTCTGGGCTGCCCTCAAACACTGTGGCGTAGAGGTTCTTGGGGTCCAATTTGAGAACATCTACCAGATACTCCCATGCCCAGCTGATAGCCTCTTTCTTGAAGTAATCACCGAATGACCAGTTACCCAGCATCTCAAACATGGTGTGGTGATAGGTATCGTGGCCTACCTCCTCCAGGTCATTGTGCTTACCGCTTACGCGCAGACACTTCTGTGAGTCAGCTACGCGGCGGCTCTTGGGCGCGCGGTTTCCAAGGATAATGTCCTTGAACTGGTTCATACCTGCGTTGGTGAACATGAGGGTGGGGTCATCCTTGACCACCATGGGGGCTGAGGGCACAATCAGGTGCTCTTTGCTCTCAAAGAAACTCTTGAAGGAATCACGTATTTCCTTTGCTGTCATCATATCTTATTTTTGTTGTATTCTTATTTGGGTTGCGAAGGTACTACTTTTTTTACTATTTTTGCGTGTTGTATCAAGATTATGAGGAAGATTTACTATCAGTATGATCCGCAACGCAGGGTGTATCGCAGGGTATTCCCCACAATGGGGCAGAGACTCTCTTCCTGGTTCTGGCGCCTGTTGCTTTCAGTGCTGTTAGGCGGTGTCTTCTTCATAATTTACTGGTTTGTAATCAGCACTCCCCAGGTTGGAGACCTGATGGTTGAGAACAGCCGCCTGCAGTCACAGTACCGTGTGCTTTCACGCAAGGTTGATGATGCCCTGCTTGTGCTCCACGATATTGAGGAGCGTGATGACAACCTCTATCGGGTTCTCCTGGAGGCTGATCCTGTTCCTGATGACGTAAGGCAGGCGGGATTTAACGGAACCAACCGTTATGCGGAGCTGATGGATATGTCAAACGCAGATCTTGTGGTAAACACGTCACAGAAGGTTGACCTGCTCTCCAAGAAACTCTATATGCAGTCCCGTTCGTTTGATGAGGTGATAGAGTTGTCACGTGAGCAGGAAAACAAGCTGGCCTGCATTCCTGCCATACAGCCTGTATCAAACAAGGACCTTAAGCGTACCGCTTCAGGATACGGATACCGTACGGACCCCATTTATCATGTACGTACTTTCCATCATGGAATGGATTTTGCATGTGATACCGGAACTCCGGTCTATGCAACCGGAAACGGAAAGGTTATATTTGCAAAATGGCAGTCGGGATTCGGTAATCTGGTGGAGATTGATCACGGATATGGCTACAAGACAAGATATGCCCATCTGAGCAAGATCCTGGTCAAGGTGGGGCAGAATGTCGTTCGCGGTGAGGAGATAGCTCTGGCTGGATCAACAGGAAAGAGTACCGGTCCTCATGTACACTATGAGGTATGGGTGGGAAACCGTGATGACAATCCTATCAATTATTATTTTATGGATCTGAATGCTGAGCAGTATGAGGAGATGATTAACCTGGCAGAAAATCACGGAAGGATATTTGACTAAGAATCTGTTTAAATTTGTTCTATCATGGCATACAATCCCAACAAGGAACTAAAGAAGTATTACTCCATAAAGGAGGTATCGGATATGCTCAGCATACCTGACAGTACCCTACGTTACTGGGAGAAGGAGTTCAAGGAGATAGCTCCCAAGAAGAATGCCAAAGGCATACGTCACTATACCGCTGCTGATATAGAGCAGATAAAGAAGGTTAATCATCTGGTTAAGGAGAAATCCCTTACCATCAAGGGAGCCCAGGCCCGTATGAAGGATAATCCTAAAACCACCCTTGATACCCATGAGATCGTGGAGCGTCTCAAAAGTATCCGTGAGGAACTGGTTGCCATACTGGATGAACTGAATGCTACTCCTCCTTGCGGGCAACCGTTGTAATATTCTTGATTTTCTTAAGCTCTTTCTGAATTGTATCCACGTCATTCAGGCGGTGGACCATAACGCTTATAGTTCCCTCAAAAAGGCCCTCTTTTGATTCAATTACAAGCTTGTTTATATTGACGTTCATCTTCTTGGAGATGACCTCAGTTACCTTGCTGAGCGTTCCTATACTGTCCAAACCCTTAATATAGATAGTAACAGGGAACAGACTGTTCTCAATCTGCCATTCAACGGTAAGGATACGGTTTCCTTTGGCTGACTTGAGCTTGTTGGCAACCTCACACTTACGCTTGTGGATGGTGATATGTCCCTTCTCATCAACAAAGCCCAATACGCTATCACCCGGCACGGGATTGCAACAGCTGGCAAAGGTGTATTTGTGCGTATCCATATCATTGATGATGAGCGTCTTCTTTACGTCAACATCAGCCTGAACGTCACCCTCAGCCTTCTTCTCCTTATCCTTGGATGATGATGAGAATGATGACCAGAACCTTTTGTACCAGCTGTCACTCTCACCTTTTATAATATTACGCTCGGCATCACCCAAAATAATCTTCTTCTGGCCGAGCGCAACCATAAATTCATCACGGGTGTTGATTCCGTGAAGGTGGCATATGCGTTCCATCTTGTCGGCATCAACCTCAGCCTCTTCTTTCTCAAGGAACTCATGGAAGATGGCCTCACCGAACTTCTGATTGGCGCGTTCCTCCTTGCGCAACAGCTGCTTTATCTTGCCGCGGGCCTTGGCTGTGGTCACAAAATCCAGCCATTCAGGGCTAATCTTCTGGCTCTTGGAGGTAAGAATCTCCACCTGGTCACCGCTCTTGAGCTCATAGTTTATGGCCTCAAGCTTATGGTTTACCTTGGCACCTATGCAGTTGGTTCCTATATAGGTATGGATGGTGAATGCAAAGTCAAGGACCGTACTGCCCTGCGGCATGGTGCGCAGTTCACCTTTCGGGGTAAATATGAATATCTCCGATGAGTAAAGGTTGAGCTTGATGGTGTCAAGGAAATCCATTGAGTCCGGCTGCGGGTCTTCAAGAATCTCCTTGATGGTCTCCAGCCAGTGTGTAAGCTCACTCTCGTCATCCTCAAATGATACGGCGTCCTTGTATTTCCAGTGTGCGGCAATACCTTGTTCGGCAATGTCATCCATGCGGCGGCTGCGTATCTGTACCTCAACCCACTGGCCGCTGTTGCTCATGAGAGTCACGTGCAGGGCCTGATAACCGTTGGCCTTGGGGTGCGTTACCCAGTCACGCAGACGGTCGGGATGTGACTTATATATCTTGGTGAGTGCCAGATAAATGTCAAAGCATTCACTCTGTTCATCGGCAAGGGTTTTGGGGTCAAAGACAATCCTTACGGCAAGAATATCATACACCTCATCAAACGTGAGGTTGTTCTTGTTCATCTTCTTCCAGATGGAGTAGGGTGATTTGATACGCCCGAACATATTGTATGTTATACCCAGTGCATCCAGTTTCTCAGCTATAGGTGATGTGAAATCATCGTAGATGTTGTTCAGCTCCTCGCGGGAGAAGTTCAGTTTCTGCTGTATGTCCTTATACTCTGCCGGATGCTCGTATTTGAAGCTGAGGTCCTCAAGCTCTGACTTTATCTTGTTAAGTCCCAGACGGTATGCCAGGGGGGCGTAGATATAGAGTGTCTCACCGGCTATCTTGTACTGCTTGCGCGGCTGCATGCTGTCAAGCGTACGCATATTGTGCAGTCGGTCTGCAATCTTGATAAGGATGACGCGGATATCGTCATTCATGGTGAGCAGCAGTTTCTTGAAGTTCTCTGCCTGGGCCGATGCCTTATCACCGAATATTCCGCCGGCTATCTTGGTGAGTCCGTCAACAATCTGTGCAATCTTGGGCCCGAAAACGTTCTTTATGTCATCAGTGGTGTAGTCTGTGTCCTCAACCACATCATGCAGGAGCGCAGAGCAGATTGAGGTGGATCCGAGCCCGATCTCGGAGCATACTATCTGTGCTACGGCAAGAGGATGCATGATATATGGCTCACCGGAGTGACGGCGCACTCCACGGTGTGCCTGGCGTGCAAACTGGAATGCCTTGGTTATTATCTCCACCTTCTTGCGGTGTTTGGTCTGGAGATATGAGTCAATCAGATGTTGGAAGGCCTCATCTATGAGTCTCTCTTCATCGGGCGAAAAAAGATTATCTTCACTCATCTTGCTGCACAATTAAACGTTATCTATTGTATATCCTCAGGGTCTTGCCGGCCCTGATGTTGTCACTTTTAAGATTGTTCCAGTTCTTTATGTTCTTGACCGTGGTGTGGTACTTGATGGCGATGCTGCCAAGAGTCTCACCGGATTTGATCTTATGCGTAATGTAGGTGATGCGGTTGGTCATGTCATCATCTATGTACGCCAGCTTGGACTTGGGGAAGAATTTCTCCTTGTCATACTCGTAGAGGGAGTCACCGGCCTCAACCAGCGGCTTGATGTACTGCTGGGGCAGGGTGAGCACGCATGTGCGGTAGGCTCCCGGTATCACCTCAGTGAGGTACTGCGGGTTAAGCGCCTTAAGCTCATCCTGGCTGATGCCGCTGTAATGCATGACCTGGCCTATGTGCAGGTTATGTTTTATGTGCAGGGTATCCGTCTGGCTTGGACGGGCCGATGTCATGGGGCAGATGCCGTGCTCCTTGTAGAAACTCATGGCATAGTTCACGGCAATGAATGCGGGCAGATAGCCGCGGGTCTCACGTGGCAGATAGGGATAGATATCCCAGAAGTCACGCTTGCCGCCTGAACGGGTTATGGCCTTGGTTATGTTACCCGGGCCGCAGTTATAGGCCGATATTGCAAGTGACCAGTCGCCGAACATGTCGTAAAGGTCACGCAGGTGGTGTGCGGCGGCATCCGATGCCTTGGCTATGTCATAACGGTCATCGACCAGGCTGTTCACCTGCAGGTCATATTTGCGGCCGGTGCTGTAAATGAACTGCCACATTCCGGCAGCGCCGGCACGTGAATAGGCCTTTGGCTTGAGGGCCGATTCCACTATGGGCAGATATTTGAGCTCAATCGGAACATTGTACTTCATGAGTGCCTCCACAAACAGGTCCTCATAGATAGGCAGCATACCCAGTGCGAATGATATGATGTTGCGGTTACGCCCCATATAGGCATCGATGGAACTGCGGGTAACATAGTTATAAGGCATCTCCACTATGGTGGGAAGGCTGCTCAGGCGCTCTGCATAGACGGTGTCGCTGAATTTGGGGTTGACAGAACCCTCCATGCAGTCGGAGTCATAAGAGAGGTACTGCTTGGCAAACCATATCCCCATGATGCTGTCTATGTCAAAATCCATGCTCTCGGGGAACTCAACGGTGAGTGAGTCAGTACAGACCGCCGTAGAGTCCATGAAAACATCAGTGCTGTCAGCATAAACCTCCTGGGCCTCCATCCGGTTCATGGAGACCAGCGCCAAAGCCAACATCAGACACTTACCTCTCATTTGAAGTTAAAAGCTAATGAGAATCCCGCTATGGGGGCTCCCATGTGGTCCATCATCAGACGCGGCTCAATATTGAGACTCAGGTCAGGTGATATGTCAAAATGTGACAGCTCGGCATCAACGTACGCATCGATAGCTGCCACGATATACATTCCGGCAAAGGCAAAGATACTCAGGTCACGGTATCGGCGGTATTTGTTCTTACGCTGCTTGAACACATCCTTAAGCCACTGTTCCATGTCCGTGTCTATTTCATAGTGCGGGGGCAGGAAATCCTCGTAGCTCTTGGTGTTGGGGTCATTATCCATTATGTCAACGTATGCATTCTGATAATCAGAGTATGTTGACTGGTTCCATGTGAGGGCATAGATACATCCTACATATCCTCCATAGATGATGGGCAGTTTCCAGAATTTGCGGTTGTAGATCTGGCCGCCTCCGGGGAAAAGCAGGGAGAACCATACGGCAAGACGGGGCTCTGGTTCCCATTCAGTCTTGGAAAGATTTATCTCCTCTATTGCCATAGCCTCTTTATCTCTCCATCTGAGGCGTTTAGGCTTCTCGCTCCGGATATCCTGCTCTGCCTGTTTTATCAGGTCAGAGTCATTTTTCTCTTCAAACTGCAGGTTCCTTACAAACTCCATCTCACGTGCCCATGTGGCGGTGTCATTCAGCGAACGGTAGATGCTGTCCATGCGGGCGCTACGGACTGAGTCTTCACGGAATATGAGAGTGCCGGCCTCCTGTGACCTGACCTCAAGGGCGGTCATCACTGCCAGCAGAAAGAGCAGTACGGTTCTTGTTATCCCGGAGCGAATGGTCATTTCCTGAGTTGGTCGAGCAGTTGCATTATGCGAGCCAGGTCATCCTCATCCTTGAATGAGATGTTGATGCTGCCTTTGCCGCTCGCGGTGGTCTTGAATCTTACAGGAGTGCCAAGTAATTTGGAGAGATGGCGGCCTAACGGGGCAAGGGTATTGTCAGTCTTCTCTTTATTCCTGCTTTTACGGCCCTCATTCATCTGGCGGGCTTTCTGCTCAACCATACGTACGGAATAACCGTATTTGGTGAGTTCATGGAACAGGCGGAGCTGTTTTACCGGGTCATCAATGGCCAGCAGGGCACGGGCATGCCCCATGTCTATCTGTCTGTTCTTGAGTGCCACCTGTATCTCGGCCGGCAGCTTGAGCAGACGTATGTAGTTGGCTATGGTGGTGCGGTTCTTGCCTATGCGGGAACTGAGCTGCTCCTGGGTCATGTTATAGACCTCAAGCAGGTTCTGGCAGGCCAGTGCCACTTCCATTGAGTTCAGGTCCTCACGCTGTATGTTCTCTATGAGGGCCATAGCCATCACGTTCTCGTCATCGGCGGTACGGATATAGGCGGGTATGGTTTTAAGGCCTGCTATGCCTGCGGCACGGAAACGCCTTTCACCGGCTATGATCTGATAATCACAATCCTTGATCTTGCGCAGGGTGATGGGCTGTATTATGCCTATCTCACGTAGTGACTCGGCAAGTTCTGCCAGGCTGTCGGGGTCAAAGTCACGGCGAGGCTGGTCAGGATTGGCATGTATCTGGTCCAGCGGGACCTCATTGATGGATGAGGAACCCTGGGTCTTTACAAAATCTGTTGATATAAGGGCATCAAGGCCGCGGCCCAGTGCCGATTTCTTTTGGAGTGTCATTTCTGTTCGTTTTTCTTCAGTATTTCCTGTGCCAGAGCCAGGTAGTTCTTGGCACCCTTGGAATCAGCATCATAAAGTATTGCGGGCAGACCGTAGCTGGGAGCCTCACTCAGCTTGACATTGCGTGATATTATCGTATCAAACACCAGTTCCTGGAAGTGTTTCTTTATCTCGTCATATATCTGGTTGCTCAGACGCAGACGTGAGTCATACATGGTGAGCAGGAATCCTTCTATGTCAAGTGCGGGGTTCAGCTTGGTCTTGATTATGCGGATGGTATTGAGCAGCTTGCTTATACCCTCTAAGGCAAAATATTCGCACTGTACGGGAATGATAATGGAGTCAGCGGCAGTGAGTGAATTCACCGTGATAAGGCCCAATGAGGGAGAGCAGTCTATCAGGATGTAATCATAATCCTTCCTGATGCTGTCCAGCATCTTTTTCATCACCGTTTCACGGCCCTGCGTGTTCATGAGTTCCAGTTCGGCACCAACCAGATCTATGTGTGAAGGCATCACATCAAGTCCGTCAATGCAAGCCTTACGGATAGCATCCTTGGGATTGACGCCGTTTACCAGACACTCGTAAACCGTGCAGTTGAGTGACTGGATGTCAATGCCCAGACCTGATGATGCATTTGCCTGAGGATCAGCATCTACTACAAGAACTTTTTTCTCAAGCGTGGCAAGCGATGCGGCCAGGTTAATAGTGGTCGTGGTCTTGCCCACGCCGCCTTTCTGATTGGCCAATGCTATGATTTTTCCCATACGTTACAGTTTTAGGGTGTGAAGTTACTGCAAAAAATCGGTATATGGGAAATTTATACTAATTTTGACATCTGCAAATCGGTATATATGAGATACTATTTAGTAGCAGGTGAGGCATCGGGTGATCTTCATGCCTCCAATCTGATGAAATCAATAGCCCGGATGGATGCCTCTGCGCAGTTCCGCTGTTTTGGGGGTGATTTGATGCAGGCTGCCGGCGGAAAGCTGGTCAAGCATTACCGTGAGCTTGCCTACATGGGTTTCTTACCGGTGCTGACACATCTTGGTACCATTCTTGGAGGAGCCAACCTCTGTTTCAGGGACATACGTGAATGGAAACCTGATGTGGTGATACTTGTCGACTATCCGGGATTCAACCTTTCCATTGCAAAAAAAGTACACAAACTGGGCATCCCGGTCTATTACTATATCTCACCTAAGATATGGGCATGGAAGAGCTGGAGAATTAGGAATATACGCCGTGATGTGGATGAACTTTTCTCCATACTGCCGTTTGAGGTGGAGTATTTCCAACGCCACAATTATAAGATCCGATATGTGGGTAATCCCACTGTTGATGAGGTGGCTGCTTTCAAGGCCGACAAGAGCCGTAAACCGGCATTGACAGATGACGGGCGCCGTGTGATAGCCCTGTTGGCAGGCAGCCGCCGTCAGGAGATAAGCCGTAATCTGCCCATAATGCTTGAGGCGATAAAAAATATTGACTGCATCCGTCCGGTGCTGGCCTGCGCTCCGGGTATAGAGCCTGAGTTCTATGACAGCATCATAGGCTCAACTGACATTGAGAAGGTGTATGGCAATACCTTCGGCGTGCTTGAATCAGCATACGCCGCTCTGGTGACATCAGGTACAGCTACGCTTGAGACTGCGCTGTTTGATGTACCTCAGGTGGTATGTTACAGGATTCCCATGAGCTGGGCCGCCAGACTGCTGGTTAGGATACGTTTTGTCTCACTTGTAAATCTGGTGTCGTTCTCAGAGGTGGTACCGGAGCTGTTGGGTGATGATATGAATGCCCGGAATGTGCATGAACACCTTGTGCCCCTGCTTTCTGATACTACGGAGCGCCGTATGCAGCTGGAGGGTTATGGGCAGATGAAAACCATTCTCGGCCCGGCAGGAGCGCCAGACCGTGCGGCAGAACAGATAATCAGTCTGTTAAAAGTAAAATCCGATAAGGCTTAAATAGACTACCGTGGCGGGGATGGCCAGCAGTGCGCTGTCAAATCGGTCCAGCATACCGCCGTGTCCCGGCAGGATCTTACCTGAATCCTTTATTCCCATCTCACGTTTCATGAGTGACTCTATAAGGTCACCCCATGTGCCGAACACCACAACCACAAGCGCCATGCCTATCCATACCCATACAGGCATGAAGCTGTACCAATCAGGCAGGAACTTATGCAGCAGGAAAGCCGCTATCATGGTGAGTACGGCGCCTCCTATTGAACCCTCCCATGTCTTCTTGGGTGATATGCGTTCAAACAGTTTGTGCTTGCCTATGGTGCATCCGGTGCAGTATGCGCCTACGTCATTGCACCACAGGAATACAAAGAGTGTAAGAGGGATTACAGGACAGTAGCCAGTGCCAGGACCTTGTGCATCAAAAGCCAGCAGTGATGTCAGGGCATACGGCAGGGCTATGTAAAAGCATGGGAACAGTGTCTGTACCCAGTCATTTATAGGGCTGGGCTTACGGAAATAGAGCTCACGCACCAATATCACAATCAGGGTGAAGATGAACGGCAGGAACAGCACGGCGCTGCTCTGCATCACTGACAGCCCTACTATGGCGGCATAGAATGTAAACGCGGCTACGGTAGCCCACAGACGGCTTGCATTGGCCATCTTGAACTGGTTGGCAAGCCCTGTATATTCTATGGTGGTAAGAATGGTACAAACAGCAAACAGCCCTACAAACCAAGGCGCACCCTTGAGGATGCAGAACAGCATAATTGAGGCAAATACCACTGCCGTTATTGTTCTCACAAGAAAGTTTGACTTCTTGCTCTCTTTTTCTGATTTGTCGGTCTGGCTCACTGCTTTAAATATTTAGGGTTCAACTCTATCTTTGTTTTCCGTAACAGGCTTGTTCTCTGATGACTTGCTGTCTTCAAGTATCTCCTCACTGCGTGAAGCCCACGGGCGTTTTCCGAATATACGCTCCACATCCTCAGCCATGATAACCTCACGCTCTATGAGCAGCTGGGCCAGCTGATGGTGTCCCTCCTCATGTTCCAGCAACAGCTTCTTGCCACGCTCATACTGCTGGGCGATAAGGGCCTTGACCTCCTCATCAATGAGCTGGGCTGTCTTATCGGAGTAGGGCTTCTGGAATGCATACTCATCAGTGCTGCTGTAGTAGCACAGGTTGGCCAGCTTGTCACTCATGCCGGCGTATGCAATCATGCCGTAAGCCTGCTTGGTGACACGCTCCAGGTCATTCATGGCACCGGTTGAGATATGGCCGGTAAAGAGCTCCTCGGCGGCACGTCCGCCCAGGGTGGCGCACATCTCGTCAAGCATCTGCTCCTTAGTGGTTATCTGACGCTCCTCAGGCAGATACCAGGCTGCACCAAGCGCACGTCCACGTGGTACTATGGTAACCTTGATAAGCGGGTTGGCATACTCAAGGAACCAGGATAGGGTGGCGTGACCTGCCTCATGCAGCGCAATGGTACGCTTCTCATCGGCGGTAAGTACCTTGGTCTTCTTTTCAAGACCGCCTACTATACGGTCAACGGCCGACAGGAAATCATCCTTCTCAACCTTCTTTTTGTTATGGCGGGCAGCTATCAGCGCTGCTTCATTACATACGTTGGCGATATCGGCACCTGAGAATCCGGGTGTCTGGCGGGCCAGCAGGTCTATGTCAACATCCTTGCTCAGCTTAATGTTCTTAAGGTGAACACCGAACACCTCCTTGCGCTCGTTAAGGTCAGGCAGGTCAAGATGTATCTGACGGTCAAAGCGGCCTGCACGCAGCAGCGCCTTGTCCAGTATATCCACGCGGTTGGTGGCTGCCAGTATGATGACACCGCTGTTGGTGCCGAATCCGTCCATCTCAGTGAGCAGCTGGTTCAGGGTGTTCTCACGCTCGTCATTGCCGCCCATTGCGGGGTTCTTGCCGCGGGCACGGCCTACGGCATCAATCTCATCAATGAAGATGATGCAGGGGGCTTTCTCCTTGGCCTGACGGAACAGGTCACGTACACGTGATGCACCCACACCCACAAACATCTCTACAAAGTCAGAGCCTGACAGAGAGAAGAAAGGAACATCGGCCTCACCGGCTACCGCCTTGGCAAGCAGGGTCTTACCGGTACCCGGAGGGCCTACCAGCAGAGCTCCCTTGGGTATCTTGCCACCCAGGTCAGTGTATTTCTTGGGGTTCTTGAGGAACTCTACTATCTCCTCAACCTCAGTCTTGGCCTCGGCCTGTCCGGCCACATCCTTGAAGGTTACGCGGTCAGCCTGTCCCTTCTCGTAGATACGTGCCTTTGACTTGCCCACGCTGAACACGCCACCGCCTCCGGCAGCACCGCCGCCTAAGCGTTTTGACATGAATATCCACAGTGCTATGATAAGCACAAACGGGAATATGTTGATCAGTATGTCTGTAATGGTGTGTGAACGTTTGCGGTATTCTACCTGACCGTTGAATTTGCCCTCTGCCTCGGCATTGTCAAGATACTCCTGCAGGTTGTCCAGCGAGCCCACTCCTACAGTGAGCATGGGCTTGGTTAGCGGCTGCTGCTGCAGGGCACGGTCACCGAATATGTACTTGGCTGAATCAGGCTTGATGTACATATCCACACTGTTCATGTTGGAGTAGATGACAAGCTCGCTTACGTAGCCCTTGTCAACATAATCCTTGAACTCAGTATATGTGGCGGTTCCGGAAAGTGATGTGTTGTCATCCTTGAGAAGGATATATCCCAGGCCTATGAAAAGTATGATATAGAACCATGATATGCCCTTAAATCCGCCCTTAGGTTTTTTGTCGTTATTGTCTGCCATAAATAATTGAATATGTCAGTCCGGTTTATGTCAAGGTGTCAGTCCAGGTCCGGTATATCCTCCAGGACGGCATCGGCCCAAAGGTGCTCCAGGTCATAGAACTTGCGCAGTTCAGGAATGAAAATATGTACCATCACGTCACCGTAATCCATGGCTATCCAGTGTGCATAACGGGTACCCTCCACAAAGTCAGGCTTGCGGCCCTCCTTGACGCGGACGGTTTCACGTATAGAGTCTTCTATAGCCAATGTCTGATTAGGCGTACCTCCCTGACAGATGACAAAATAACGGCATACGGTATCCTCTATGCCGGTCAGGTCAGCTATTGTGATGCATTCACCCTTGCGCTCCTGAATTCCTTCAATGATGCTGTCTATTATACTCTCCCTCTTCTTCTTTTTTGCCATTCCTAACTGATAAGGTTAATCTGATTTTACAAAAGTAGTCAAAAAGTTGAACGTCGCGCGTTTTGCACTGTCATTTCTTTTTTTCAAACGTATTAGGGCAAAAAAGATGCCAAAATATTTGGAAACCGGAAAAAAGCTGTAACTTTGCACCGCTTTTGAGCAATGTACTGGGCTATGGTGTAATGGTAACACTGCAGATTCTGGTCCTGCCTTTCCTGGTTCGAGTCCGGGTAGCCCAGCAAAATTGGAGACGCATTCGCGCCTCTCTTTTTTTGTGGAATCATGAACAATGGCTACTTTTGTTACAATATTTGTGGATTCGTAATTTTCATGAGTTCCTACGATAGGGAATAATTTGTGTTATGTCTGTAGCGATAGAGAATTTGACCATCGTCTTTGGCATTCTGGCTCGAGATTGTAAGGACAGCCTCCAAAGCAATATGGCTCGTGTAGAGGAGATAGGCCAGGTGTTTAAGGATTATCATGTAGTAGTATATGAGAATGACAGCAAGGATGGCACTACAGAGATGCTCAAGGAGTGGACTGTTCAAAATAACCACGTTGTAGCAATATGTGAAACCACCAATCAGACAACAATACCCCATAAGAGTGAAGAGTTACCTTATCCGGATAAGAGTGTGTATCGTATAGAGAAAATGGTCCGTTTCAGAAACAGGGTATTGGACGAGGTGCGTAGCCGTTTTGAACCAGATCTGTTTTGTTTTATAGATATTGATGTAGAGAGTTTTTCGTCAAAAGATGTAATAGATGCCATTCGTCAAGTTCCTGATGACTGGGGGGCACTATTTGCGAGTGGTCATTCCATTTTCCGTAAACCTGATGGAACAGAAAAAGTGTCGCGTTATCAGTATGACTCATATGCTTTTGTTCCTGATGATGTGGACCCGATGAAAACCGGGGAGTGGGTTATCGATTTTATATTTCATGAAGTAACAGCTTGGTATTTAAATAGTTTACTTAGAAGCTGCGATTATCTGTCGTGCCGTTCTGCATTTAATGGAATAGGAATTTATCGCTGGGAGGCGATTCGCGATTTGAAATTTTGCATAATGCAAACACCGGAATTGAAGGAAGTTTCAGCTTGTTTTTGTGAACATGTACCATTTAATGGGGAAATTAAAAAAAAAGGTTATAAGTTATATGCTACCAGAAAGATAGAGGTAACATACAATCATAAGAACATAACTTTTAAGGGATGGTATAAACAATGGAAATATTCTCTGAAGGTTCGTTGGTTCCTGGTCTTTGGTAAACATCCGTTTAAGAAAAGAGCAATTGGGGTCTGTCCCCAATTGTACTTTTTTCTATTTCGAATAAAACGTCGATGAAAACCGATAAATCTACAAGCAAGGTACCATATAAAGTGGTATATACAAGTAATCACCATCTTTCTTTTCATCACGAAATCAAATTTTAAAATTGCAATAATTTGCACGTAATCAAGGTTTGGTTGTTCAAAAATTCTACATCAAATCAAGTCTGTCGCCAATTGTACTTTTTTTCAATTCTTGCGGTAGAGTTCCAGGAGGCGGCGGGCGGCGGTGAATGAGGTTTGCTGGCCGGCCAGGACTTCCTGCTCGTAGTTTTTCAGGAGGGCCGATATTTCAGGGTCGTGGTAGAAGCCGTTCTTGAGGGATTCGTTGATGGTCTCATACATCCAGTACTTGGCCTGCTCGTTGCGGCGGTATTGGAAATAGCCGTTCTTCTTTACAAAGTCCATGTAACTCCATACCATATCCCACACCTCTTTTATGCCTATTTCATAGAAGCCGGAGTAGGTGAGCACCTGCGGAGTCCAGCCGCTTTCCGATGGCGGGAACAGGTGCAGTGCGTTGCGGAATGAACTGGCAGCCTGCTCGGCCTTGGTTATGTTGTCACCATCGGCCTTGTTTATGATTATGCCGTCGGCCATCTCCATGATGCCGCGCTTGATGCCTTGAAGCTCATCGCCTGTGCCGGCCAACTGGATGAGCAGGAAAAAGTCAACCATTGAGTGCACTGCGGTCTCACTCTGACCCACACCTACGGTCTCCACGAATATCTTGTCAAAGCCGGCGGCCTCACAAAGTACAATGGTCTCACGGGTCTTGCGGGCCACCCCTCCAAGCGAGCCTGCTGCCGGGCTGGGGCGTATGAAAGCCTTGGGGTGCACGGCCAGACGTTCCATGCGTGTCTTGTCACCCAATATGCTGCCTTTGGTACGCTCTGAGCTGGGGTCAATGGCCAGTACTGCCAGCTTACCGCCATCCTTGAGTACATGCAGTCCGAATGCATCGATACTGGTGCTCTTTCCGGCACCCGGCACACCGCTTATGCCTATGCGTACGGAGTTGCCGGTATAGGGGAGGCACTTCTCAATCACCTCCTGGGCTATGGCCTGATGCTCAGGCTTGAGGCTCTCCACCAGCGTGACGGCCTGGCTGAGAACGGTAACGTTACCCTTCACTATGCCATCCACATAATCCTGCACGGAAAGTGTGGGGCGGCTCTTGCGGCGGCTCTGAAAGTACGGATTGATGGAGCCTGGGCTTACCACTCCGCTGTTCACGGCCAGTCCTTTATACTCGTCACTATTTTCCGGATGTTCCATTGCGGTGTATTATTTTGAGTGCAATCCAGGCAATTAATCCGCAGAGCAGATATATCATTGTCTGGCAGAAATGCAGTACGAATGACATGATTTGAGCTTCATTCAGCTTGGCTCCGTATATGCCAAGCATCTTTACGATTGCCAGGTTCCATGGGCCTGCACCGTTGGGGGTGGGTACCAGTACCATTACACTGCTGGCGGCAAAGCAGGCCAATCCTGCCACAGGGCCTACAGCAGCGGTTGAGGGCAGGCAATAGAATGCTAAATAGAGCTCAAAGTAGTAACATAACCATATGCCTATGGAGTAGGCAAGGAATAAAGGCAGACGTTTGATCTGTTTGAGAGACATGAATCCCTCCCAGAATCCAAGTACAAAATTCTTTACTTTATCCCAAAGGCGGAACTTTACGCAGACCCACCAGCAGATAAGTATAAAGAGTATGATTCCTATGGTCCAAATCCAGAATTTGGGATTCTGCAACAACGGAATGCTCTCTGCTGCCGGCCCTGCCATATCGGCATCAGGAGTAAGAAGCAGCATAAATTCATTCCATGAAACCAGGATGCCGGCTACAACAATCAGACCCAGCAGTACCGCGTCAACTACGCGTTCTGCAACCAAAGTACCCAGACCTTTGCTGAACGGAACACGGGCGTTCTGCTCCAGCATACCGCATCTGCATATCTCACCCACACGAGGGATTATTATATTTGCGGCATAGCCGGTAAATACCGTCAGTACGGTTTCTTTTTTAGGAACGTCATACCCTATGGGTTCCAGAAGCAGGTTCCAGCGCAGTCCCCTGAACAACGGCCCCAAAGCGCTGAATGAGAGAGCCGCTAGGAGCCATCCCCATTTGATGCTGCCCAGGTCAGCCCAGAACCGGCTGAAGTCATAGTCGCGGTAAGTAAAGAAAAGTATCACTGCCGATATGAGCAGCGGTATGAGTATCTTAAGTGTCGTTGATGCAATCTTTTTCATAAAACTGAGTTCATCTTTTAGATGAAAATACCTACCTTTGCAGCACGGATGCGGCGGGAGGTCAGCATTCATACCGCGAAGATATAACTTATTTTCGTGATTCGGTAACTAATAAAGCTATATATGGACGACGTTGATGCGGACAGTAAGACCGAAAAAGGCATTAGGCCAACATTTCCTGAGGGATATGGGTATCGCTCAGGCGATAGCCGGCACTGTTGATGTACGCGCCGACCTTCCGATTCTTGAAATAGGACCCGGTACAGGGGTTCTTACACAATTCCTAAGTCAGAAAGAGCGTGAGCTCAAGGTGGTTGAGATAGACACCGAGTCAGTAGTCTATCTGCATGAACACTATCCTGAACTCAATGTAATTGAGGCCGATTTCCTTCAGCTTGACCTCAAGGAACTGTTCGGCGGGCGCCAGTTTGTGCTCACCGGCAACTATCCGTATAACATATCCAGCCAGATATTCTTCAAGATGCTGGATTACAAGGAACTCATACCCTGCTGCACCGGAATGCTGCAGCGTGAGGTGGCACAGCGCATCTGCTCCGGTCCCGGCAACAAGGACTACGGCATACTGAGCGTGTTCATCCAGGCCTGGTATGATACCGAATATCTCTTTACCGTCAATGAAAACGTTTTTGACCCGCCTCCAAAGGTCAAGAGCGGCGTTATCCGGTTGCAACGCAACAACCGCCGCTCATTGGAGTGCAACGAGGCACTGTTCCGCAAGATTGTGAAATCCACGTTCGGAATGCGCCGCAAGATGTTGCGCAACTCCTTGCGTCAGGTCTATGAGAAAGACTCCCTTCTACCGGCGGACTGCCCGTACTTGGACAAACGCCCCGAGCAGCTGTCAGTTGAAGACTTCATTAAACTGACGCTTATGGTTGAAGGCAAAGCCTGAACGCCGTAGAGAACAGAAAAAACAAACGTTTACCTTGACCCGACTTCAGGGTCACAATATTCAGAATTATGGAGGATAAGGATTTTCTGAATAACATTCTTGAAGTGATAGAGAACAAGGATGCCGCCAAGCTGAAGGCCATCCTTGATGAGATGCACCCCGCCGATATAGCCGAGTTGTGTGATGAGCTGGACGTTGAGGATGCCCGCCTGGTATATCGTCAGTTGGACAACGAGACGGCTGCCGATGTGCTGGTTGAGATGGATGAGGACAACCGTAAGCGGTTGCTTGATGAACTCCCCTCAGAACTCATTGCCAGTAAGTTCATCGACAACATGGACACTGATGATGCCGTTGATATCATTCAGGATCTGGATGAGGATAAGCAGGAGGAGGTGCTTGCTCACATAGGCGACATAGAGCAGGCCAGCGATATCGTTGACCTGATGCAATATGATGAGGACACCGCCGGTGGTCTTATGGGCACTGAGATGGTGGTGGTTAATGAGAATATGTCCATGCCCGAGTGCCTGCAGGAGATGCGCAAGCAGGCTGAGGATCTGGATGACATCTACAACGTCTATGTCGTTGATGATGACGGCCGCCTCAAAGGCGTGTTCCCGCTCAAGAAGATGATTACCAATCCATCGGTATCAAAGGTGAAATACGTGATGGATGAGGACGTGATAAGCACCAAGGTTGACACTCCCATTGATGATGTGGTGCAGATGATTGAAAAGTATAACCTTGTATCGGTTCCTGTCATTGACAGTATAGGGCGGTTGCAGGGTCAGATTACCGTTGATGATGTCATTGATGAGTTGCGTGAACAACAGGAGCATGACTACCAGATGGCATCAGGTCTTACCGGTGACGTAGAGACCGCCGACAGCGTGTTCCGCCAGATGTGGTCACGTATTCCATGGCTTCTGATAGGTATGTTAGGAGGTATCCTCAACTCCATGCTGCTTGGCAAGTTTGAACCTACATTGCAGGGTTACCTGGGATTGCTGCTCTTTATCCCCCTTATCGGAGGTACGGGAGGTAACGTGGGCACCCAGTCATCGGCCATAGTGGTACAGGGCCTTGCAAACGGTTCGCTCAATACATCAAATATCTGGAAGCAGGTTTTCAAGGAGAGTGCGGTGGCTATGCTTAATGCAGTGGTGCTGTCATTGCTTGTGCTGGCATACAACATGTATCAGTTCGGTCCTACTCAGATAGTGACATATGCCGTTCCAGTGAGCCTGTTCGCCCTTGTTCTGATAGGAACTTTATGGGGAACCCTGCTGCCACTGATATTTGAAAAGATTCACATCGATCCCGCCATAGCAACCGGCCCATTCGTGCAGATTACGAATGACCTTCTGGGCATGGGTATCTATATGCTGGTAATCACGTTGATTATATAACACAGTAGGGTCGTTTCCCTGTGTCAACAATTGGGGTCTGTCCCCAATTGTACTTTTTTTGGAAATAAGCGGATATAGTTATAATTTTGAGGGTCACAAAAGTTTGCTTTATGAGAAAACCACCCCTTTTCCTGCTTGCTGCGTTTGCGATAATGTTGGTTTCATGTAAGAAGAACAGTGTTCTAAGCATTAAGACCTATGATGTGGATTACCTTAACAAGACCGCCGATGTATATGAAGGCAAAAACGTAATGGAAATAATGGGGGCCGATAACATTATTGTTTTCGATACACTAATCATGGTGGAAACAAACAATCCTGACGGTCAGTTAGAGATATACAGTTCAAACACCATGCGGCATCTTGGCACCTTCTGCAAACGCGGTCGCGCCAGAAATGAGTTCTTTAATACATCGTGCGCAACAGAACAGTGTTATTATAGGAACGGTCATATCATATTGGCCATGTTCGATGTGAATTCTGAAGACCTTCAAAACATAATATACACCTTAAAGGAGGTAGATATTACAGAATCACTGCTTCGTGGCAGTACCGTGGTATTGAATGCAGATGATTGTATGTCCAATAGTGAAACCCTGGTGTTGGGAAATGACTTTGGCTCAAGATTCCAATTTGAACTACCTCTTCGTTATGAACAGACTGACCGCATTCTCCCCAGATATACAGTGATTAACAACGGTGACTCCGTGGATCTAAAGATTTTCAATAAGCCCATGGAGACTATGACACAAAACAAGAAACTGCCGTACTCAGGCAATATAATGAAACACCCCAGTAGAAACCTTGTAGTCCAGTCATTCGATCGTATGGATTATCTGCTCTACATGGACATTGACGCTGACAATTATTTCATGGTACATCAGAAAGGCGCCCTTACCTTTGATGACACTTATGTTGGCAACCGTGATATGTACCAGATCGTACGTTTTACTGAAGCAGCCGCATCGTCTGAGTATCTGATGTATTTGTATCGGCACGGCGATTATACCCTATCAACCTCCCATGATGAGTTCTACCCTGAACTACTGGTCTTTGACTGGGACGGCAACTACATAACCGGCTTCAAGACAAACCTTAGCATTCATGCTATTGAGTATGATGAAATACACAAAGTACTGTATGGGCTGGACAGGGATAATGAAATACTGTACGCTTACGATATGAGCCACCTCCTACCATAAAAAGTACAATTGGGGTCAGACCCCAATTGTACTTTTTTGTTGTATTTTTCCAGAAAGCTAAAATAGAACCTAATTACATCAATAACCTTG
>DBYQ01000008.1 GCA_002310015.1 Bacteroidales bacterium UBA1182
ACCAATACTTGGAGATTTCCTCTATGAGGCAATCTTCATCCCCGAAGGTGTTGCCGCACCTCCCAGGAGTATTCTCGATGATGAGAACCTGCAGGTCTATATCCGCAATTTCGGCCAGATGCACGATGATCGTTGCCTGGTAGCAGAGGTAGGGGATAAGATAGTAGGTGCTATCTGGAGCCGCATCATGAACGACTACGGCCATATAGCCGATGATGTCCCTTCAATTGCAATCTCCCTGTATAAGGAATACCGGAACCTGGGTATAGGCACAGATATGCTCCGGCAGATGCTGGAACTCCTCAAAGCCGATGGGTATAAGAGCGTCTCCCTCTCCGTTCAGAAAGCAAACTATGCCATGCGTATGTACCAGAAAGCCGGCTTCCATATAATATCCGATGATGGCGAAGAGGCCTTGATGCAATGCATTCTTTGAGGCCGATTCCCTCACACCCCGCATCCCGCCATCCGGCACGCAGAACCTGTGTATATGGCCAGGTTAGCAGAAAACTGCAAATGACTTGTTGGATAATCTTTGGTGTCTTTGTGGTATAGCCGCTATCAACCTGAATCGGACCAAAATCGCCCGCTTTCAGATGAGTTACGTACACAACATATCTCTCGTATCAGTACAAATACCTATATTTGGCTTCGTTAAACCAACTTACGCCTCAGTATGGATTATAAAGAAGAAGCAATAGAATGCGTCAAGGATTGTGTCCTCCCGTTACACAAGCAGATCTACGCCAAGTATAACGGCGATTTTGACAGGATTTACTCCGAAGGATACAACAGCCGTTCCTATCAGGGCAGGGTCATCACGCCAGGCCTGAAATATGAACTTAGTTATCTGGAATGCTCGTGTCCCAAGGTAAAATGTGGACTCCGCACCAATCCCGAGCAATGCGAGTGCTCCCGTCAGAGTATTCTCTACATTCTCTCCCAGCTTGAGCCAGCCAGCCAGTTCCAAGTCCGGATTGTGAACACCATACTCCGAGGTGGTGACCGCTGCACCTTTAGGATAACAAGGCGTGCCGGAGCACAATAGTATCGCTTCCCTGTGCCATAGCACAAAAGGATCAGTTCCCTGTGCCGTTACTTTGCGATGGGATCGCTGCAGAACTTCTTCCGTCCGCAGTTTATGCCATCGGTTCCGTCCCGTAACCATCACCTTTCACGAAAGCTGATGATTACGGGGCGGCTGATAAATGGCCGCACCTCATTCAGAAACAGTTCTGACATAAAAAAAGATGGGCAGTGAATAGCATTCTGCCCATCTCTTTTTTATAGTCTTAACTTCTTGTGTCGTTTTTTTCCGAAATCAAGTGGGAGTATCCAACCAATTTTCAAAGATACGGTCGAAAGGTTGGCTTTTGGAACACCTGTACCCGTTTTGAACAAGCTGTTAATCTGAGCGCCGACTTCATCCTCAATATAGATATTGGCTAATCTGAAACCAAATACCCAATGTCCGTACCACTGCAAGTTGTTGGTCTTATAGTCTAGAGTCTGCAATGATGAATCAAATGAATAACGCATGTTGAAACCTGCGCCAAAGTAAAAGCCGAAAGCCTCTTGGCGGTTACCGTGATACATAAATGTCACAGGTATGTTAACAACAGATTGGCGGAATGAGAAATCTGACCCAAAAGGGTTAATCTGATCAATTACGAATGATTTGTTCAGTTCATATGAAAGACCGGTTCTGAGCCCCCAGGCGTTTTTGTTGAATTGGGCTCTGAAACCTGCATTCCAACCTATGCCATTGCCAGTTGAAACATGGGTATCAGGATAAAAGATACCTGCTGTGGTATAACCTAAGTTTACAGAGAACTCAAAAGGCTGATAGTAACGATAATCTCCCTTATGGCTAGAACCTGGTTCAAGGACTATTTCACATTCAGCTCCTCCTTTTGAGACAGCATCTACAGTCTGGGCATTAACAAAGGAACATGCCGTCATTAATGCAATTAGTAACAAGGGTTTTCTCATATAAAAAACAGTTTTAAAGTTGGTGATGGTCTTTTTGTTGAACAAAAATAGGAATGTACCTAATCTGTCACGTTATCATCTGCGTTAAACAGAGTGTATCTTATTCAAAATTGTCAAATAGCGTGACTGATATAACAAGGCTTAACTTATATCAGATAGTTCATTAACAACTATATTAAGTACTTATCACCTTTCCCGTAAGCTGATGATTGCAGGGCGTTCTGATAAATGGCCGTACCTCACTGAGGAACCTAATGCACATAAAAAAAGAACAGGGTAGCATCGCTGCCTCCCTGAACCCCGAAAATCGGTGTTCCGATGAACCGGTCACAACCAATCTTCTCTCCTTGTTTGCGATGTCAAAGGTAATTCATTGTCGCCTAAATACCAACAACATAATTCCTAAAAACAAGAATGAGCAGGCCATCCCGCCTGCTCATCCCCACCATAAAGGTGTCAATGTATATACGACTCCGGTATCGATGTTTCAACACAGAAGTATCAGTTCCCTGTGTCACATCTTGATAAAACCGAGACGAAAAACTACCGGATATTTGATAAAACCGAGATGAATATTTAGCTGATATTTGATAAAACCGAGACGAATGGCATAGAAATAACGCTTTCCTGACACAAAAGGATCAGTTCCCTGTGCCATTAAGAGTTCTTATGTTGTTGACCACATAACAAGTCTTAATCAAATTAGTGTTCTTTGTCGTATCTATAGTTTTCCTATTTTTGCAAATATATATTAGGTTTACACATTTGCTTGATGTGATAAATGAAAAGGATTATTTGTATTGTCATATTCGTAATCACCATATTGTCTGCTTGCAATCCTCAGAAGCTGAGTGATGATATTGTGACACCGGAAACAATTATTCCAGAACAATCAGTACATATAGACTCAACCACAGCCGGTGTAGTCTTTTACTATCCTCCTGTTGATTCGGTAGAACTGCGATGCTTTGTACGGCCGGAACCCGACAAAGATCCTAATGCGGTATTTTGTTGTGCCGCAGCATTTACCCTGGATTATGATACAATTGCAGATCACAAAAGAATATGCAGTTCACATGTAACAGGTGGAGTGTATAATAAAAAGCCTCAAACTAGCCGTTATACCGGTGCTTTTGTAGCATACAATGGAGAGTGGGGGTTTCTATATGATAAAGATGCCAATCCTTCTGCTTTTGATAATGAATTTCAAACCGCTGCTCATAATAATGGCGCAGGGGTTGCACAGGAAATGATGATACATCAAGGTGAAAGAGTACCCACAACCCGTCCTGCAGGAAACACCAATCTGTTCCGGGCATTGTGTGAAAGAGATGGCCGTCTGTGTATAGCCGATGCCACTTCAACCATGCAGTTTGGTGCTTTCATAGAATTGCTGTTAAGTAGCGGGGTTACAGAAGCCATTTATACAGATATGGGGTATGGCTGGAACTATTCCTGGTTCAGAAAATATTCAGGCGGTCTGGCAACTTATATTCATCGGCAATATCAGCCAGCTGCAACAAACTGGCTGGTATTCTATTCTAAATGATACAATATGATGAATCCACGTTTCGGAACAAAATTCAGGATTGTTTTCCCGTTTTGCGGTTGTATTTGGAGGATGGGGTAGTGTCGGGCATCGGACACAGAAGGATCAGTTCCCTGTGTCACCAGCCTAATCCCTTCAGCCACTTCTCCACTTTGGCTCTGCCGGTGCGTACTTCGTGGCCGTAGATAGCGAACCCGTCTTTCACCGTAGCCTTTGGCCAAGCTTTCTTTAGGTATCACACAGATAGCCTCAGTATCATTTCTTAAGTTTCAGTCCATCCTTGAAAGCCTCGCCTACACGTCCGGCAACCAGGTAATAGCCGTGGGTGTAAGGATCAAATGTGATGGCTTTGAGGGCATCCACATCAACCTTGCCGTCCTTCATCTTGTCAGCCTCAACCGATGTCTGCAGAACCTTGCCAATAACACCTATGCCGGTCTCATCACTTTGGTATTCAATGAACTCACACTCCATAGCTATAGGCAATTCATTGATAACAGGAGCATTGACCAGCTTTGACTTTGTGGCGGTCAGACCGCTGTTCAGGAACTTATCCTTCTCCTTATGGCCCGACACCACGCCAAAATAATCGGCCTCAACCACATGAGCGGCATCGGCAATATGAATCACAAAACCCCTGGTGCGCTTTATGTTCTCAACCGTCTTGTGGGTCTCGGTCAGGTTCAGTGCCACGCGGTCGCGCTCCAACATAGTGCCCCAGGCTGCGTTCATAACATCTATAGAGCCGTCCTCATTGTAAGTGGCTATAAGCAGAACCGGCATCGGAAATATAGCCTCAGTAGTCTTGATAGGTTGTTTCATAACGTTGTCCTTTATAATAATATTTCTCCTTCAAATGAATGTTTAATATCCTCTTATGATATATACAGCAAAGATAACAAAAGAAATCGTCCGATGCTATCTGTCATATAGAAACAACCTGGACACAGAAGTATCAGTTCCCTGTGTCAATAATATTTCGGATCCTGTGCTTTTGACTGAAAACTATGAAATAATCAGAACTTATATGATTTTATTATAGTTTTTGATTACATTTGCCTCAGAAATAATAGCTGTAATTGCAATGAAAAGAAAAATTACACAGCAACTCATAGACTGGAAGAACAGGTCTGACCATAAGCCTCTCATCCTGCAGGGGGCCCGTCAGGTTGGTAAAACATACATTCTTGAAGAATTTGGGCGCCAACACTATAAGAATTATATCAAGGTGAGCCTTGACCTGGTTACAGATGTCCGCAATTTCCTTAAGGACAATATCAATCCTTTGGAAATAATCGCTTATCTGGAAACATTGTACAATGTCAGGATTGTCCCACATGATACACTTGTCATACTGGATGAGATTCAGGACTGCAAGCGGGCGCTGCTTGCCCTCAAATATTTCCAGGAGGATTATCCACAGTATGATGTCGTGGCCGCAGGAAGCCTTCTGGGTGTTGCCGTAAATCAAGGAAACAAGCCGGATCAGGAAGAAACTCAAGAAAAACAGGAAGAAGAGTTTTCATATCCTGTAGGTAAGGTCGATGAGTTGCGCCTTTACCCTATGGATTTTGAAGAGTTCCTGTGGGCCATGAATATGGATGTTCTGGCTGAGGATATCCGTACCCACTTCAATTCAAATGAGGCAATGCCGGCTTCAGTTCATCATTTGGCTCTGGATTATTATCAGCGATACCTTATAATTGGAGGTATGCCTGAGAGCGTAGGAAAATACGTTGAGACCCATAGTTACCTTGAGTGCCGTACGGTACAGCAGTCCATTCTGCTTGGTTACAATGCCGATATGGTCAAATATGCCAAACCGGGAACCACAGTCAAGATAAGAGCTTGCTTTAACTCCATTCCTGCGCAGTTGGCCAAAGAGAACCGCAAGTTCCAATACAAGCTTGCGCAAAAAGGCGGTACTGCCAAGATATTCGGCGAGGCAATAGAATGGCTCATCCTGGCCGGGGTAGTCCATAAGTGCAAATTGATATCCCATGGTTTCATCCCCATCTCGACTCAGGAAGATGACAGTGATTTCAAGATCTATATGTCTGATATCGGCCTGCTTAACACAAAAGCCCAGATGCCTGCCCAGATGCTCCTCAATTCCATTGAAACTGATAACACCTTCCTTGGTTCCGTAGCAGAGAACTACGTTGCTCAGGCTCTCTCTGCCAACGGCATTACTCTCCGTTATTGGAAAAACGATAATACTCAGGAGGTGGAGTACATCCTGCAGGATGGTATGAGTGTCATTCCCTTAGAGGTCAAGAAAGGCAGGAAGGTTGATGCTATCAGTATGAACAATTTCAAAAAAACCTACAAGTGTCCTTTTGCTTACCGCATATCAGGAAAAAACTTCGGGATGGCTAATGATATAAAGTCAGTTCCCCTTTATGCTGTTTTCTGCATTGAGGCAAGAGAATGACACAGAAGTATCAGTTCCCTGACACATTAGGATCAGTTCCCTGTGTCACACGCCCAGACAAATGCCCTGGCCGTCCGTAAAGCAGGCTCCCTAAAGTGCCCGCCCTCGTTCCATTCCAGGAAACTTCTCACGTCAGGACACCTCTTCAGCAAATCGTAAAGTGCAGTGATATTGTCGGCCAC
>DBYQ01000065.1:0-16741 GCA_002310015.1 Bacteroidales bacterium UBA1182
CAGCATCCCGATGGAATACATCAACAGCCGCATAGAAAAGTAATAAAGACTACAAGTATATAAGATTTTCATAAGTTTAGGGTTAAAAGTACAAACAGCCTGGCCGTGAGGTCAGGCTGTTTGATTTAATTGAGAAGTGAGAATTGAAAACTGAGAATTAAAAAAGACGGTCCTTTGGATCGTCTTTTTATGTCACCGGCTTTACGCAGGTACAGCGTATCAATTTTCAATTCTCAATTCTCCGCTCGGCCCGAAGGGATGCTTTCACAAAGCGAAGCGACTGAAAGAATTATACCTTCTCCTCGCCTATCATTATGAACCGGTAAAGATTGCAACCAATAAAGTTGCCTATAACCAGGCAAACATAAAGAATCAGAACGCTCCCCAGGTTCTCCTTAATGAAACTGAACGGAACGGTAAGGTAGTAGAACGCATCGGCTATGCAGTGCGGGAATCCGCAGAGGATGAACATCGGTACTGCAAACAGCAGAGGCAGCCACTGGTTGCGACGGGCAAACGTTACGGCCGTGGTCATCAGGAATCCGCAGCCTATGGCCAGCAGGCCTGCACGCACGGGCCCTATAGCCAGGCGGCCGGCCAGAATCTTCTGTGCCGCCTCCTGCAAAGGCATCGGTGACACTCTGGCAAGCAATGCCACCAGCAGGCATCCTATTATATTACCCACAAGTATAAGCAGCAGGTCACCCACCTGCCCCTTCTCAATAAAACCGGCAGTTCCGGTATAGAGCTTAAGTTTGTAACAAACCACGGTGATGAGTCCGAAAGCGAACATTACGGCACCAACAACGCCACCCAATGCAAGAAAGCCGAATCCGGCTATTCCAATGCAGATACCTGCAAGTATCGAAGACTTAATTATTGTACTGAACTTTCCCATAGTGCAAAGGTAGCAAAATGATACAAAAGGGGACGGTTCTGTTTTGTATCTTTTGAGATTGTTTCAAAATAGTTGATAAGATCAGAAAGATACAAAACAGAACCGTCCCCTTTTGTATCACTTTGCGTGAGTGTAGAGATCTGTAGGATAATCACCGTTGAAGCAGGCCGTGCAAAGCTCGCATTTTTTCATGCTTCGGCCCGATGATTTATAGAGTGCCTCAAGCGAGAGATAGTACAACGAGTCTGCGCCGATGAAATCACGAATCTCATCAACCGTATGGCTGGAGCCGATAAGTTCATCATAAGTGCCGGTATCAACACCGTAATAGCAGGGATATGAATATTTTGGGCTGGCAATGCAGAGATGCACCTCAGTGGCGCCGGCATCACGGAGCATCCTTACGATCTGGCGTGAAGTGGTACCGCGAACTATGGAATCATCAATGAGTATGATACGTTTACCGTTAACGATACTGCGCACGGGTGACAGTTTCATCTTGACACCCTTGTCACGCAACTCCTGCGTAGGCTGGATAAATGTACGGCCCACATACTTGTTCTTGAGCAGACCCATCTCATACGGAATACCGCTGGCCTCAGCATAACCCATGGCGGCACTCAGGCTGGAATCAGGAACACCTACCACGATATCTGCGTCAACCGGATGTTCCTCAAAGAGCAGACGGCCCGACAACTTTCGGAACGAGTGTACGTTACAACCCTCAATGTCACTGTCAGGACGCGCAAAATAGATGTATTCCATGACACACATGCGGTGACGCTTAAATTTGGAATAGTCATTGCTGCGTATTCCGTGATGGTCTATTGAGATCACCTCACCGGGATTGACGTCACGTATGAACTCCGCTCCGATGGTATCAAAAGCACAGGTCTCGCTGGCTATGGCATAACCGCTACCTATCTTGGCAATTGAGAGCGGATGAAAACCGTACTTGTCACGACAGGCGTAAATACGGTTCGGGGTCATAATAACCATGGAGAATGCACCCTCAATCATGTTCAGGGCATTCATTATGTTATAGATTCTATGGTCCTCGCTATGCTCCTTCTTAATGAGATGGGCAAACAACTCGCTGTCAGACGTTGACTGGAACAGGCTGCCACGACGCTCCAGATGCATGCGCAACTCTGATGAGTTGATTATGTTACCGTTATGCGCAAGTGCAAAATCACCAGTGTGATGATGGAATGTAAAGGGCTGGATATTTTCCATACCTCCCACATTGGTAGTCGGATAGCGTACATGACCTATAGCCATTGTACCTGGAAGTTGTGACAGGGTTGACCCGTTGAACACCTCGGTAACAAGCCCTGTACCCTTATGCAGATTAAGGACTCCGCCGATGTTGGCCGATACAATACCGCAACTCTGCTGACCGCGGTGCTGAAGGCTATGCAGAGCGTAATATGCATACTGAGCAGCATTCTCTACGCCTATAATCCCAAACACGCCACATTCGTGGTGCAGTTCCCTATCCATGTCATCCTTCATCATAATGCCGATGTCAAACGGTCCGTAATCTCCTGATAAGCCTCTATTATGTCGCCCAGGTCAAGACGGTAGCGGTCACGATCCAACTGACGGCCATCGGCTATATTCCAGAAACGGCAGGTATCGGGACTTATCTCATCTGTCAGCACAAGTTCATGATCACTCGTATAGCCAAACTCCAGTTTGAAATCAACAAGTTTGATGCCTATTGATTCCAACAGTCCGGACAACTGACGGTTAACCTTATGTGCAGTATCGATAATGAAATCAGTCTCCTCATAACTGGCAACTCCAAGCGCATCGGCATGGTCGCGGTTTATTATGGGGTTATCCAACTCATTATCCTTGAGAGTGAGTTCTGTTACCGGATGGCTGAAAACCTTGCCATGCTCTATTCCAAGCAACTTTACAATGGCACCGGCGGCAACGTTACGCAGTATGACACGTATGGGGAGCACATCGGCCCTGCGGCACAACTGCTCACGCTCGCCCGTCTGACCCAGAAAATGGGTCTTGATGCCATTATCATTCAGATACTTGAAAAGCAGTGATGAGATTCTACAGGTATAGATACCCTTATCCTTAATCTCGGCACGCTTGATGTTCCGAAATGCCGTAGCGGTATCCTTAAACCATAATACGGTCTTATCAGGGTCATTAGTGGCATAAACCACCTTTGAATAACCCTCCTGCAAACGTTCAGTCTTGACCACTCCGGTCATTTCAGCAGCATCATACATATTCGTCAATTCTCTTTATAGCCAATCCGTCAACACCAATCTTACAGAACGCATAGATGAATGCGCTGGCCTGACGGGCGTTGGTAATGAGCGGAATGTTGAAATCAACAGCCGTACGCCTTATCAGATAGCCGTTCTGAAGCTCTCTCGGGGTATTGTTCTTGGGAATGTTTATTGCCAGGTCTATCTTACCGCCACGCATGTAGTCAATAACATTGGGCTTCTCCTCTGAATCCGGCCAGTGCAGCACCTCCTGCACGGTTATGCCATTCTCCTCAAGGAACTTGGCCGTACCGCTTGTAGCGTATATCTTATAGCCGTAGTCATGCAGAATATGGGCGGCATCCAGCAGGTCAATCTTTGACTTGGTGGGGCCCGATGACAGCAGAATGCCCTTATCCTTTGACGGAACGCGGGTTCCGACCGATATCATACTCTTGAGCAGAGCCTCATGGTAATTGTCACCCACGCAGGCCACCTCACCTGTCGAAGCCATATCCACACCCAGTATCGGATCAGCCTTGAGCAAACGTGCAAATGAGAACTGTGAGCACTTGACACCCACATAATCGATATCGGCAAATGTCTTGCCGAAAGGCTCAACCTCCTTGCCCAGCATTATCTCTGTGGCCATTCCGATAAAGTTGAACTTGGTTATCTTTGATACGAATGGGAAGCTCCTGGAGGCGCGGAGGTTGCATTCGATGACCTTGATACTGTTCTCCTTGGCAAGGAACTGGATATTGAAGGGGCCCGATATGTTCAGTGCACCGGCAATCTTCTTGGATATCTTCTTGATCTGACGTATGGTCTCATAGTACAGTTTCTGTGCCGGGAATACAACTGTAGCATCACCTGAGTGAACGCCGGCAAACTCAATATGCTCACTGATAGCGTAGCACTTGATGACACCATTCTGGGCAACAGCATCTATCTCTACCTCCTTGGCACGCTGCAGGAACTCAGTCACAACAACCGGGTGCTCCTGGCTTACCACAGCCGCATTGTTAAGAGCGGTTTCAAGCTCTGCACGGTCGCTTACCACACGCATGGCAGCACCTGAAAGCACGTATGAAGGACGGATCAGTACAGGCAGGCCCACCTCATCGACAAAGTTCCAGATGTCATCCATACTGGTAAGCTCTTTCCAGCGCGGCTGGTCAATACCCAGAGAGTCACACATCTCTGAGAATTTCTGGCGGTCCTCAGCCATATCGATTGACTTGGCCGATGTACCTAAGATGTTCACGCCCTCATGGTCAAGCAGCAGAGCCAGGTTGTTAGGAATCTGTCCGCCCGTTGATACTATAACGCCCTTAGGAGCCTCCAGGTCACATATATCCAGAACACGCTCCAACGTCAGTTCATCAAAGAACAGACGGTCACATGTATCGTAGTCAGTACTTACGGTCTCAGGATTGTAGTTTATCATAACTGAGCGGTAACCCATCTCCTGTATCTTCTTAACGGCAGCCACACCGCACCAGTCAAACTCAACGCTTGATCCTATACGGTATGCACCGCTACCAAGTACAATTACAGACTTGCCGTCCTGCTCAAACTCAACATCATTCTCTGAGCCGTTATATGTCAGATAGAGGTAATTGGTAAATGCGGGATACTCACCGGCAAGCGTATCAATCTGCTTGACAACCGGCAGGATGCCCAGACCCTTACGGTACTTACGTACAGCAGCCTGTTTCTCATGTGGATTCAGTTTATCACCCTTTATGACAAGTTTACCTATCTGGTAGTCACTGAATCCCATGCACTTGGCCTCACGCAGCATGTATTCATCAACCTTGTCAAGACTGCCGGCCGCAGCCAGTTGCTCCTTGATATTGTGAATGTTGGCCAAACGACACAGGAACCACTTGTCAATCTTGGTCAGTTCATGCAGCCTGTCAACGGTATAACCCTGAGCAAAAGCCTGCTCAATGGCCGGCAGACGATGGTCTGTAGGATTGACCAGCTCAGCCTCAATATCAGGAACCTTTATGTTGTTGCATACAAATCCGTGCAGTCCCTGGCCAATCATACGCATACCTTTCTGGATAGCCTCCTCAAAGGTACGGCCTATTGACATGATCTCACCCACAGACTTCATTGATGAGCCTATCAGACGGGATACGCCCTCAAACTTACCAAGGTCCCAACGCGGAATCTTGCAAACCACGTAGTCCAATGCAGGTTCAAAGCAGGCCGATGTAACCTTGGTCACAGAGTTTGGAATCTCATCCAGGCCATATCCTAAGCCCAGTTTTGCAGCCACAAATGCCAGCGGATAACCGGTAGCCTTTGATGCCAGGGCCGATGAGCGGCTCAGACGGGCGTTAACCTCAATCACGCGGTAATCATCAGAGTTAGGGTCCAGAGCATACTGTACGTTGCACTCTCCCACTATGCCCACGTGGCGGATTATATCGATTGCTATACGGCGCAGCTTATGATACTCATGGTCGCTCAGGGTCTGTGATGGAGCCACAACCACACTCTCACCGGTATGGATGCCCAGCGGGTCAAAGTTCTCCATGTTGCAGACCGTGATGCAGTTGTCATAACGGTCACGTACAACCTCATACTCAATCTCCTTCCAGCCCTTAAGCGACTCCTCAACCAGGATCTGCGGAGAGTATGAAAATGCAGATGCTGCCACCTTCTTAAGCTCCTCATCATTGGAGCAGAAACCTGAGCCAAGACCGCCAAGCGTATAGGCAGCACGTACGATTACCGGATAACCTATTTCCTTAACCACCTTAAGGGCCTCTTCCATGTTGTTTACAGCCTCACTGCGCGGTGTCTTGACACCTATTGAGCGCATCATATCGGCAAACAGTTCACGGTCCTCTGTGTTTATGATGGCCTGAACCGGTGTTCCCAATACCTTTATGCCGTATTTCTCCAGAATGCCGCTCTGGTAGAGTTCCACGCCGCAGTTAAGGGCGGTCTGGCCACCGAATGCAAGCATTATGCCATCAGGATGCTCCTTCTGGATAACCTTCTCCACAAATGCGGGAGTGATGGGCAGGTAATAGATAGCATCGGCCACACCCTCTGATGTCTGGACTGTGGCTATGTTGGGATTTATAAGTATGGTGTATTTGCCATCCTCACGCAGTGCCTTGAGGGCCTGTGAACCTGAATAGTCAAACTCACCTGACTGACCTATCTTGAGTGCTCCTGAACCGAGCACAAGTACTCTCTTTACATCTTCCATAGCATCATTTCTTTGAGTAGTTTTTCATATTCTCCACAAATACTCCGAACAGGTTACCTGTATCGGTAGGACCGCTTGATGCCTCCGGATGGAACTGGGTTGAGAAGAAAGGCTTGGTCTTATGCTTTATTCCCTCATTGGTACCGTCATTCAGGTTCTCAAACATACGTTCCCAATCTGCAGGCAGGGTATTGTCATCAATGGCAAAACCGTGGTTCTGTGATGTCACAAAGCACTTGTGGGTGCCGGGAATGCGTACTGTCTGGTTGTGACCGCGGTGACCGTACTTTAGTTTGTAGGTCTTGGCACCGGCGGCAAGAGCCAGCAACTGGTTGCCAAGGCAGATACCCATTATGGGGCGGTCCTGCTGCAATGCCTTGCGTATATGCTCCACGGTAACGCCGCACATGGCAGGATCACCGGGGCCGTTTGAAATGAACAGGCCGTCATAATCCTCATTACTGAAGTCATAATCCCATGGCACGCGCTTGATCTCAACGTCATAGTCAAGCAGGCAGCGCAGAATGTTGTTCTTCATTCCGCAATCCACCATGAGCACCTTATATTTGCCGTTTCCGTAATGCTTGATCTCAGGGCATGAAACCTGCTGTACCAGATTGTCCTTGTTGGGATCATAGAACGGTATATCCTCATCACCGAACACTATCTTGCCCAGCATGGCGCCTTTCTCACGCAGACGCTTGGTAAGAGCCCTTGTATCAATACCGTAGATACCTGGCACCTGCCATTTCTTGAGCCATTCACCAAGACTCTTGGCTGAATCCCAGTGGCTGTACTCGGCTGAGTACTGTGCAATGACAAGAGCCGAACACTGTATTCTGTCCGACTCATAAAAGTTTGAAATACCGTTTACCGTCTCGTCACCCGGGACTCCGTAATTGCCTATCAACGGGAATGTAGGCACCAGGATCTGGCCCTTGTATGACGGGTCACTCAAACTCTCGGGATAGCCCGTCATTGCGGTATAGAACACTAGTTCGCCCGATACGGATTTCTCATATCCGAACGAGCGACCTTTGTACCTAGTTCCGTCCTCTAGAATAAGAACTGCTTCTTTCTCCATTTTTTTCATCAGATACGAACTAATATCATAGTCTCCAAACCTACGGCCCCTTTGGGGCCTATCCCTCCCACTCCTTCGGAGCGGGCCCCTCCCTCTGACGCGCCGAGGGTGGCGACGGGTTTTGAGACCATGATATTAGTTCTTATGCTAGCTTTATCATATTTTTAATTCTTTCCATTGCTTCTATGGTGCGCTGGCGGTCGGCGAAGGATGTAATTCTGAAGTATCCTTCACCGGCGGGACCGAATCCGCTACCGGGCGTTACTACAACCTGAGCTTTATTAAGCAGCTCGTCAAAGAAATCCCATGAGGTTATGCCATTGGGAGTCTTGGCCCAGATGTAGGGGGCGTTCTCACCTCCCTGGGGTTCCAAACCGAGCTCTTCCATATTCATTCTTATTATGCGGGCGGTCTCCAGGTAGTAGTCTATGGTGGCTCTTGTCTGGGCTCGGCCCTTTTCTGAATAGACTGCAAGGGCTCCACGCTGGGAGATGTATGAGGCTCCGTTGAACTTGCAGCTTTGGCGACGTTCCCAGAGAGCGTTCAGGTTAACCGGCTGGCCGCTTTCATCCTTAACCATAAGTTCCTGTGGGATAACGGTATAACCGCATCTTACTCCAGTAAAACCTGCGGTCTTGGAGAAGCTGCGGAACTCTATGGCGCACTTCCTTGCACCCTCTATCTCATATACTGAATGAGGTATATCGGCGTTACGGATAAAAGCCTCGTAGGCTGAATCATACATGATGAGGGCACCGGCCTCAAGAGCGTAATCAACCCACTGTTTCAGCTTGCTGCGGGTTATCACTGCACCTGTGGGGTTATTGGGGTAGCAAAGATAGATGACATCCAGTTTCTCCTTAGGTATATCTCCTGTGAATCCGTTCTCTGCGCTGCAGGTAATGTACTTGATCACATTGCCACGCATAAGGTTGGTATCAACATATACGGGATAGACAGGATCAGTAATGCCAACCACTGTGCCAGGTGCCAGTATGTCACCTATATTACCGGTATCACTCTTGGCGCCATCATTGATGAAAATATCATCGGCATCCATCTTTACTCCCAGCGGAGCGTAATCACCCTTTACGATAGCCTCTCTCAGCCAGAGGTAACCGCGCTCTGGGCCGTAACCGTGAAAGGTGTCAGATGCTGCGCAGTCATCGACAGCCTTATGCATAGCCTCAATCACGGCAGGAACCAGCGGCTTGGTCACATCACCTATACCCATGCGGATGATATCAGCGCCGGGGTGTTTCTCACTATACGCAGCAACCCTCTTTGCTATATCAAGAAAGAGGTATCTCTGCGGCAGTTTTGAAAAATTCAGATTTGCTTTTATCATGTATATCTTATTCTGTTACAGTACCTTCAAACACGAACTCTGCAGCACCGGTCATCAGAACCTCCTTAGTCTGGGGATTCCATGAAACCGTGAGCGTACCGCCGTCCATTATCACATCACAGCCATCCGGATCAGTATATCCCTGCATGGCCGATGCCACCGCCGTAGCGCACGCACCTGTACCACATGCAAAAGTTATGCCACTGCCGCGCTCCCACACACGCATACGTATGTGCTTGCGGTCAAGCACCTGAGCAAACTCTATGTTAGCACGGTCAGGAAACATCTTATGATGCTCCATAAGCGGACCTACCTCTGCTACACGGGCATTCTCAGCATCCTTTACGAACATGACAAGATGCGGGTTTCCCATATCAATGGCAGAGCAAATGGTGGGGCCTTCACCTACGTTCAGTTTCTCACCCACCAGTGTTCCGTCACCATGGTTCACCTTAAGTGGCAGTCCCTTGCCCATATTGACAGTAACTGTACTTACCTTGCCGTCAGGACCAAGGTTCAGTTTCAGTATCTTGATGCCTGAGAGTGTATCCAACTTTATCTCTGTCTTGGAGGTGAGCCCCTTCTCATAGAGGTATTTGCCTACGCAACGCGCTCCGTTGCCGCACATACGAGCCTCAGAGCCATCGGCATTGAATATCCTCATGCTGAAATCTGCAATGGCAGACTTACCTATCATGATAAGTCCGTCAGAGCCTATTCCCTTGCGACGGTCACTCCAGCGTATGGAAAACTGTTCCGGGTTGCTTATGTGGTACTCCATGGCATTGACATAGATATAGTCATTGCCAAGGCCCTGCATCTTTGTGAAACGGATCACGCTCATTTGTTCTTCAAATACTTATCAACCTGAGCAGCAACTTCACGACCACTGGCAAGAGCGCGTACCACAAGGCTGGCACCATTCTTGGCATCACCTGCCAGGAAGACGTTCTCAGCATACTGCGGATGCTCGGGCTTGAGGAATCCCATAGCCAGCAGCACCATGTCGCACTCAATGATCTCCTTGTTGCCTGTAAGTTTCATCTGCGGACGGCCACCGTTTGGATCAGGTACCCACTCTACAGTCTCAACCTCGACGCCTTTGAGGTTACCCTTGCCGTCATCAAGGAAATAGTTTGATGTCAGGCACCAGCGACGCTCGCAACCCTCCTCATGGCTTGTTGTGGTCTTGAGGATGTTAGGCCACTGCGGCCACGGTGTTGCGGGGTTGTAACCTACCGGCGGCTTGGGCATGATCTCAATCTGGGTAACGCTTACGGCACCCTGACGGTGACATGTACCGATGCAGTCACTGCCGGTATCACCGCCACCAATCACAAGCACCTTCTTACCCTTGGCTGATACGGTCTCCTCAGGGCTGAACTCCTTACCGGCCAGACGCAGGTTCTGCTGTGTGAGCATCTGCAGGGCAAAATATACGCCCTTGAGTTCACGTCCGGGAATCTTAAGGTCACGGGCGGTAGGCGTACCGTTTGAAATGATATATGCGTCAAAGCCTTCAGCCAGTTTGTTCAGGTCAACCATTGTGTTGAACTGGAACTTGATACCCTCCTGCTCCATGATAGCCATACGGCGGTCAATCACATACTTGTCAAGCTTGAAGTTAGGAATACCGTAACGTACCAGACCACCGGCCGACGGCATCTTGTCAAACAATGTCACCTCATATCCCAGGCAGTTCAGGCGAACGGCTGCTGAGAGTCCGGCAGGGCCGGCACCGATAATGGCAACCTTCTTGCCGTTACGTGCGTATGTCTTGGGCTTAATGTAACCCTCACGGAAAGCGTGTTCTATGATTGAGCACTCATTCTCACGGACTGTTACAGGTGCATCAATGCAGAGGTTCAGAGCGCAGCTCTTTTCACAGAGTGCAGGGCAGATACGGCCAGTGAACTCAGGAAAGTCATTGGTAGCTGAGAGCAGCTTGTATGCCAACTCCCACTTGCCTTTATAGACTGCATCCTGCCATTCAGGCTGCTTGTTGCCCAGCGGGCATGCCCAGTGACAGAACGGTACACCGCAATCCATGCATCGTGATGCCTGAAGCTGACGACTGCTGTCATTCAGGGTCTGCTCCACTTCACTGAAATCAGCTATTCTCTCGTGTATTGGTCTATGACCGGCGTCCTGTCTCGGTACGGTCAAGAATGCTTTAGGATTTCCCATAGTAGTATCTCCTCAAGTTTTTCATTTAATAATCACGCTGCACGCTGTCTATCTTCTGCTGCAACGCCTTCATCCTCTCCTCCTGCAGTATCCTGCGGTACTCGATAGGTGTCACCTGAATGAACTCACCTACGTAGTGTTCCCAGTCATCAAGCATGGTCTTGGCAAGTTTTGAACCGGTATGCTGATAGTGTTTCTCTATCAGGCTGCGCAGTTCATCACGACCGGCCTTGTCCTCAATGAGGTCAAGTTCAATCATATCCATGTTGCAGTAGTAGTCAAAGTCATGGTTCTTGTCCCAGACGTAAGCAAGACCACCAGACATACCTGCGGCAAAGTTCCTGCCTGTAGTACCAAGTACAACCACACGACCGCCTGTCATATACTCGCAGCAGTGGTCACCTGTACCCTCAACGACTGCGGTAGCACCAGAGTTACGAACTGCAAAGCGCTCACCTACACGACCGTTTATGAATATCTCACCGCTTGTAGCACCGTAAAGTATTGTGTTACCTGCAATGATGTTATCCTGTGCCTCATACTTAGTTCCGGCAAAAGGCTGTATTGCTATGCGACCGCCTGACAGGCCCTTGCCTACATAGTCATTGGCCTCACCCTCAAGTTTGAAGTTTACACCCTTCATCAGGAATGCACCGAAACTCTGACCAGCCGAACCCTTGAACTCAACGTTTATTGATCCGTCATCAAGTCCCTCATGACCGTAACGCTTTGCAACCTCACCTGAGAGCATTGCACCTGCAGAACGGTTGGTGTTGATTATGTCATACTTGAGATAAACCTTACCACCATTGTCAAGAACGCTCTTGCTGTCAGCAATCATCTTGCGGTCAAGGACATCATCAATAAGGTGATGCTGCTCCTTGGTCTTGAAAAGTTCACCGTCAATCTTGGTCAGCATACGGCTGAAATCAAGATGACTTGTCTTATCAGTAAACTTGGTGCTGTCAATCTCAATAAGGTCTGTACGACCTATGATATCCTCAAAGCGGGTGAAACCGAGTTGTGCCAGATACTCTCTTACGCCTTCGGCCAGGAAAGTATAATAATTAATAAGGTACTGGCTGTGACCACGGAATTTAGCCCTCAATGCAGGATCCTGTGTGGCAACGCCTACAGGGCAAGCATTTGTATGGCACTTACGCATGAGCAGGCAGCCCAGAACAATTAGTTGTGCGGTTCCGAATCCGAACTCACCGGCACCCAGCAGAGCCATTGATATTACATCACGCGGGGTCTTGAGCTGACCGTCCACCTGAACCTCAATCTCCTTGCGCAGGTCATTCAGAACAAGTGTCTGCTGTGTCTCTGACAGACCGATTTCAGGTGATATACCTGCATAGCGGATTGATGAAGCGGGTGATGCACCTGTACCGCCCTCAGAACCTGAGATAACAACCAGGTCAGCCTTGGCCTTGGCCACACCGGCTGCAATGGTACCTACACCGCTCTCAGCCACCAGCTTGACACTGATCTTGGCCTCGGGGTTAACGTTCTTAAGGTCAAATATGAGCTGTGCCAGATCCTCAATTGAGTAGATATCATGATGTGGCGGAGGTGAAATCAGTGAAATACCGGCTATAGAGTTACGTGTACGGGCAATTATCTCGTTCACCTTGAAACCGGGCAGCTGACCGCCCTCACCGGGCTTGGCACCCTGAGCCACCTTGATCTGTATCTCCTTGGCGTTTACCAGATACTCGGCAGTAACACCGAATCGGCCCGATGCCACCTGCTTGATCTTGCTGCTCAGTGATACGCCGTCAACATCGGTATGGAAACGTTCGCTGTCCTCACCTCCCTCACCGGTATTGCTGCGTGACTCAAGAGTGTTCAGTGCTATTGCTATAGCCTCATGAGCCTCCTTGCTGATGGCTCCGAATGACATTGCAGCACCGATAAAACGTTTCACAATATTAGATGCAGGCTCAACCTGATCAATTGAAATCGGGTTTGTCTTGAATTTGAAGAAATCACGCAAGAACAGCGGTTCCTTCTTGTCATCGACGATTGAGCAGAATTCCTGGAATTTCTTGTAGCTTCCCAGGCGTGTGGCAAGTTGCAATGTTGAAATAGCCTCAGGTGTCCATGCATGACGTATTCCATCCTTACGGAATGAGTACTGACCGACAAACGGGAGAACGCTCTCCGGCTCCTCAGCGCCGAATCCCTGGGCATGCATACGCTCTGCGTCTTTTGCTACGCCCTCAAGGGTAACACCTCCTATTGTTGATGAAGCAGTTCCGAAGTATCTTGAAAGCAGTTCCTGACTCAGACCGATAGCCTCAAATATCTTGGCGCCGCGGTATGAGCGTATAGTGCTGATACCCATCTTACTGAGTATCTTCTTAAGGCCTTTGTCAATAGCCTTGATGTAGTTGTGACGAGCGGTCTCAACATCAAGCTGAATCTCACCCTTCTTTACAAGGTCATCAATTACGGCAAATGCCATGTACGGGTTAACTGCACTTGCACCGTAACCGAGCAGCAGGGCTGCATGCATCACCTCACGGATCTCACCGCTCTCAACAATCAGAGCTGTCTGGACACGTTTCTGGACTGATACCAGATAGTGGTGAATGGCACTTACGGCAAGCAGTGAAGGAATTGCGGCATGTGTCTCATCAATACCGCGGTCACTCAGGATTATGTAGTTGATGCCTGCCTCAACAGACTTTTCAGCCTGACGGCACAGATCCTCAATGGCATCGGCCATACCCTTGGCGCCCTTGGCCTTTTCATAAAGGATAGGCAGAACCTCTGTGTTGAATCCCTTATAACGAATGTTGCGCAGCGTGTCAAGCTCAGTGTTGGTCAGTACAGGCTGCGGCAGACGTACCATCTTGCAGTGACCCTCGCTTGGAGTAAGGATGTTCATGCCCACAGCACCGATGTACTCGGTCAGTGACATTACAAGTTCCTCACGGATTGGGTCGATAGGCGGGTTGGTAACCTGTGCAAACTGCTGACGGAAATAGTTGAACAGCAGCTGAGGACGGTCAGAAAGCACCGCCAACTGCGTATCGTTACCCATTGATGAGAGCGGCTCCTGAGCCGTCTGGCACATGGGAACAATCACGCGGTCTATGTCTTCACGGGTATAATCAAATGCTCTGAGGCGACGTGTAAAGTCAGGAACAGCGTCCTCTGCCTTACGTCCGCTCTTGAGCTTGGCCAGCTCTACCCTGCCCTCAGAGAGCCACTCTGAATATGGGCACTCGCTTGCCAGCATGTTCTTTATCTCATCATTACGGATGATTGTACCGTTATCAGTATCTACAAGCAGTATCTTACCTGGCTGCAGCTTACCTTTTTCTATAACCTTTGTGGCGTCAACCTGAATGGTACCAGTCTCTGATGCCATGATGAGCTTACCGTCATCAGTGATAAGATAACGGGCAGGACGCAGACCGTTACGGTCAAGCATACCGCCGGCATAACGGCCATCAGTAAACAACATTGCAGCGGGACCGTCCCACGGCTCCATAAGGATTGAGTGATACTCATAGAATGCCTTGAGCTTTGAACTTATGGGGTTCTTTTCATTGAATGACTCCGGGATCATCATAGCCATTGCATGAGGCAGAGACATGCCTGAACGCACAAAGAACTCCAGTACATTGTCAAATGATGCACTGTCGCTCATACCGGGCTGTACGATAGGATGAATATCGCTTACCTCACCCAGTGCCTTTGATGTGAGCACACTCTCACGTGCCTCCATCCAGCCGCGGTTACCGCGAATAGTGTTGATCTCACCATTGTGAGCCAGCATTCTGAACGGCTGGGCAAGTGACCATGTGGGGAATGTGTTGGTACTGAAACGGGAGTGTACCATTGCAATTGCACTGGTAAAAAAGGGACTGCTCAGGTCAGGATAATACTCCCTGAGCTGTGTAGAGGTAAGCATTCCCTTATATACCATTATTCGGCTTGACAGTGAGACTATATAGAAGTCGCCGTCATCAATCCTCTGCTCCACATGCTTGCGGATCTTGTAAAGCAGGGTCTCAAGACCCTCCTGTTCTGATGAACCGGTTACAAAGATCTGTGCAGTGAAAGGCTCGGTAGCCTTGGCGGCATCACCCAGAATATTACTGTTTACAGGCACCTCACGTACATGAGTAAGCTGAAGGCCTGCCTTGGCTACCTCCTCACGGATAATATCAAGGTATTTCTCACGGAGTTGCTTGTCTTTAGGCAGGAATACAAGTCCTGTACCGTACTTAAGTCTTTCGGGTACCGGAATACCCTGCAAGAGGATGAACTCATGAGGTATCTGCAGCATGATTCCGGCGCCATCGCCACTCTTATTGTCGGCAGCTTCAGCACCACGGTGCTTCATATTCTCAAGTATTGTGAGAGAGCTGTCAACAAGTTCATGCGTCTTGTTTCCCTTCAAATCAACCATCATGCCTATACCGCAGGCATCATGCTCATTCTGGGGATCATATAATCCACGTGTCTTAATCATAGAAATATTTCTGCAATGGTAATTGTACTACACTCCTGTTTATTTGGTAAAGGGTGCCGCGATCAAGCGGCGACCCTTTTATAATTGAGAATTGAGAGTTGAGAATTGAGAATTATCAACTCGCTTTTATCAGTTGATGAAAAGAAGTTCACGATACTTCGGCAGCGGCCACATATCGTTGTCAACAATCTCCTCAAGCTTGTCAATGGTCTTGCGCAGCGGGAAGAGACTCTCGGCAATCTCATGATAAGCCATAGCCTTCTCATACTCACCTTCAATCTTGTTGGCAACCTTGCGGGCCTCAACCATATCATCAACCTGTTTCTTGAGCAGGTTAACCAGCTCAGAGATCTTGGTAACGAATCCCATGCTTACAGCGGCCATATCCTTGAAGCTGTCACCGTAAACATCCTTCATCAGGTCAATGTTCTTGAGCAGTTTGGTCTGATAAGCAAGAGCGGCCGGGATGATGTGGTTCAGAGCCATACGACCTGTTACGCGGGCCTCAATCTGTACCTTCTTGGTATATATCTCCCACTTAACCTCGTTACGGGCCTCAAGCTCCTTCTCAGTGTAAACGCCAAGTTTGGTGAACAGCTCGATAGCCTTGGGAGTAGTGAATGACTTGAACATCTCAGGAACGTTGGTCAGGGTATCCAGACCACGCTTCTTGGCCTCAGCCTTCCACTCATCGGTATAACCGTTACCGTCAAAGCATACAACATCTATGATGCTCTTGATGATGGGCTTCAAGGTATCCATGATAGCTATGTTCATGGCCTTGCCAGCCTTCATCTCCTTGTCAACATCGGCCTTGAAGGCAATCAGCTGCTCAGCTACGGCTGCGTTCAGAGCGGTCATGGCACCTGCGCAGTTTGCGCTTGAACCAACGGCACGGAACTCAAAGCGGTTACCGGTGAATGCGAACGGTGATGTACGGTTACGGTCAGTGTTGTCAACGAATATCTCAGGGATCTCAACCAGACCAACTGACTTACCCTTCTTTCCGGCAATCTCAATAGGAGTATCTGACGGAACCTCAAGCAGCTTCTTGAGTACAGATGTCATTGTCTTGCCAAGGAAGGCAGATACAATGGCGGGAGGTGCCTCGTTGGCGCCCAGACGGTGAGCGTTGGTAGCGGTAGCGATAGAAGCCTTGAGGATATCGTTGTGCTTCTGTACGGCAGCCAGAACGTTTACAAAGAATGTAACGAACTGGAGGTTACCCATAGCATCCTTACCGGGAGCAAGCAGCAGTGT
>DBYQ01000065.1:16746-16961 GCA_002310015.1 Bacteroidales bacterium UBA1182
TCAAACGGCTTCTCGTGGAACAGAACTACGAATCCGTGCTTGCGGGCGATGCTGTTCATCACGTTCATTATCAGCTGGTTCTGATCGTTTGAAAGATTGGTCTCACCGTAGATGGGAGCAAGCTCGAACTGGTTAGGAGCAACCTCGTTATGACGTGTCTTAAGAGGAATACCCAGCTTGTAACCGGCAATCTCAATGTCGCGCATGAAAGCGGC
>DBYQ01000065.1:17022-17147 GCA_002310015.1 Bacteroidales bacterium UBA1182
CCCATCAGGGTACGGCCTGTAAGCATAAGGTCAGGACGTGCAGCGTAGAGATCCTCATCAACCAGGAAGTACTCCTGCTCCCAGCCCAGGTATGAGAACACCTTCTTGACCTTGGGGTCAAACAT
>DBYQ01000065.1:17199-17601 GCA_002310015.1 Bacteroidales bacterium UBA1182
TATGAAATGAATACTGTAGGTATGCAGAGGGTGTCATCCTGTATGAACACAGGTGATGTAGGATCCCATGCGGTATAACCACGGGCCTCAAATGTGGCACGGATACCGCCGCTGGGGAATGATGAAGCATCAGGCTCCTGCTGTGCCAGGGCTTTGCCGTCAAAAGTCTCAATCATACCGCCCTTGCCGTCATACTCCATGAAAGAGTCATGCTTCTCAGCGGTACCGTCGGTGAGCGGCTGGAACCAGTGGGTTACATGTGTTACGCCATGCTCCATTGCCCAGGTCTTCATTCCGGCAGCAACGCCATCGGCTGTCTTGCGGTCCAGAGGCTCACCATTGTCAATGCAGTTCACAATAGCTTTGAAGGTCTTGTCATCAAGATACTTGCGCATCTTGTCA
>DBYQ01000065.1:17644-24894 GCA_002310015.1 Bacteroidales bacterium UBA1182
GCCTTCTTCTTGAAAGCATCCTGTATCACATCAAATCTAAGTTCACTCATAATTGTATTGTTTTAGTGTTTTTGTTCTTGTTAATTATTAAAGACGAAAGGCCAGTCCAAGCGGGCCAGCCTTTATGTTTGTTTTGAAAGATTTTTAGTTTTATCGTTTGGCTTACTCCCCGGCTGGAGAGAGATAAGCCTGATGTCCGGTAAAACGGTTCCAGTTGCCGGAATTATTATTCCCGGCATTACGCTTAGGGTTGAAACCAACCTCCAGAGCATATACAGAACCATATCCTTTCAACACTTTCATGCCTTTGCTTGTCTTTATGTTTCAAAAACGATGCAAAAGTAGCAATAAATGTTGCAATTTGAAAACTATTTCTCATATTTTTTTCTCAAAATGACATTAAAAAAATGTTTATTACAGCAAACCGATATTTAAAAGGCTTATTTGTAAGCGTTTTCGTGAACATCTTTCACTGCACGTCCGCTAGGATCGTTCAGTTTGCTGAAACTTGCATCCCACTTCAGGGCCTCAGCAGTAGAGCAAGCTACGCTTGGCACGCTGGGTACGCACTTGGCTGCTGATGCGCTTGGGAAATGCTCCTCAAATATAGAGCGGTAGTAGTACTCCTCCTTGTTCATGGGGGTGTTGATGGGGAACCTCTCTGCTGCATGAGCCATCTGCTCATCAGATACTGCAGATGCGGTGATCTCCTTCAGGGAGTCAATCCAGCTGTACCCCACTCCGTCACTGAACTGCTCCTTCTGGCGCCATGCAACGCTCTCAGGCAGCATATCGGCAAAAGCCTCACGTACCACACGTTTCTCAATCTCATGGCCCGGGCACATCTTGGCTGCGGGGTTCATTCGCATGGCCACATCCAGGAACTCCTTGTCCAGGAACGGTACGCGACCCTCAACGCCCCATGCTGCCAGTGACTTGTTGGCACGCAGGCAGTCATACAGGTGCAGCTTGGAGAGCTTACGTACGGTCTCCTCATGGAATGCCTGGGCATCGGGAGCCTTGTGGAAATAGAGATAACCTCCAAACACCTCATCGGCACCCTCACCGCTAAGTACCATCTTGATACCCATGCTGCGTATCACGCGGGCAAGCAGATACATAGGTGTGCTGGCGCGTACTGTGGTAACATCATAAGTCTCAATGAAGTAGATCACGTCACGGATAGCATCCAGACCCTCCTGGACGGTATAGTTGATTTCATGATGTACGGTACCAATGTGATCAGCCACCTCACGGGCCTTGGCCAGATCAGGCGCACCCTTAAGACCCACTGCAAATGAGTGCAGACGCGGCCACCAGGCCTCCTGCTGGTCATCAGTCTCAATACGGCGTGCAGCGTTTTTCTTTGCTATGGCCGATATCACGGAGCTGTCCAGACCACCTGACAGGAGCACTCCGTAAGGAACATCACTCATAAGCTGACGCTTTACTGCAGCCTCAAGAGCCTTACGCAGCTCAGCCACATCGGCCTTGTTATCCTTAACGGCATCATACTTGAACCAGTCACGGGTGTACCAGCGCTCCACATGTCCGGCGCGGCTGCTCAGGAAATGTCCCGGCAGGAACGGCTCATACTCAGTGCAGATACCCTCCAGCGCCTTGAGTTCACTGGCCACGCAGATATGACCCTGCGCATCCTTACCTATATAAAGAGGTATGACGCCTATCGGGTCACGAGCCACCAGATACTCGTCACGCTCAGCATCATACAGGGCAAAGGCAAAAATGCCGTTCAATCTCTCAAGCATACGGATAAAATCCTCCTGGCTGCCGCCTGCACGGACAGCATCGCGGTAAAGCGCCAGGATAACCTCGCAGTCACTGCCGGTACTGAACGTGTATCGGCCCTCATACTCACGGCGTATTGCCTGATGGTTGTATATCTCACCGTTAACGGCCAGCACCTGCAGACGGTCCTCACTGAACAGAGGCTGACCGCCAGACTGGGGATCAACTATACTCAGACGCTCATGAGCCAGGATGGCAGAGCCACCGCACCAGATACCGCTCCAGTCGGGACCGCGATGACGTATCCTACGACTCATTTCCAATGCCTGCTGTCGGAGCTGCTCTGACTGCTTCTTAATCCTGAAGATTGAAACTATTCCACACATAGTAATTATTGTTTTTTGTTATTGTTTTCTGTTCTCTGCTCTGGCATATCAAACAAAAAAAAGACTGATCAGATTGACCAGTCTTTTATGTTTTGTTCTGTATATACCTGAATGATTAGCTTTCCCGCTGGTCTAAAGGAGTAACCATCCGAACCTGATTATTATTCTGGTTCTGATTATTATTCTGATTATTATTGGCTACTATGTAAACCAAACCTTTAGACATATCTCGTTTTGCTAATTACGGTGCGAATTTAAGCACACTTTTTCTATCCACCAAATCATTTGGCAAGAAAATATCACTTTATCACAAAAATTTTTTCTGCACTTACATTTTGACACCTTTATATATAATAGCGCAGCATTTTGACAGAAGTGACACAATAGGGACTGTCCCCCTGGGTCACAATTCCATTATATCGTATTAATTGTCTTTTGAAGTTCTTCCAGAAAACGGGCGGCTTGGCAACCGTCCATCTGGGCGTGGTGGAACTGGAAGGAGATGGGCAAAGTTGTCTTGAGCCAGCCTTTGCGGTATCTGCCCCACGCCACAAAGGGATTGTTGAAGATGCCGCTATACTGATTGACGAGGCTGTCCAGTTCCGTGCCCGTGACAGCCGATGTGCCCACGATCACGGCTTCATCATCCAATATGTCCTGACAGGTCTGGCTGATGGTCTCTGTAAGATGCAGGTAATTGGCATTAAACGCCTCCAGATCATCGCTGACGGCAACATCGCAGAAACTCAGTCCACCCTTTACGTTGTTCGCTATTACGTTGATGGCCATGCGGTCATATTTGTATAGTTTCCCATTCTGGGGCAACATGTAAAACTCCTCAATCTTTGATGCAGCACGGCCGATGCACCAGCACAGCAACATATTGAACTTCATTCCGCGCCTACGGCTCACCTTGCGCAGCCGCGTTACGTCAAACGTCTTAGTGAGCGTCACCATCGGCATAGGTGACTTAGTCCACAGCTCAAATGCGATGGCTCTATTGGTATCCTTGGGATTTATTTCCTGTTTCATTATTTCTTATAGTATTTCTCTTGCTATCCAGGCACAGGCTTCAGCATCAGCAAGCGCGTGGTGGTGATTCTCTAAGCAGTAGCCGCAGGCTGCTGCGACGGTTTGCAGCTGGTGGTTCTCCAGATCCGGGAGCACTCGCCGTGAAACACAGAGGGTATCATAGAACTCATAATCTGGGTAATCCATCTGATAAACACGGAAGACGGACTTCAAGCAGCCTTCATCAAACGGTTTCCCCATCACGAACAACGACCACACCTACTGAACAAACAGAAATGCGCTCATTATTAGCTGTTTCAAAGTCTATTGCCGCAAAATCTCTCATCTCTTAAGCTCACAATTTGTTTGTTCGTCATAAAGTTTAGACAAATGTACGCAAAAAATGGCACAAAGGGGACAGTCCCCCTGTGCCACCTTATGTTTTTTTGTGTAACTTTACCGCATCAAATATAATTGACAATGATTATGAGAAAACTGTTTTCAATTGTGCTTATGGCTATGGCCGTTATGGCAACATCAGCCCAGACTAAGAAAGTTTCTATCCTGGGTGACTCTTACTCCACATTCCAGGGCGTGAACCCTGAGGGTTACAATCCGTTCTATCCAAATGACCGCAATGATGTGACAGAGGTTAGCCAGACTTGGTGGGACCTTTACATCAAGGCTAAGGGATATGTGCTTGAAAAGAATGATTCATGGGGCGGCACAACCATCTGTGGCACTGGATATGGCCGTATGGATGCTTCACGTAACAACTTCATCTCACGCGTTGACAAGCTGGGCAACCCGGATATAATCTTTGTTTTTGGCGGCACCAACGATGCATGGGCACGTGCTCCAATGGGCGAGTACCAGTATTCAGACTGGACCAAGGATGACTGCAAGAATTTCCGTCCGGCTCTGGCATGCCTGCTGGATATGCTCAAGAAACAGTATCCCAAGGCTGAGCTCTACTCTATCCTGAACTCTGAGCTGAATGAAGATGTCAACGAGTCCATGCGTGAAGTCTGCAAGCACTACGGCGTACAGCTTATTGAACTGCACGACATAGAAAAACAGAATGGCCATCCATCCATAAGCGGAATGAAGGCCATCTGTGATCAGCTGCTTGAAGCTATAAAGTGACCCAAAGGGGACAGTCCCCAATGTGTCCAAAAAATGGCCCAAAGGGGACAGTCCCCTTTGGGTCACTTTTTGTCATTTTTTGTTTGGCGTGAGGCGGTACATTGCCACATCGTGGCCGGGAACCGTTACCTTGAGAGCTTTCTTGGTGGTGCCTACCTTTGCCTTCTTGGCGTTTGATTCCCACAGATTCTCAATGTTATAGGTTATGGCGTCAAATGATGTTGAAAGCTTGCTCACCTCATCATCGGTAAAGTTGTAGTCCTGCCAGTTGATGTTGCACTCTACGGGTTCTGTGCTGCGGTTGAGCAGGCAGAATGCCCAGTCACCACCTTCCAGCGGCTTGAACCAATACTCTATCTCGTTTTCTGTCTTGTAGCGCAGACCCTGAACTCCCAGCTTGTCCTGATCAATGGCTATCACCTTTTTGTTAAGAATGATGGCGCGGGTCTCATCGGTCATCTTTGAAAGGTCATTACCAAGAATCAGAGGAGCGGCCATCATGCACCACATGCTAAAGTGGGCGCGGTCCTCATTGACGCTCATACCGTTACCAACCTCAAGCATATCAGGATCATTCCAGTGGCCCGGACCTGCGTATTTGCGTAAGGGAGCGTTCTGGTCAATGATGCTCAGAACGGTCTGACCCCAGCCGCGCTGACGGGGGTTGCCGGCAAAACGGGCGGTGATATCACCTGTTGTACGCCATGAGTGGCCTACATTCTCAGCCCACTCCCAGGGTTTGTTGGTACCCCACTCGCACATGCTGAATAAAATAGGTCTGCCTGCAGCACGCAAAGCGTCACGCATCAGGGTATATGCACCACGCGGGTTGATGTTCTCACTTGAGCACCAGTCATATTTAAGGTAGTCAATTCCCCAGCGGGCATACTGCAGGGCATCCTGATACTCATGACCGAAACTACCGGTACGGCCGGCGCAGGTCTTACGGCCCGCATCGGAATATATACCCAGTTTCATACCTTTAGAGTGAACGTAATCGGCCAGAGACTCGATTCCTGAAGGGAATGTCTTGGGATCAGGCTGAACGAATCCGTCGGCATCACGCTCGCCGTGCCAGCAGTCATCCATATTCAGATAGATGTATCCGGCATCAACAAGTCCTTCAGCCACCATTGCATCGGCCTGCTCACGGATAAGTTTCTCACTGATGTTCTGTCCGAACTTGTTCCAGCTGTTCCAGCCCATCTGGGGCGTATCGGCCAAACCTTCCCATTTCTGTGCTGCGCTCCAATCAGGAACCAGCATGGCTGCCATAAGCAGCGCTCCTGTAAGTTTTCTCATAATATTTGTCAGTAAGTTGTGAATGGCACAAAGGTAAAAAAAATACCTTTGCTGTCCAATATATCACGATATGGAAGACCAGCTGTACTACAACATGTTCCAGGACCGTCTGGAGAGGGAATTACTAAAGATATGTACCGATGCGGAGATGCTTGAAGGCATTCTTTTGAGGTCCGATGACATAGACCTTAAGTGGAAGGAGCTTGCACCGGAGTATATTGCCGACGGCGTGAAAGAGATTGCCGCCTACCCTACGGTTTCAGTAGCCTGGGCCGGTTATATTGGAGCTGCACCGCCTGGGTTATGAGATGAATAAACTGAAGTGACCCAAAAGGGACAGTCCCCCTGTGCCATCTCACATGACACAGGGGGACTGTCCCTTTCGGGTTACTTTCAAAAAATGAACAAATCAGAATGAGATTCCGAATACCAGGTAGGCCATCTCAGAGCAGGGGTTAACGGTGAGTCCTGCCGATATAGGAAGGCTGAAACGGTCCGATATCTCAAGCTCTTTTTGGGCAGTGACAGAGAGATTGGTAACTGAGAATCCTTCAGTTGCATACTCAACGCTCTCTGATGCAACGAATCCGGCAGTTGCGGTCCAGTCAGCTCCAAAAGCGCTGAAAGGTGCCGATATCTCACAGTATGAGCTGTACGCACGGTCTCCGTTGGCCTTGAAATCATTACCGGCAAAGTTTGTGTACCAGGATATGGATGCAAATCCAAGATCATAGCCCAGGAATGCCTCAAACACATGATCGGTCTCTTTTTCCTTATATCCGAAATAGCGTCCGTAAGGCTCAATACCTGTGCTGAACCAATAGTCTGTTACGCCTACGCTGAGTCCGGCAATGCCGTAGCTCAAGGTTACATCAAACTCTTTGGTATCAGTAAAGTTTACTATACCGGTACTTCCCCAGAGCGACAGGTCAAATCCTGCGGCGCTTACGCCCAATGTGGGTTGAAAAGCTGCATCGCCCAGATCACAGCCACGCCAGATATAACGGCTGACCACATCGGCTCCTACGGTTGTTTCCACTTCGGCACTTACAGGTGCCACAATTGCTATCACTAATGTTACTAATGAGAAAATCTTTTTCATAATTGTATAAATGTAAGGTTGTTTGTTTGAATTTAGAATTAAATGTTGTAAGCAGTTTCTCCGTGCTCGTAGATATCCAGACCTTCCTCTTCAACTCTGGCCTCAACGCGAATGCCATGTACTTTCTTGAGGATAACGAATGTGAGCAGGCCAAGACCGAATGACCAAGCGCAGGTTACCAGTGATCCAAGAGCCTCAACGCCCAGGAAATGCCAGCCACCACCGTAGAACAGGCCACCGTCAACTGCAAACATACCAGTCATGAGAGTACCCAGGATACCGCATGTTCCGTGAACAGAAACAGCACCAACGGGATCATCAATCTTGCAGATCTTATCAATCAGGGCAACAGAACCGACCATTGCGATACCACAGACTGCACCGATGATTGCTGCACCACCTATTGATACCAGGTCACAACCGGCTGTGATACCTACCAGACCAGCCAGGATGCCGTTGCATACCAGTGAGAGTGAAGGTTTGCCGTAAACCAACCATGTGAGGAACAGAACTGAGATACCGCCTGTAGCTGCAGCCATGTTGGTTGTGCACAT
>DBYQ01000016.1:0-8627 GCA_002310015.1 Bacteroidales bacterium UBA1182
AGTCGCATCGTGGGGTAAGGGGATGGTCGCTACATATTGATGTCGTGCTGTTGCTTTTTACTGAAAGCTGCTACTAACGACTCATAAATCTACCCTTAATCGTGTATTGGATGATAGTTGCGGATTTTAGGTTTACTTCAACTGGTTTCTTATTATTCATAGTCCTTTTATTGATTAAAACAATGTGTGGCCACAAGCTCAACCTCAATCCTCCACTTGATGGCAGGATCCTGGTCAATCTCACGCAACCGTTTAATAACCTCTCCGTAGTGGTCAGTACAGTTCTTTGGGAACTTGAACTTTTCCACATCCGGCTTATAGTAAACCTCCGCCAGTGTAGCGGCAATCATTGTCGTAACTCTGGTATCGGCATCCTTACTCAACTCTGCAGCAAACTTCACCGCCTCCGTGTAGTCATTGGCTTTCTCAAAAGCAATCCAGCCGTTAATCAGGCTGTTCAGTGCATTGAAAGGCTCACTTGCAATATGGCTGTGGTTATTGATCCACCCTGGCAGCATACTAACCTCATCCTGCATCAAGGCCTCATGCTTGCTCTTGCCATCCTTCAGGGCCTTAACCAGATGTCCCAGATACCAGCTGGCGTACATAGCCGCTTTGCCTGAAAGCATCATACGGAACAACGCAATGGACATATCGTAATCAATCGGGGCTGCAATGCAGCACATCGGCATGGCCATTCCGCAGTCAGAATCATAGTTGTATTCATTCTCCGGAGTACACCATTTTTCAAACCATTCTGGGAATCTTACGAGCCTTTTGTCTCGGCCGTAGTAATAATCGGCCGCCAGAGACTTGAACGTCTGTGGGCTTGTACGGTCTTTTATCATTAACGCATCTGCAGTGGCCAGTGCCATAAGCCCCTTGTCGCTGAAGAAAGCATCCTCCCGCACCAGCTCATCCCCAAGCTTCATCCCGTTCTGTTTGAATGAGCACGCCACCAAATCCCCGTACAGCGTTCCTAACATAGCAATTTATGGACAAACAGGTCGCACAGGGAATCCACAATATCGGTATCCAACAAAAATATTGGGCCTTTCTCTATTTTCTTTAAAATGTATAGTAGAACTCATATCCGGCCCACTGAGTGAACTGGAAGGATAGTATGCCCACGAACCAACGTTGAAAGATTCATTTCCATAAATATGTCCAGATGCAGGGAGGAAAATTGAACGGTCTTCATAACCCCTTATGTTACTGGTAAACTTATAGCCATTTACACCATTCAAGTCCGTCCAAACACAAGTACAACTATCTATTAATTCTTTACACTCCGTGTAAGTAGGCATGCGCCATTTGCCTCCCCATCTTATATGTGCAACATCATCATCTAATTCAAGTGTAGCAATACTATCAACAATTCCATATTCACTTTTGAAATTATATTTGGTAAGTGTTTGAGCCGTACCATTGCAATATTTATATGTTGACCAATTATAGGTTGTCTTGGTCTTTGTTTCCCCCCACGCAAAGTATTGACCGTAGTCCTCAGGTTTTTCTGCGCCAATATTTGTGGTAGCCCACATCACACTAAGGCCAAGATCAACATACTCATGATTTACATTCAATTCTGATGAAACATCATCAGAATCTTGGGCTTTATCGCATGAAACCATGCCCAGTATTAGGATGGCTATTGAAAGTAATGAGATAATCCTTTTCATATATTAGTGACTCAAATAATAACTTTTTTATAAATCAAAACCTATTCCGAAATATAGACCATTTACGGCATTGCCTTCAGTAGATCTATACACAAATGTGGATTTGTAGTTATTAGCCGCAGTGCCACTAATAATGTTCAATTCATCACTGGATAGTTTTCTGGAAGAAATACCGATTTTTAATGAAACACCAGTTTTATCATTAATGGCATACCTACATCCTACACTTAGATTGGCATAGGTATTGAAATCATCATTTAGACACGCTCCAACCTTAACATCAAAGAATGGAGTCAATGATTTTTTTAAAATGTTTGCGTTGAAATCAAAGAATAGGGGCATATCAGTCTTTGAGTCTCTTTTAAGATAAGGGTGGCCACTCACATCTCCATACTTGCACTCCCCTGTAAAAATAAAACCTATACCAGCTCCCACAAAAAGGTGGGGATTAATTTGGTAGCCGTGTGTAGTGGTGATTTCAATGGCACTTCCATTCAATGTACCACCTTCAGAATACGTTGCATAACCTAAATCTCCAAAACCACGATACCCAGTATTAAGGGTTTGTGAAAACATAGGAAATGTAAATGCAATAGAAATCAAACAAATGATAATCCTTTTCATAACTGCATATGTAGTAAATCGTTTCTAAATCATTTCTTAAAATTCTCACTAAAATTAAAACTCTACTTCATCTATTTCTTTCATCAGTCTTTCAGTCTGCTGCAGAACATATATTATACGGCTGTAATGTTTGACATCTTCAAAACTCAACACTTTGTCGACGCGGTCCTTAAGCCATTTCTGTGCTGGCTGATAACCGCCAATAAATAGTTCCCAAGCGCTCTTGGGGACATTATTGAAATATTGTTCATTGTTTATGTAAACACGGTTATTTTCCCATGAAATACATTTCACAATAAGAGAGCCACTCATAGGGAAAGAAACACCTGTTTGATTGGGTATCCCATCCATTAGGTGTAGTTTGCGTAACTCAGCACCTTTATCAACTAAGCTTCTGAACTTTTCTTTGTCAGAAGGATACGGTATGCGTGGGAAATCAATCTTTAGGAATTCCTTATAACGTTCACGATAGCTGGGACTATGAAGGATAGCATAAATGTAATCAAATATGTCTTGAGGATATACCGTATCGTCAAAACCTTCTGTCAAATCACCACGGTTTTTATCGTCTAAACAATAATCGTAATTCAAATTATGGGCAATCTTCTTTACTATTTCTAAGTTTAGATTCGCAGTTTTTATTATCGTGCCATTATTGTCTTTGTATAGATAAAGTGGAAAGACATAATTACCTTCTTTTGTCTGCATTGAAACAGCATTCATATCTGCTACACAATCTGAAACCACAATGTGCTGGAAATCAAATGTACTCTGTTGCTTAGAAAGCAAAAAAGAAACATTATCGGATTGCATATTATGCAAAACATTGTAAAATGAACGCTTTATTAAATCTTTGTCGTAGTAGATATAACGCTTATCAAATATGCGGTAATAATAATCCACTATATAATCTTTACTAAAGGTGGCGGCTTCCATTCTCTTTAGTAAGGGATAACTACTAGAATCCCAGACTTTGTATTTGTTGATGAAATCAGGTGTTAGATTTCCAGCCAAAAGAGTTTGCACTCTATCTGCAAGATCATTCTTATCAATATCTATAAAGATACCATCTCTACCGGATTGGACTCCACTAACGTATGAAGCCATTAATTCATCTATTTTGAAACCCTTATCGTATTCCTCTTGTAGTGCAAAATCTTTCTCAATAAAGAAATTATATGGTGATACTGGATGTAGTTCTTTCCAACTAACATCAGATAAATTATAATTGTTGAGATAATTATATTTTTCATCTCGTGTCCCATATAAATCATGGTATAGTATTTGACAATTATCGCCTTTTTTGCCGGCTTTGCGATAGAATACATTAATACTTACACCTTGCATAATGTCAAAGACATTTTCATCCTTGGAACCATCTGGAGCGGTTTCTTTTCTTCGACTATTACCATGAAGGTTTAATATGTATATCTTATCAAATTTTTTCATCAACTCACTCCGCATTTGACGGTGAATTCTGCCATCAAGGAATGAATTGTTGCAGATAAAAGCTAAAATGCCTTCTCCTGTACGAGTTATATACTCTTGTCCTAATCTTATAAACTTTATATAATCATCGCTTAGCGGTTGTATATTGGCCTCGTTTTCAAGATTATACTTATAGTCCGCAATAAGACTAGTTATCCATTTTCCGTTATTTTGACTGGAAACACTATAAGGTGGGTTACCAATCATAACCATTACAGGACTGTCCCGCTTGATAACATTGGCTTCGGTCGCTTCACGACTCAGCCATTGTGCAAAGAGAGTTCGAGGCTCATTGCTGCTCTCTTCAAGTGAGTTGGTTAAGTATACGTGGAGTCGTTTGTCTGTCTGGTGTAAGTAGCCGGTTTCTCCAAGAAGCATATCAAGTTTAATATGCGCTACAGCATATGATGCCATCAATATCTCAAAACCGTTCAATCGTGGTAATAAGTGTTGTTCTACGTATTGCTGCCAGATACCTTGTTGGTCACGATAACGGTCATAGATTTGATTGACAACTTCAGCTAAGAAGGTGCCTGTGCCAGTTGCTGGATCAAGAATTTGAACACGGTGGAAAAGCCGGTTTTCACGTTTAATTCCGCCAGTAAAGCGCTTGTCAGGACTTTGTTCACAGCCCACCTCTCGCTCTATCGTAGAATAATCAGCTAGGCCTTCTTCCAACCCAAATTCCTTTTGTAGTAATTCATCTACAGCTCTAACAATAAAGCCTACAACGGGCTGTGGAGTATACCAAACTCCTTTTGATTTACGTAGTTTAGGGCTATATTCTGACAGGAAATCCTCATAAAAGTGAATCATTGGATCATGGTGACGTTTGTTATCCGCATACGTCTTCATTATTTTCTGAATATTAGTAACCTGGAATACAGTTACTAAGTCATCAACAACCCATGCAATTCGTTCGTCTAGATCGTTACCTGCAAGATTATTAAATATTTGGCGTAAAAAAGGATTCGTTTTAGGTATTAAACGTGCTGCTTCTTCACGGCTAAAATCTTCTGGAGTATCATCGTGGAGGCGAGCGGCAAACAAACCATATGCTATGGTCTGGGCATATATATCGGCAAAATCAGATATCTTTAGATCTTGTATTAATACATATTTAAAGGCATCATATTGGCCATGTAGATTATCATTTTCATCAGATTGCTTCTCATCATTCATGGCTGTCTCAATTATATTCGCAAGTAAACGTGCTTTACATGCCATCAACTTAGCTAATTTAGGTGCAGAACTAATCCGTTGCATGGAAGCAGCGCCTAAATGTTGTATAATTGAAATGAACTTATCTTCAGATTCATCGATACCAACAATTTTATCACCTCTTATTTCTGCTATTCTTACTTGATCAACAAACTCTCCATGTTCATAAAGGTGGAAATCAAGATAGTCTGTGAATAGTATATGGTCAAGAGCCTGTTTGTAGCGGTCAAATTGCTCTTTATGACCGTTCTTATTGCGTCCGTCAAGATCATTATCATTAACATCCTTTGCCTCTACAAAGAACACAGGAAGATGATCTTTGGCTCTTGTAATAATATAATCTGGAGCACCGCATTCTATGTGTGCAGGCTCATTGGTCACTACCATTTTAGGCAGAAAACTCTGTAATAGGTCTTTTAGAGCCGGGCGGTATGAGTGTTCGCGGGCAACACCAGTTTGGAACTGTTTGTTAAGTTCTTCTATGTAGGTCTTTAAGAAAACGTTATTCATTAGGTCAGCCTAAAAGGTTTGACAATATACTACGGGGCAATAAGGTCCTTTCTACAAAAGTATGAATTAATAGAGTACAATCAAGTATGAAAAGCAAAAAAACCGCGGTACACCCGCCGTCACTCCAAGACACACCGTTCCAATCACAAATCATTTCATCGCTTATTATTGACTGGCCAGCTGCTGCCGGGCTGGTTATTGATTATTGTGCTCCGCCATCGTCCAACGGTTATCCAAGCCGGGCACGTGATTGTGGGCTTTCAGGTAGGGATTGAGGTTTTGGCAGCAGGTGGCTTGTTTGGGTGTGGGTATTGGGGCTGGCCCGGTATCGGCCATCTAAGAGAACAGGGTTGGTCCGGCAACCGCCAAAGGGGTACAAAAAACCGCACGACAAACGTCATGCAGTCAAAAAGCCCTTCGGTACATCGAGAAACCTCGTTCAGTTTGAGCTGACATGCCGATGCCGTGCGGAAGGGAATATGTAAAACCCTTTTTGGGTTGCATATACACCTTACGCAGACATTCGGCTCTTGTTTCAACTCCTGAACGCTATAAAATTTCGATGTTTTAAAGGGCTGGCCGAAACTCAAGCAGAAATCTACTCTTCGTTTTGCTCCCCGGCTTTCGGGCCTTGGAGCGTTGCAAAGATAGGTTTTTATTTTTGATCTATTGCTCAAGTCATTCATTTTCCGGTGTGCGGTTTGGCTGTTCATCTACTCCTCATTCTTTACCTTGGCGTACAGTCCATAGGTCTTTCTCTCTACGTCGCCGTTCTGGGTGTAATGGGCCATATATCTTTCGGCGGTGCGCTTTGATACTCCTATGCTGGCGGCAGTCACAAACAGTGTGTCACGGTCAAACTCTTCGGGCAGTATCTGCAGCAGTTTCTTCCTTACCAGGTTCTTATCCTCCAGCATTGTTGAGTCTATATTACACAATTCGGCAAACACGTATTTGGTGTGCTCAATTATGGCTTTTACTATCTCCATCGTGCTGTCAAAGTCCAAGTCAGAGCATACCAGGTTAGAGTACATGTCACCGGTTTCCATTATCCTCAGCGCGGTAAGTATCATCGTGATCCTGAAGAATATCAGACCCATTCTCCTCACGCTGGGCACAATGTCATCACCATACAGGTAAAAGAGTTCCTGCTGTAGTGAGTGGAAATAAGCGTTGAACTTGTCCGCCTGCCACTTCGTAAGGCAGTGCCGCAGGGCCGGTGCCTCCATCAGTTTCTCATGGAATCCGGCAAAGTACCTGCCCAGTTCCTCAAACTCCACGTTCAGGCTCCGGCCGGTCGGTACGGCAAACACATCCTTCCATGTCAGTCCGCTGTTCAGGCGGTAAAATATGAACCTACTGAACAATCCATTCTCCGCATCCTTCACTAGGCTCCGCAGCTGCTCAGGCGTGCCGCTCAGAACCGCGCTCAGCTGCGGGTGCTTTATGTCCACATGCTCATCATCCTTGCGCCGATGGTAGCTGATAGACTCATGATGAAACGCCTTCCTGAATCCGTCGCTGAAGTTCCCAAAATCGCTGGCAAAAGAGTATGCAAGCGTATCACCCTCCGTCTCAAAAATCAGTCCCCGCTCATTGCTCTCTCCCAGTATCTGATAGACCGATGTCGCACTGCTGTTAGCCGGTATAAAGAGCATGTTCTTCACCGGTGGCGTGGGCTTCGGTATGCCGGGAGTCTTGCTGCTCTCATAATCCTTTTTCTTCATCTCATACTCCTCCTTCTCCAGCCTGTAAAGTTCAAACAACCGTTCATGAATCCCCTCCACCAGCAGCTTGCACAGGTTCAACCGCCCCTTGCCGCTGCTGGCCCTTGCCGTCAGAAAGAAATACAGATTGGGATATACCTCCACCTCATCATAAAGCCCACTCACGTTCGGCAGACAGGCCGATAGCGTCACAATACTCCCCAGTATCAGCACATCCTTCTCCTGTAGGGTCTTTCCGTGGCTGGCCACACTCTGCAGGAATGCCGGCAACTGTCCCTCAACCAAACCAGAGAAAGTGGGCAACTCATCCAATCTTCCGCCGCTTCCGCCACATTGGCGCATTGGCGGAACTGACGTTTTTGGCGCAGCGTGCGTCACTTCCGCCATTTCCGCCACTTCCGCCACCCCCTTGTTTGTGGCGGAACCTCCGTTTTTCCCATCAGTAGTAACCATCGTTCTTGTCGGTAAAATAAAGTTCCTGGTCCTTATATCAATCCCCGCATCCTTCGCCTTCTGGAAGAAAGTCCTAATCGTAATCCCACTTTTGCGCCCCTTCAGACATTGATTGTACTGCTTGTCCGTCTCTGACCTCTTATACCTGGGGTAGAACTGGCTCACACGGTGGTAATACTTCCGTCCCACATCGCCCATACCCTCCGCCAGAGCAAACCCAATGTCTCTCCAGCTGTCATAAGCCGCCGTAATATCAAGCCCACGGGCCTCAATCCTGCGCACCACCGTTTCCACGTCATCCGTAAGGTCGGCCGGTGCCTTGCTCGGTGCGGCCGCTGCAGGCCGTGACTCCTCTTCCTTGTCACGGCCCGCTTTCAGCCACAACCCAACATCAAACTCCTTCGTTGACATTATCCTACATGTAATTGGGATTCAGATAAACCTCAGGGTCCCACGGCAGCAGACATCCGTGTGACAGAGGCCTGGCCGTCATATCCACCTCAATCTTGCAGGTGTCCCTAAGGAAATTGCTCACGGCCGAGTAGAAGTCCACATGGCTGAACAGCGTCCTGTTGTTCAACACCCACTTCACTCCGTGCCCCGATGGGCTGGTAAACATCAGCACCGTCTCAAACTGCTCAAGTCCCATAAGCACATCCTTGGTCTGCTGCACAGGCACATGGTCTATATCTATGCACACATACCCCGACGGCTTTACCAGTCCGGCATCACACTTGTGGCTGTACACCCCGCTGAAAACCGCCGTCTCAAACTCACTTTGCTTGTACTTCTTGAACTCGGCCGCATCCAGTATCCCTCTCAGCCGTTCCGTCTGGTACCGTGATATGCCATCCCTTATGTAAGTATACACAGCGTAAGGATCCATCACACCCTTCGGCTCCGTAGTCGTAACCCCTTTGTC
>DBYQ01000016.1:8664-9738 GCA_002310015.1 Bacteroidales bacterium UBA1182
CTGTTCCATATCACCAGATAGTCTTATAAGGTCTCTTAGCTTTGAACAGAGCTCTCGCATACTCCACGTCAACCACAATCTTGCGGCCCGTCTGGCTCACCGCATCCCTGATAACCGTATCCTTCAGGCTCTGAGCTGTTGACCGGCAGCAGTGAAACAGCTCCATGATTCCCGGAATTCCATATACATAAGTATGGGGCTTCTCCTCCTCCTTGTTCTTGTCGGCACCCATGTCACTCATAACCTGCTTGAACTCACCCACTGTCAGGGTGGCAAGTATCCTAGCATTTTCAATTTCCATAATCGTAATGGTTCTAATTAAGGTTTAACAATCAGTGTGCTGTCACTCATAAGGCCTAATTGAGTTGTCACGGCACAAAGTTGTCAAGTATAGTTTGTTGGGGATTGAACTGTACATGTACACAAATTGTATGGCAGTATCTATACACAAGACAACCCCTCACAGAGGGGCTGCCAAATTGAAAAGGAATCCATTGTATATCTCAGGTATAGCAAAACTATACACCTGCTATCCTCTAAACTTCACCTTGTATTCAGGGTAGAGCATGTTAATCTCAGCGTCAAGACCTTTGCCGTTACGGCCCGCCCAAGCCTGGGCCAGTCCCGTCACACCCCAATACTTCTCAAAGTAAATCCACTTCTTGCTGTCCGGAATCTCCAAAAGCCCACTCAGCACATGAGCCACCTGGCAGATGAACGCCTTCTTCACCTCCTTCACCCAATGCCCGTTCCTGCAGTACTCCGGGCTCAGCCGTGCCAGCAGCTTCTGCGCCTGCTCCGTGCGGAATATCCTGTTCACGCACTCATGCTCAGGCACCTGCCGCACGTCGCCGTTTGCACTGATGGTAAACGTGCAAATCTCCTCCAGGTCCCAGATAATCTGCTCGCACAAATCCTTGAAAGGGCACCCACCGTCCCAACACTCCACGTACTGTTCATGGTCCAAGCCAATCAGATAGTACCGGTAATGGCAAAGGCAGGCCTTCACGGCAACAATGCGGTCTTTCACTTCCCTGATCTTCACTAGCAGTTTTCGCAAACACTCGGCCTTGA
>DBYQ01000052.1:0-29708 GCA_002310015.1 Bacteroidales bacterium UBA1182
TCAGACACACTTTTTGGAACACTATCGAATATCATTGATCAAGAACGTGAAAAAGCATACCAAATGCGTGACTATGCCGTTAACATGATGAAAATAAACAATACTGCCATAAAAGAGAAATGGATAAATGCGGAATAAGAGCTCAATACTTATTCCCCGCAATAATATCGACAGACATCAATTATGATACCCTATGCGGAAACGGTAAAACCAATAATAGGTAGTATGATAATCTATATACGTGCTATTGGCACGATAAACATCCGTAACGTCATCAAATGACTCCACCTTATCAGTGAAGGATCTGCATCTGGACAATTCCCCACCATATTGTTCCGGAAATCTGATTCTGGCTGCACTGTCTCCCGCCAAGACTAAAGCCTGCATATAGTATTGGGGCAACACCGTATATTGGGATAAATCGATGCTATCGACAAAAGAACTGATATCACCTTCAAGGAGGCAGGATGCCAGATATGCCTGAGTACCGTGATTCTCTTTGAGAGCCTCTGACAGCAACAATGGATCAGAAATGCTATAACTGAACAGCAGTTCCCCTATCCCACTTCCGGCAGGATTTGATTCAAACGGAACTTCAAGCATGGCCTTGGCACGTAAAAGGTCAATATACCTGTCAGACTCCTCCTCATTACGACCCAACTCAAGAAGTTTACCATACTCTCCCTCAGAAAACAAACGCTCCATTGTAAGGCGACGATGCAGATTCTCATCAGTATTGCCAAGAAATCCCACCATGCAGAACAGCAAGCACATAATCAACAGATTACCAGTCAGAGTACGTGGGCGGTCATTGTAATCTGACCTGGGAACAGAAGCAACCATCTTGCAAATAAAAACCATAACGACTGCAAGAACTGCTGTTACAATCCAGACCGTTGAACTCTGTCCAAAAAAAGAGTCTCCGTCATAACCCGTAATAGCCCCTAAGAACACAGCAGAAAGCAGATAATTGCATGCATACAATCCTTTCTTGAAGCGCAGGATATTACGTCCGGGGATAACCAAAGACAATGACAATGCAGCAAGGAGCAAGGAAATGATTATATGATTATGGTGCTGTAGGAGATTGGCTGATTCTATGCCGTAAAACAACTTATTGTATGCAGCACATAGCAGATCCTGCTGAAAGAAGAAAAGCCAGCAGAATGCGAAAACTGAAAACAGTATTCCGCACAGCCAACGGACGCACTTGTCACATAATTTATTTTCCATTCGCTCTGACTTTCTTGAGAACTATAGCTGAACGGGCCGGCAAATAGAGTTTGAGCCACTCCTTACGCACCTTTTTGTATAAAGGATCCATTAAGGTGAAATGCTCTACACCATCATCTATCCGTCCATATCCTCCAAACTGTATGCTGTCGCTATCCAAAACGGTCTTGTATGAGCCTTTTGGTACAAGAAAACCGTAATCTGTGAATGACTGCGTGGGGTTGAAATTGAATACAAAAACCAGGTCTCCACGGCCAAAAGCAAGGACCTGATCACCGTCATTATGCCAATACTCTACCACATCCTTATTCTGCAAGTTCTTTACGGAACCCAACAGCCTTATCATGGCACGATCAAAATCACCCAGCCAGCAGTATGCCAGTTGCTTGTTATCAACAAGGCTCCACTGGCGACGTGCATACTTATGACTCCAGCCATTACCTTCACGCGGGAAATCAATCCATTCCGGATGGCCGAACTCATTACCCATGAAGTTAAGATATCCACCATTTATAGTAGATGCGGTGACAAGTCTTATCATCTTATGCAGTGCAATGCCACGGGATGTCACGTCATTTCCGCCGTCCTTGGTAAAGTGCCAGTACATGTCAGCATCAACCAAGCGGAAAATGACAGTCTTGTCGCCAACAAGAGCCTGGTCATGACTCTCCACGTATGATATTGTCTTTTCATCTTTGCGACGGTTTGTAACCTCCCAGAAAATACCGGCCATAGACCAATCCTCATCTCTCTTTTCCTTGATAGTCTTGATCCAATAGTCCGGAATATTCATTGCCAGACGGTAATCAAAACCGAATCCGCCGTCAATGAAAGGAGCAGCCAGTCCCGGCATTCCGCTTACCTCCTCTGCTATGGTGATAGCATTGGGATTGAACTGATGTATAACGCGGTTAGCCAGCATCAAATAGCAGATGGCATCATCATCCTGGTGACCGTTGAAATAGTCATCATAATTACAGAAAGCCTCACCCAGACCGTGGCTGTAATAAAGCATGGATGTGACCCCGTCAAAACGGAAACCGTCAAACTTGAACTCGTCCAGCCAATATTTGCAGTTAGAAAGCAGATAATGCAGAACCTGAGTCTTTCCGTAATCAAAACATAGTGATCCCCATGCGGAATGCTCGTGACGGTCACCCGGCAGGAAATACTGATTAGGATCACCCGCCAGATTACCCAAGCCCTCATATTCATTCTTTACTGAATGTGAGTGTACAAGATCCATAATGACCGATATGCCCATCCCATGGGCAGTATCTATCAGTTCCTTGAGTTCCTCCGGAGTGCCAAACCGTGATGAAGGAGCAAAGAAACTTGATACATGATAGCCAAAACTTCCATAATATGGATGTTCCTGTATTGCCATCACCTGTATGCAGTTATAACCTGCCTCCTTAACACGCGGCAGGACATTATTCTTGAACTCGATATATGTACCCACACCCTCACGTTCCTGAGCCATACCCACATGGCATTCATATATGAGTAGAGGATCCTGTTTGGGCTTGAAATTAATATGCTTGAATTTAAACTCCTTCTTGGGATCCCACACCTGCGCTGAGAATATCTTGGACTGATCGTCCTGCACCACCCTGCGACACCATGCAGGAATGCGGTCACCCTGACCTCCGTTCCATTTGACACGCATTTTATAATGCTGTCCGTGCCCGATCATACCTATCGGAATGCGCAGTTCCCAATCACCAGCATCATTGATACGTTTAAGACGGAAACGCTCCTGTTCCTCCCAGCCTGAAAAATCACCTATCAGGAAAATCTCAGTAGCATTGGGAGCCCACTCCCTGAACATCCAACCGCCTTCAGTACGGTGGAGTCCGTAATAGAGATAGCCTGAGGCAAAATCCGTAAGGCTCATCTTTCCGCCGGTCAGTTCACTCTCACGCCACAACGCATGGTCATGCCGACCTTCAATGGCAGCCTGATATGGCGACAGCCAAGGGTCATTCTCTATAATCTTCAACATGATTTTCTGATCTTGACGATAAGTTTAAGAATACCATCCTTTGTGATGGCCGGTGCATGTCCTTCGCCAGGAAAGAATACAACAAACATTCCTTTCCTGACATTCAGGTAAGTATCACACAATCCGGGATAGAATGCAACATCCCTTTCTGCACTGTATGGTTTTGACGGAGCAGGCATGAACGGAGCAGACAGAAATCCCATCTCCTCATCTGATGATATCGGTACCTGAATATCGATATACTCCCGGTGTGCCTCAATAGGTACCTCATCGCGGGTTTGAGCACCCTGACGGTTCACATTGACAAAAAGGTCATCACCCTGCAGACTGATTCTGCCAGGTTCAAGAGATGCAAGGTCAGTGTTCCTGAAGAAATCCAAGACCTTATCCATCAATGGACTGATGAATTTGTAGTCATCAAGTTTGTCAAGTGTATCAAGTATCATACTTTCAATATATTATTGTTCTTATTTTCTTGCCGGAGCTGTCCTTAACCGTAAATGTTCCTACACGGAATCCCTCCTTGAATTCACCTTCAAGACGCGTTCCGTCTGCTTCCTCAACCACACCATTGCCATCAACTACGCCATTTACAAAAGTGCCTTTGAATTTGGTTCCGTCAGCCAGGCTCATGGAACCGTCTCCCCAAGGGGCGTCATTCTGCCATTTCCCGTAATATTTGTCACCATTAGCCCAGATCATCTGACCGGAACCTTCTCGGCGGTTATCCTTCCACTCTCCGTCATACACGGAGCCGTCTGCCCAGGTAAAGACACCCTTGCCGTCTGCCAGGCCATTTCTCAATGAGCCTTTATATGAGTCGCCGTTGGCAAACGTATATTCGCCGTTTCCGGTTATGGTGCCATTTCTGAACTGCCCTTTATATGAATCACCGTTGGCCATGACACACGTACCATTTCCGTTCTCCATATCGTTTTTCCACATACCGACATAGGAATAGGTACTGCATTTGAATTCTCCCTGACCTTCACGGTGTCCTTTGTCCCATGAACCGCGATACTCAGCGCTGTCACACCAGCACATCAGCCCGGTTCCGTTACGAAGGTTATCAGCCCACTCACCGGAGTAGTATGAACCATCCGCCCACATATAGACACCTTTCCCGTCACGTCCATCACTTTTCCAGTCACCTTTATATACATCACCCGAAGAGTATTGGAATTCACCCTCGCCGGAACGGACATCGTTCTCCCAATATCCCTTATAGAAATCTCCGTTGGCGTAATGACACACTCCTACACCTTTGCGCAGACCCTTCTCATACGCCCCCTCATACACATCACCGTTTACATATTCCATACGCCCGGTTCCTGAAGGTTTGCGCAGTTTCATCTGGCCGATATATACCGAGCCATCACTCAATACATGACGGTTCTTCTGTTCTTGCTTAATGCTGTCCTGCCGTGCCCATGAAACTAACGGCAACGAGAGCAAGAGGATGATATATATCAGTCGTGATGTCATAGAGAATGCTCTTTCAGGAAAAGTTCAGCAGCAGCCAGGTCATCAGGTGTATCAATACCTATCGTCTCAACATCTGTAACACCCACCTTGATACGGTATCCGGCAGAAAGCCAGCGTAACTGCTCAAGACTCTCAGCCTTCTCAAGCGGTGCCTGTGGCAGACGGGTTACAGCCTCCAGTACATCGGCACGGAAAGCATAAAGGCCGATATGTTTATAGTAAGTATGTCTGGCTGGCCATTCCGCTTCAGGGATACCTCTCAAATAAGGTATCACGCTACGGCTGAAATAAAGGGCATTCCAATTGTCATCAACCACCACCTTGGGACTGTTGGGATTAGCCACTTTTTCAAACGGTGTATCAGGAGTAAACGGCTTGACGAGAGTGGCTATATCAGTATCCATGCTGTCAAACAGGCTCTTTATGGTCTGTAATTGCGAAGGCTGTATGAAAGGCTCATCACCCTGTATATTAACTACCACATCCACCTTGACTCCGCATTTCATAAACGCCTCATAACAACGGTCAGTACCGCTCTTATGATCCTCACGGGTCATAATGGGAATAAATCCGCTTTCTTTGACCACGTCAAAAATACGTACGTCATCAGTTGCTACAAAAACATGATCAAACACTTTTTGTGCCTGCTCACACACACGTACGACAACAGGTTTGCCGCCTAAAACAGCAAGAGGTTTGGCGGGAAAACGCGTGGAAGCGTATCTGGCAGGTATTATCGCAGCAAATTCCATCAGAATGTATTTATAGAATAGTTATCGAGAACGACTCCATGGGAACCCTCGCCAGCACACGGATCATAATCCTCCGGGATATCAAAATGGGTACTTGGAAGATAGCCCAATCTCGCTGAATCGGCATAGACTTTATCCATGAACATACCGAATACGGGTAGTGCAGCATGAGCTCCCTGCCCATGGTCCATATCATCAAAATGTATGTCACGGTCTTCACCTCCTACCCAGCAACCGGCCACAAGATCTGGGGTGTAACCCATGAACCACGCATCAGAATGGTTATCTGTAGTACCGGTCTTACCGCCACAGTCAACCTTATAGAATGTAGGGAACAGACGTGCACTGCGCAGACGTGTTCCAGTGCCCTCGTTTATAACCGCACGCATCATATCTATCATCTTGAACGAAGCATCCTCACTCACTACTTCATTGCTACGTGCTGTGAATTGCGCCAGGATATTACCCTCAGCATCTTCAATGCGGGTAACATAAAGCGGAGCCGTACGGATTCCGTGATTGACGAACGCAGTGTAAGCACTGACCATCTCCTGAACTGATACGTCACAGGTACCCAGACAAAGCGAAACGACAGGATCTATAGCCTGGTTTCTCAGACCGAACTCATGAAGCAGATTCACGAACGCATAAGGACTCAGCTGGTTCATGAGCCATGCCGTAACATTGTTGTTGGAACGTGACAAGCCCCATTTGAGGGTTACCAACTGACCAAGCATCTGCTTGCCGTCATCCTTGGGCCGCCAAATCTGGCCTGACTCTGTAAGGATAGTCTGGGTTTCATTGACTACCTGGTCACATGGTGAGAAACCGCTCTCCATAGCCATTGAATAGAGATACGGTTTCATTGTAGAACCTACCTGACGGCGGCCTTTGGTAACCATATCATATTGGAAGGCTCCGTAATTGGGTCCACCCACATAAGCCTTGACGTAACCTGTCCTGGGTTCCATACACATGAAACCTGAACGCAGATAATGTTTCATGTAACGGATGGAATCCATAGGACTAAGTATGGTATCCACATAACCGTCATAAGAAAACAGTTCCATCTCATGCGGAGTGTTCCATATCTTGCGGAGAGAATCCATTGGAACACCTCTGTCTCGCATACGTCTGTATCCGGCATTCAGAAGTCCGTCCTCAAGCATATTGCGGGCTTGATCATCGGTTATTTTGCTGGTGTACGGAGCAGTCTTGACTTTTTTCTTAGCCTTAAAGAAATCAGGTTGCAGATAATCCTGCAACTGCGCAGCTACAGCCTCCTCAGCATACTGCTGCATGCGGGAATCTATGGTTACGTATATCTTGAGGCCATCAGTATAGAGGTTATAAGGCTTTCCGTTCTGGTTCAGGTTCTTATTACACCATCCGAAGAGCGGATCCTGCTCCCAGTCGAGCGAATCCTCATAGAACTGCTGCTGACGCCACTCCCCAACGTAATTTTTTCGGTCCGGTTTCTTTTCATTCAGCTTGATGCGCAGGAATTCCCTGAAATATGTGGCCTGTCCCACCTTATGGTCAACCTTATGATAATTCAGTACAATATCCGTAGCCTGAAGGGAATCTGTTTGCGCACTGGACAGATAACCGGCTTTCTCCATCTGACTAAGCACCACATTGCGGCGTTCCCTGGTCATCTCCTTACGTCTGAGAGGATTGTACAGTGAAGCATTCTTGCACATGCCTATCAGCATAGCAGACTCCTCAGCATTAAGTTCCGATGGATGCTTGCCAAAATAGGTCATGGAAGCCGTATAGATACCTACCGCATTGTTGACGAAATCATACTTATTCAGATAAAGAGTGAGTATCTCTTCCTTGGTATAATATCGCTCCAACTTGACCGCAATCACCCACTCAGTAGGTTTCTGGAGCGCACGTTGCACAGAACCCCGTGCCACATGCTCTGTATATAACTGCTTAGCAAGCTGCTGGGTAATGGTACTGCCACCTCCGGCACTACGTTGCTGGAGAATGACACGTTTTACAATAGCTCTAAGCAATGCTTTCAAGTCTATTCCCGAGTGTTCCTGGAAACGGGCATCCTCTGTTGCCACAAGCGCCTGTACCAGATATGGTGACAGTTCATCAAAATCCACCCAGATACGGTTGTCTTCACTGCGTGCAAAATTACCAAGCACAACGCCATCGGCAGAAATAATCTGGGTAGCGAATTTGTCTATCGGATTTTCAAGATCCTCAACAGATGGAGTATTACCTATCCATCCCTTACTGATACCGTTAAAAATGACATAGACTGTAATAACTCCGGCCAAGAACAAGAGCCACAATCCAAGTATGATGCGTTTAACCGTTTTGCTCATAATATCACACAATATCCTACAAATTTAGCATAAAAAGGTGGTATTGGAAATACTCTTGATGTAAAAAACAGCATTTTAGGGAAAGTTATGAACAAGCTTTCCGATAGTTGGTATTTTATTAGTAATTTTGGGCTCCCGAACAAACTATACACAAATGGACCAAACAGGCAGAAGTCTGATTTCACTTGAAGGGCTGAACAGGGATGACATTCTCTGGCTCTTGGGCCACGCAGCCAAGTTCGAGGCCAATCCCAACAGCAAGATACTGGACGGGAAAATCGTTGCTACGCTCTTTTTTGAACCTTCAACCAGAACAAGACTCAGTTTTGAGACTGCAGTAAACCGTTTAGGCGGTCGTGTCATCGGTTTTTCCGATGCTGCAACAACCAGTTCATCAAAGGGTGAAACACTCAAGGACACCATAATGATGGTTAGCAATTATGCTGACCTCATTATCATGCGCCATTATCTGGAAGGAGCCGCCCGATACGCGAGCGAAGTATCCCCTGTACCTATCATCAACGCTGGAGACGGAGCGAACCAACACCCTTCACAGACCATGCTTGACCTATACTCCATGCTCAAGACCCAGGGACGTCTGGATGGCTTGAACATATATCTGGTAGGTGATCTTAAATACGGGCGTACCGTACACTCCATGCTTACGGCCATGAGATTCTTCAATCCCACATTCCATTTCATCTCTCCCGATGAACTGAAGATGCCGGAGGAATACAAGGAATACTGCCGCAACAATGGCATCAAGTTCCAGGAACACACCTGTTTCGATGAAGAGACAATAGCCGACGCCGACATTCTCTATATGACAAGAGTACAGCGCGAGCGCTTTACAGACCTCATGGAGTATGAGCGTGTAAAGGATATGTTTATCCTGAAAAACGAGATGCTTCGCAGCGCCAAGCCCAACCTCAAGATCCTGCATCCGCTGCCGAGAGTGAATGAAATAGCTCAGGATGTTGACGCCAATCCGCATGCTTATTATTTCCAACAGGCCAAGAACGGTCTTTTTGTACGTGAGGCTCTGATCTGCAATGCTTTGAATCTTCTAAAATGACAGTTATGGAGAAATCGGCAAAATCAGAACTGCTTGTAGCAGCGCTTGAGAACGGAACGGTGATTGACCACATTCCGTCTGATAAAGTGTTTGACGTGGTTAACCTGTTAGGACTGACCGGTATAAACACTCCCATCACAATAGGCTCCAATCTGAGCAGCAAAAAGATGGGAAGCAAAGGTATAATCAAGATTGCAGACAAGTTCTTTTCTGAAAAGGAATGCAGCAAACTGTCTGTTGTCGCCCCGAACATAGTACTGAACATAATTCGTGACTATGAGGTTGTTGAAAAAAAGCGCATAGCCATGCCTGATGAGGTACGCGGCATAGTAAAATGCGGCAATCCCAAATGCATTACCAATCACGAACCCATGCAGACTGTATTTGATGTAGTTGACAAGAAAAACGGAACACTACGTTGCCGCTATTGCAATAAAGATATCCATAAAGGCGATATAAAACTGCTGTGACAATGAAAGGTCATATCATGATATTGCTTGCTGTACTGCTTCCGTCTGTCGCACTGCATGCTGAGAAAACAGACAGGAATGACCCTCCTGTCAAGACTCTCACTTGGGGAGCCAGAATAGGTTTTGCTGCAACCGGCACATATCTGAGTGATGCATTCATGAATGGTCATAAATACACGGAATACATTCAGGATACACAAGTAGGCAACTTTGCAGCCCTCCAATTTAGACTCAACACCAGGAAGCTGCTCATCCAGTCTGGATTGGGATTAAGCTTCAATAAGTCATCTTACTATCTTGACAAGAACAGTTGGGACCAGAATTCCACTAAAAAGGATGAAATATCATGCTCCTACTCCATGATATCATTGACTGTGCCCCTTCAGTTCGGATTCAACATAATAAACCGTCATCCATACTGTATGTCGGCCTTCACAGGGCCTCTTCTGAGATATACTCCCGACAAGTACTATTCTGTAGAATACAAGAATTTCCAGCCATATCAGTTTACGGATTCCCCAACCAGATTTATTCTAGGTTGGACTGCAGGCTTCAGCGTACAGATAGGAAGAACATTCCTGGATTTTGAATATGAGGCTACCATAAACAATGTGGCTAAGCCCATGTATGAAACTTCCGGAACCGATACTGATTATAAATTAAACAGAAGAGCAGGTGTAATATCATTCTCTTATGGAATAATGTTCTGACAAGTAAACCAACAATATAAATTATGAAAAGAGATCAAGAGATTTTTGACATCATTGAGCGCGAGCATCAGCGTCAGGCCAAGGGCATTGAGCTGATTGCATCAGAGAACTTTGTAAGTGACCAGGTCATGCAGGCCATGGGGTCATGCCTTACCAACAAATACGCTGAAGGTTATCCCGGTAAGCGTTACTACGGCGGTTGCGAGGTTGTCGACGAAGCTGAGAGCCTTGCCATTGCCCGCATCAAGAAACTGTTCGGTGCTGAGTATGCAAACGTACAGCCCCACTCCGGCGCACAGGCTAACGCTGCAGTTCTTCAGGCTGTCCTTATGCCGGGTGAAACTTTCATGGGACTCAATCTGGCTCATGGCGGTCACCTCTCACACGGTTCTGCAGTCAACTCATCAGGTATCCTCTACAATGCTGTAGGTTATGACCTGAATCCCGAGACTGGCCGAGTTGACTATGACAAGATGGAGCAGCTGGCACTTGAGGTTAAACCCAAGCTCATAATCGGTGGTGGTTCAGCATATTCACGCGAGTGGGATTATGCCCGCATGCGCAAGATTGCCGATGAAGTTGGCGCACTCCTGATGATTGACATGGCACACCCCGCAGGCCTTATCGCTGCCGGCCTGCTTGAGAACCCTGTAAAATACGCTCACATCGTGACCTCTACCACCCACAAGACACTGCGCGGTCCCCGTGGCGGTATCATCCTGCTGGGTAAGGACTTCCAGGATCCGCGTGGCCGTAAGACCCCCAAGGGCGAGATCAAGATGATGTCACAGCTTCTTGACTCAGCTGTATTCCCCGGCACACAGGGCGGCCCACTGGAGCACGTCATCGCCGCCAAGGCCGTTGCATTCGGCGAGGCTCTCCAGCCTGAGTTCAAGGAGTATCAGATTCAGGTTCAGAAGAACGCCAAGAAGCTGGCCGAGGAGCTGACCAAGCGCGGATTCACAATCGTATCCGGTGGTACAGACAACCACAGCATGCTGGTTGACCTGCGTTCCAAGTATCCTGACCTGACCGGTAAGGTTGCTGAAAAGGCTCTTGTTGCAGCTGATATCACCGCTAACAAGAACATGGTTCCGTTTGACTCACGCAGCGCTTTCCAGACTTCAGGTCTGCGCTTTGGTACCCCCGCCATCACCACACGTGGTGCCAAGGAGGATCTGATGGTTACAATCGCTGAGATGATTGAGGAGGTTCTCAACGCACCTGAGGATGAGGCTGTAATAGCAAAGGTTCGCGCCCGCGTAAACAGCATTATGAAGGATTATCCCATGTTCGCATATTAAGAGCAGGTGACAAACTTAAAAAAACCCGGCCATCAGGTCGGGTTTTTTAATACAAAAAGCGAACTTTGCAGGACTTGACACAAGATTAACGAATGAAAGTAGTATGTGACTCACATATACCTTTTCTCAAAGGAGTATTGGAACCGTACGCCGATGTGGTATATCTGCCTGGCAATGCTATAACCCCTGATCACGTACGCGATGCCGATGCACTTATAGTCAGGACCCGAACCAGGTGCGATGCGGCCCTACTTCAAGGCTCAAAAGTAAGATTCATCGCAACCGCGACAATCGGATTTGACCACATTGACACGGAATGGTGTGAATCAAACGGAATAACATGGACAAATGCTCCCGGATGCAATTCATGGTCCGTCCAGCAGTACATGGGTTCTCTACTGGTTAACATGTCAAGAGACTTTGGATTCAACTTCAAAGACAAGACCATAGGTATAGTAGGCGTTGGCAACGTAGGAAGCAAAGTGGCACGTCTTGCAGCCCTGCTTGGGTTCAGAGTCCTTCTCTGTGATCCGCCACGCTCAAGACGTGAAGGTGCTGGAGCGTTCGTTTCTCTGGATGAGATAATAAACCGGAGTGATATCATTACGCTCCATGTTCCACTGATACACAATGGTGAGGATTACACTTTCCATGTGTTTGACAGTATCAGACTGGAGTCATTGAATGAGAATCAGATTCTCATCAACTCATCACGTGGTGAAGTTGTTGACGACAATGCCCTGAAAAAGGTTCTTAAGGAACATAGAATACGTGCCGCCGCACTTGATGTATGGGAAAATGAGCCTCAGATAGACAACGGATTGCTTAAACTGCTCTACTCCGGCACCCCTCATATTGCAGGATACTCCCTTGACGGCAAGGCGATGGGAACGATGATGTGCGTCCAGGCATTGGGACGTTTCTATGACCTGCCATGCCGGAACTGGGAGGTAAATGACATACCGACGCCTGCACAACCTGCGGAATTCACCATTGATGCTTCAGATAAAAAGCCTCAGGAAGTACTGTCCGAGGCCATTCTTTACACATACGATGTCCTCAATGATTATGCAGCCCTGAAATCAGACATATCATATTTTGAGAAGCAACGTTCCGACTATCCGGTCAGACGCGAATTCCCGGCTTTCAGCGTAAGAGTACTCAACGATGAAACTGGCCGATCAACAGTATTTTTGAGAGAAGCAGGGTTTAATATAACGGAATAAGAATTACATTTGTAAACAAACCAAATATAGACATGAAACAATTAGGAAAATACTCATTCGGTATAGGTGACAGGTTCTCACATGAAGGTAAAGCACAACTTTCTGCGCTGATTAATGCTGAAAAGGAATTCGGCATTCATTTTGTACCGGTCTGGAACAAATCAAACCGTGAGCATCAGATTATTGGAACAGAACCCTCTGATACCCGCCGTGAGGCCGATGATGCAGTCAAGGCTCTTGGCTACAATAAGCCGTATTTTGTAGATGCTGACCACATCAATATGAACAATGTGGACCGCTTCATTGACGCATCAGATTTCTTTACCATCGATGTAGCCGACTACATAGGTAAGGCCACCGATGCAGCCTCAACAGAAAAATTCGTGCAGTACAACCTGAAGTATGCAGGCAATCTTGTCATCCCGGGCATTGAGCAGCCGTTCAAGGTTGACCGCAGCCTTATTGAGACCATGGCCGGCAAGTACCTGTTTGCTGTCCAGGAGGCCGGACGCATTTACCGCCATATTGCCGATAGGAAAGGTGCTGATAATTTTGTAACAGAGGTATCGATGGATGAGGTTGACTCACCCCAGACACCTATCGAGATATTCTTCATACTGAGCGCATTGGCACAGGAACAGGTTCCTGCACAGACAATAGCGCCCAAGTTCACCGGCCGGTTCAACAAAGGTGTTGAATACGTTGGTGACACTGCACAGTTTGAGAAAGAGTTCCGTGAAGACCTGCTGGTAATTGACTTTGCGGTCAAAGAATTCAACTTGCCGGAAGGACTCAAACTAAGCATACACTCCGGCAGTGACAAGTTCTCCATCTATCCCATCATGGGACGCCTCATCCGCAAGTACGATAAGGGCATACACATCAAGACTGCAGGAACCACCTGGCTGGAAGAGAACATAGGCCTGGCTTTGGCCGATGAAGGGGCCCTTGAATTGGCCAAGAAGATAGCCATATCGGCACTAGGACGCATGGAGGAACTTTGCATCCCCTACGCTACGGTGATTGACATAAATCCCGCCAAACTGCCCACAGCCGCGCAGATTGCCGCATGGAGCGGTCAGGAATACGCCCGTGCCCTGCGCCACAATCAGAAGGATCCGCTCTACAACCCGGATTTCCGCCAGCTTGTACATGTAAGCTATAAGATTGCAGCCGAGTATGGTGATGAGTTCTATGCCGCATTAAAGCGCAACGCCAATGTAGTTGCAGAGCAAGTCAAAGAAAACATACTTGACAGGCACGTAGCACGCCTGTTTGAATAACGATAAACCTGTTATTAACCATAAATATGACAAACAAACCTTTTATTCACGAGAATTTCCTGCTTCAGAATGAGACCGCAGTACATCTGTTTCATGACCACGCAAAGAAGCTGCCCATCATAGACTACCACTGTCATCTTAATCCGCAGGAGGTAGCTGAGGACCACAAGTTCCGCTCCATAACAGAGTTGTGGCTGGGTGGCGACCATTATAAATGGCGTGCACTGCGCACCAATGGAGTAGCCGAGAAGTTCATTACCGGCGATGCATCGGACTGGGACAAGTTCCAGAAATGGGCCGAAACCATGCCCTACTGCATGCGCAACCCGCTCTACCACTGGACCCACCTGGAGCTCAAGACCTGCTTCGGCATAGACAAGGTGCTCAATCCGCAGACCGCAAAGGAAATATATGACGAGTGTAACGAGAAACTTGCCAGCCCGGAATTCAGTGCCCGTAATCTCATGCTCCATTACAATGTGGAAGCAGTCTGCACGACCGATGATCCTGTTGACTCATTAGAGTACCACAAGCAGGTACGTGAGAGCGGTTTCAAGGTCAAGGTTCTGCCCACCTGGCGCCCCGATATGGCTATGACCGTTGAGAATCCATCTGCATACCGCGACTATATAGACAAGCTTGCCAAAGTCAGTGGTGTTTCAATCAACTGTTTTGACGATATCGTAAAGGCCCTTTTGGTCCGCCACAAATACTTTGAGGAGCAGGGCTGCCGCCTGAGCGACCATGGTATGGAAGAGTTCTATGCCGATGACTTCACCGCCAAGGAACTTGATGAAATATTCAGCAAGGTCTATGGAGGCACAGCACTTACAGAATCAGAGATACGCAAGTTCAAGAGCGCAATGCTCATTGAGTTTGGCAAGATGGATGCTGACACTGGCTGGACCCAACAGTTCCACTACGGTGTGATACGCAACCAGAATACCAAGATGTTCAACCTTATAGGTAAGGATACCGGTTTTGACTCAATGGCACAGGTTATGACAGCCAAGGCCATGAACCGTTATATGGACCGTCTGAACAGCATGGATAAACTCACCAAGACCATCATATACAACCTTAACCCTTCTGATTTTGAGATGGTAGGAACAACAATCGGTAATTTCCAGGATGGAAGTGTACCAGGCAAGATCCAGCTTGGTGCCGGATGGTGGTTCCTGGACCAGAAGAACGGCATGGAGCAGCAAATGGAGGTATTAAGTATGCTGGGACTGCTGTCACGCTTTGTGGGTATGCTTACTGACAGCCGCTCATTCGTTTCATACGCACGCCACGAATATTTCCGCCGCATACTGTGCAACCTGATAGGTAATGATGTTGAGAAGGGTGAGATTCCTGCAAGTGAGATGAGCCGCATTGAACAGATGATTGAAGATATCTCTTATTACAACGCCAAGAGATTCTTCAAATTCTGACAAGCAGTATCTGAATAACAGCATTTTATATCGTTGCCCCGAGCTGGATTGTCTCAGGGCAACATTTTTTTGTAAAAAAGTATGCTTTTCATTTTGGAGAACCAATTAAAAGCAATACCTTTGCATCGCTTTTTCAGGAAAGCAGTTGCGCGATTAGCTCAGTTGGTAGAGCAATTGACTCTTAATCAATGGGTCCAGGGTTCGAATCCCTGATCGCGTACAAAAAAATAGAGACCTCGATGGTCTCTATTTTTTTGTACGCGCCAGGGATTCAGGGTTCCTCCTTTTATTTTGCTTCGCAAAAGCGCTCCATTCCATTCCGCTTGGCGGCCCTCCGGGACCGCTCTCGTTCGCATACTCACTTCGCCCCAATACCATTGCACCTGCGTAAGGTTTCTTCTCACGCAGGTGCAATGGTATTAACTCTCAATTTTAAATTCTCCGCTCGGCCCGAAGGGACGCTTTCACAAAGCGAAGCGACTGAAAGAATTTTCAATTATTCAAATACGTAGAGCTGGCTGGGCGTAGTGCGTTTAAGCGCGCACAACTGTACATCCTTACCAGCAATAACCCCCACTCCGCGGAGCTCATACTCCACGGTCTTGTAGGCAATCTCCGGATGGTTGTTCTCTCCGCTAAGGTGGCAGAGCCAGATATTCTTTAAATCAGGATGGATATTCTCAGCCAGGAACTTGGCTGTAGTCTTATTGCTCAAATGTCCCTTAGGACTGGTAATACGGTCTTTCAGGAACTGCGGATAGTTGCCCATACGGAGCATATCCTCATCATAGTTAGCCTCCATAATGAGGTAGTTTGCCTGAAGAATATAATTTGACGCAGTCTCTGTGATATGCCCAAGGTCAGTAACAAAGCAGAATACCTTACCGTCCACCTCAATGCGATAGCCCACATTGTCCGTTCCGTCATGAGGTACCTCAAATGGAGTTATAAGGAATTCATGGAACTGGAAAGGCACCTCTTTCTCGATATAGCGTACTGAACTTGACAGTTTCTCTGTCATGCAGTAGTTGTTGTTAATGCCGGCATGAGTCTCACGCGTAGCATATACAGGGATTGCGCACTTCTCGCCCAGGTTACCCAAAGCCTTGATATGATCAGCATGGTCATGGGTCACGAATACTGCCATAATCTTCTCAAACGGGATACCCACATCTTTGAGGTGTCCCTTGATCTGTTTTACCGGAATGCCGGCGTCAATCAGGATTGCATGTTCGTCTGTGCCAAGATAGTAGCAGTTGCCGCTGCTTCCACTTGACAAACTCATAAAGTAGATCTTCATTTTTATGTTGTCTTTTTACCTTCTTCATAATCATAGCGTGTCTTAAATGGTCAGAACGGATAACCCACCGCAAGGTGGAAAGCAAAATCCCTGCTCATATCGGGATGAACTAAAGGAAGTCTTCTGTACAAAGTGGAACCGGCAGGATTATAAGCCTTCATACCACCGTCAAGTCTTAATACAAGAAAACCGAAATCAAACCGCAGTCCCAAACCGTAGGAAACCGCAATCTGCTTATAGAAAGAGTCAAAACTGAATTCACCTCCAGGCTGCTCGGCATATTCACGGATAGTCCAGATATTTCCGGCATCAATAAATGCTGCGCCATTAATTTTCCAGAAAAGCTTGGAGCGATATTCTACGCTTGCCCCTATTTTTATATCACCAGACTGTTTAATATAATCTATCGCCTTGTCATCGCCGCTATAAACGCCAGGCCCCAACTCACGTACCGACCATCCTCTAACACTGTTGGCTCCACCGGCAAAATAACGCTTTTCAAATGGTAAACTGGTGGAGTTTCCATATGGAATTGCCACCCCCCACTCCAAATGGGCAACAAGATTGTTCATCCTATCCATACGCCAGTTTGCCGTAAACGAGAAATCATGTTTGGCATACTGTGCAAATGCAACGCCAAAGACTTTATACTGCCCTCCGTCATTCTGCTCAAAGTTCAATGGCTCTGCTAACAGATTGAGCATATTACCTGATGTCTCCACACCCACACGTACGGAATACTGGAAAGGTGCCGTAGAATTGATGCGTGCATTAGAGTAATAGAACGTATAACCCAGTTTTGTTATAAGAAGATCCTCATAGTTATACTTGAGTATGGATCTGGCAGACTTGACAGAATCAAGATATTCAGCCCTGAAATGATCCGATATCCACGGAACCACCAGATAGTTCAGATCCAAAACATCAAGTTTATGACTCATCTGCCATGAATCACTCCACATATAACTCCATCCTGCAGAGAAAATGGTTTTTTGGAACTCAGGACGGCTTTGTCCATTGATCTTCAAACTGAATCTGGAGGTAGCCTGACTCTTACGCTGTAACTCCTGACTCATAAACGGGGCCAGAAATTCAGGAAAATCCAAGTTAGCCTCCAATCCATATTCCATATACGTATCACCGGAATAGCCTGGCAGATTTGAAATTGACTCATACGCACCACGCAGTTTTATGGAAAGTTGTTCCGAACCACGGAACAGATTCCTGTCTGTAAACAACATGGATGCGGCCGCTCCAAGATCACCGGCCGTATTTGTTCCCTCAATCTCAAAAGCAAACGAATGTTTAGGCAAACTTACAAGAGATACATCTGCCACAATCCTATTGTCAAATCCGGGAACCGTATCGTATCGTATATCTGAATACCTCAAAATACCCAAACGGGAGAGCGATGAATAGGTCTTGGACGTAGAATCTGAACTGTACAGCATTCCTTCTCTAAGGAAGGAGTGACGGTCTATAACCTCCGGACGTAAAGCGGGTTCCCCATCATTCAACGGATAAAAAAGCACAAAATCCTTATATGTTTCAGCCGCAGGAGAAATGGTCTTGCCCGGCATATTACCGTCCTTGTCCGTCAGAGAATAATAAACAGATGAGATATAGTATTGCCTGTGGGGACGGACATTTCCATCTTCATCAACACCTTCAGCCTCAATAATCATCCTCAAGCCAACCTTGTCACTACCGCGTGCCGTATCTGCCACAAATGATATATAATCCTTATTGAAACGGTAATAACCATAACGATGGACCAGATTGACGATACGGTTACGTTCTTCATTAAGGATATCTGCATCCAGATTCATGCCGGGAACCAGAAGTGAATGTTTGGCATTATCATTGATGATGCGATTGATCGTACTGTCCTGAACGGTCATTCTGATTGTATCCACCACAAACATCTTTCCCGGATCAAGTTTATAACGTACCGTAGTCTTGGGACGGCGGCTGTTTTTGGTTGACATGGTAACGTCAGCATTCAGGTAGCCGGAGTTAACAAGAGAACGCTCCATATCAGCACATGAAGCCTCCGACAGCAACTGATCATAAATGACGGGAGCCTCACCGGTGCGTTTTCCTGACAGGGAATACATCCTTAACGGTAAGCGGAACAGACCGAACCAACGCGAATTAGGAACCTGGTGCGAAAGATTCTTGTATTTGGAAACATCTGATACCGCTTTATCAGCCGATGTAATCTCAACCTTGTTCAAAAGACGATCACCCTCCGGTACGTATTTATAAACAGAACAGGAAGCCAACCCTAAGACAAGGGTAAGACAGACCAATGATTTCACCTTAATCCAGTTCATGTTTATAATTTGTCTTTAACCTACAAATTTAAGCAAACTCCATCGCCTTGCAAAGTATGGTTGCAAAAAATAACTATCTTTACACACACTTAAATACAGAGTATGCTGAGCAAGAATGACATAAAGAATATCAAGAGTCTGGAACAAAAGAAATTCCGCACAGAAAAAGGTCTGTTCATTGCTGAAGGACACAAAACCGTCCTGGAACTCATAGGCAAATTCAGCTGCACCTTGCTGGCAGCTACACAGGACTGGCTTGACGGACATAAGAACATTCAGGCAGAACGCATAGAGGCAGTCACTGCCGATGAACTGAAACGCGCCAGCCTGCTCCAGAATCCACAGGATGTTCTTGCCGTATTCCGAATACCTAAGAATGATATTAATTTAGCAGATACAGCACTTAATAACCTTGTCCTGGCACTTGACGATGTGCAGGATCCCGGGAATCTGGGTACGATAATACGCCTGGCTGACTGGTTTGGGATAAAGGATGTATTCTGTTCTAAAGGTACTGCCGATATATACAACCCCAAAGCCGTACAGGCCACCATGGGCGCATTGGCACGTGTAAAAGTCCATTATACAGACCTTAAGCAAAGCATAAAGGAATTACCGGACAATGTACCTGTTTACGGAACATTCCTTGAAGGTGAAATAATTTATGATGCCAGGTTATCCGCAAACGGAGTAATAATAATGGGAAATGAAGGTAACGGAATAACCCCGGAAATAAAGCAATCGGTAACACATAAACTTTACATACCTAACTGGCCTCAGGGAGCCCCCACATCTGAGTCTCTCAATGTTGCCATAGCCACGGCAATAGTGTGTTCAGAGTTCCGCAGAAGATAATTGTGAATCAGCTGTTACTACAGTAGTATCAGGAATATTTTTTTCATGATATCTCATAAGTCCGATATCTGAAAGTATCAGCAAACCGTCACGGTTATCCGTATAATCCAAATAACTTATGGCACCGCTTATATAGTTAAAAGTTTTTGCGGTGTCCAAAACAACGCTCAAAGAAACCTGAGCATTGCTCCTGATAATGGTATCATCAGTAGTGATCCCGCCATCATAATATGCCGAAAGGGAAATATGCGCATACTGAGGTACACCGGAATCAACAGAAACGAATGTGCCATACATATCCAGACAAACAGTATCACCCTTATGGAAAGTAGTATCCCTATTTATATGGTATGTCAACTTGTTCATATAGTCTGATGTGTTCAAAAGCGCAGCTCTGTCCATATACCACAAATCAACACTGTCTCCAGACTGTATTGTAAAAGATTTCTTTTCAATCTGAGAAAGTGATCTGCTAGCGGCCTTATACTCTGCGTTAATCCTGTTTGACAGTCGCTTATATATTCTTGACAACTCTTTAGGATAACGGGTGTACCACACCAATGAGCGTTCAAATTGATCTTTAGATATGTTGTTTTTGCTGTATGCCCAGTCAATATATGCTTTAGTAGTATATTTCTCCTCACGCGGCAAATCCTGACTGATAACCTGAGCCAAATGATAATCATACAGAAACTGTTCCATCTTCTTAGGAGACAAAACACTTTCCGGACGCTTTAACCTACAGCCGCAAAGCATTGGAAGAAGCATCAGGACAAACAGAACATTAACCTTTCTCATCAGTATCTTCAGTTGTTCCCTGATCCTCAGGATTAACGTAATGCAATCCCATGTTTACAACTTTGGTGTAAAAAAGAAGCAATGTTATTACACCGCAGGTAATACAGGAATCGGCAAAGTTGAATACCGGACGGAAGAATATGTCACCTCCTACAAAAGGCACCCATTCCGGCCATGTCCAAAGCGGGAAATAGAACATATCCACCACTTTACCGTACAGGAACGGTGCATAGCCCTGACCGAACGGGACTACTGTTGCCAAGCCGTCAGGGCCGAAAGTACTCTCACTGAATATCAGGCCGTAAAACAGACAATCCAAGAGGTTACCCACAGCACCGGCTATCACAAATGACACCGTTACGATATATCCTGTAGGGAATCCTCTGTTGATAATCCTAATGAGATACCAGATGAAGAAACCTATGGCGCCTATCCGGAACAATGACAGGAACAACTTGCCTATTATCTCCATTCCAAAGGCCATACCGTTATTTTCAACGAACAGTATCTTGAACCATGGAGTAATATCAATGCTTTCACCCAGAGACATGCCGGTCTTGACCAAGACCTTGATAATCTGGTCAATTATCAGCACTGACAGGATTATTATCAGTGCAATACGCCCCTGACGGGAACACTTGCAGCTCTCCGGTTGAAAGTTATCCATGAACAGGATCAATGTTTGTTCTGCTTGGCCTCAATACAGAGTGTAGCGTGAGGTACGGCACGCAGACGCTCCTTAGGTATAAGTTTACCTGTCTCACGGCAGATACCGTAAGTCTTATTCTCAATGCGTACAAGAGCAGCCTGAAGTGACTGGATGAACTTCATCTGACGCTGGGCAAGACGTGTAGTCTCCTCCTTGGAAAGAGTGTTGGCACCCTCTTCCAGCACCTTGTATGTAGGTGATGTGTCATCTGTACTGTTGTTGTCGGCATTCATCAGTGATGCCTTGAGTGCATCATAATCTCTCTGTGCAACTTCAAGTTTTTCATTGATAATCTGGCGGAACTCTTCAAGTTCCTCATCAGAATAACGGTTTTTCTCTGCCATAGCGGGGATTTTTAATTGGTTAAGGTTATTGTTATTTTTTCTCTATTTTCAGTTTGAATGAATAATCGTCAAATGAGATGTCCTCACCCTGTTCCATATCGGGAACAAGTTCTATTGAATCAGCCAGAACCTGGCTCTTGATCCACTCCTCATACTCACGGACAGCTGCGTCAGTCTCAGCACCGGAACTCAGCATCACCTTTATTCGGTCTGTTATCTCCAGACCTGTGAGTTTACGCATATCCTGGATTCTCTTTTTAAGCTCACGTGCTATACCCTCACGCTTGAGCTCATCGGTAAGTTGTATGTCAAGTGCAACGGTGAGTGTACCCTCATTGGCTACAACCCATCCCGGAATATCCTCACTGAATATCTCGACCTCAGTGGTATCGACAGTGGCGGGAGTACCGTTTATGTCAAATGTGAAACTGCCCTCCTGCTCAAGTTTGGCAACATCCTCCTGGCTCATGCTCTGTACGGCAGCGGCAACGCCCTTCATAAGCGGACCGAATTTCTTGCCCAGAACCTTGAAGTTGCACTTTACCTTCTTGACCAGAACGCTGGTTGCACCCTCAACGAACTCAACCTCCTTTACATTGACCTCATCACGGATGAGTTCCTTTACCGGCTCCAGATGTGAGCGGAGTTCTGCTGTAACAGGGATAAGTATCTTTTGCAACGGCTTGCGCACGTTGATCTTTACATCATCACGCTTACGCAGGGCAAGAACCATTGAGGTGAGTTTCTGCGCAAGTTCCATACGGGTCTCCAGTTCCTTGTCAACCAGAGCGTCATTGCACTCAGGATACTTGGCCAGATGAACTGACACCGGAGCATTTGCCGTAACAGCGGTCAGGTCACGGTACAGACGGTCTGAATAGAACGGAGCAATGGGTGACATAAGTCTTGCGACAGTCTCCAAACATGTGTAAAGGGTCTGATAAGCTGCCAGTTTATCCTGGCTCATGCTGCTGCCCCAGTAACGGTCACGGGTAAGGTGAACATACCAGTTGGACAGGTAGTCATTCACGAATCCGGTTATCAGACGGCCGGCACGTGTAGGCTCGTAGTCATCAAGGCTCTCACGTACGCCCTTGGTGAGTGAATTGAGTTCACTCAGTATCCAACGGTCCATAACGGGACGCTCATTTACAGCAATCTGCGCTGCAGAGTTGTCAAAGCCGTCAACGTTTGCATACTGTGCAAAGAACTTGTATGTATTGTGCAGTGTGCCGAAGAACTTGCGGGTAACATCCTTTACGCCCTCCTCATCAAACTTGAGGTTATCCCAAGGCTGAGCATTGGTTATCATGTACCAGCGGAGTGCATCGGAACCGAACTGTTCTATCTCCTGGAACGGATCAACGGCATTGCCAAGACGCTTTGACATCTTGTTGCCGTTCTTGTCAAGCACAAGACCGTTTGAAATTACAGTCTTGAATGAGACGCCGTCCTTGACCATTGTTGCAATGGCATGCAGTGTGTAGAACCAACCGCGTGTCTGGTCAACACCCTCGGCAATGAAATCGGCCGGGAACACAGTACCGTTGTCAATCAGTTCCTTGTTCTCAAACGGATAGTGCATCTGGGCGAACGGCATGGCGCCGCTGTCAAACCAGACGTCTATCAGGTCAAGTTCACGCTTCATGGGACGGCCTGCATCAGATACCAGCACTATGTCATCAACGTACGGGCGGTGCAGGTCTATCTTATCGTAGTTATCGGCTGTATATACACCGGGCTGGAAACCCTTCTCCTTGAATGGATTGGATTTCATTACGCCGGCCTTAACCGATTTCTCAATCTCATTGTAAAGTTCCTCAACTGAGCCGATGCACAGCTCGTCGCCACTGTCGTTACGCCAGATAGGCAGCGGAGTACCCCAATAACGGCTACGGCTCAGGTTCCAGTCATTCAGGTTCTCAAGCCACTTACCGAAACGGCCTGTACCGGTTGACTCAGGTTTCCACTTGATGGTGTTGTTGAGTTCAATCATCCTGTCACGTGCGGCCGATGCCTTGATAAACCAACTGTCCAGAGGATAGTAGAGCACAGGCTTATCGGTACGCCAACAGTGAGGATAGTTGTGAACGTGTTTCTCAATCTTGAAGGCTGTGCCCTCCTGTTTCATGCGGATGCACAGATATACGTTAAGATCCTCAGCCTTTGATGCGGCAGCCTCATCATACTTGCCGCCCTCATTGAACTTGGGATCATAAGCGTTCTTGACATAAGCGCCCTGATACTCCTTGTAAAGGTCTGCATCAACGCAATTCTTTACAAAATCAGGATCCAGTTCATCCATCAGCCAGTACTTACCGGTAAAGTCAACCATGGGACGGGTCTCCATCTTGCGGTTGATCATAAAGAGTGAAGGTATGCCTGCGGCCTTGGCCACGAATGCGTCATCGGCACCGAATGTGGGTGCTATGTGTACTATACCGGTACCATCCTCTGTAGTTACGTAATCACCGGGGATTACGCGGAAACCGGCGTCTGAAGTCTGAATTGAACCGTCCTCTGCCTTGAATACGGGCTTAACCCACGGGAATAGCTGCTTGTAGTGCATACCTACCAGGTCTGCACCCTTATACTCGCCCACAATCTGGTAAGGAATAACCTTGTCACCCTGATTGTAAGAATCAAGAGCCAGCTCAGCGCCCTTGGGGTCAAGGTAGGCAGAGAGACGCTCCTTAGCCATAACAGCGGTAATGGGCTGACCGTTATACGGATTGTAAGTACGTACTGCCACATAGTCAATCTTGTTACCTACGCAGAGTGCGGTATTTGAAGGCAGAGTCCACGGGGTTGTGGTCCATGCCAGGAAAACCGGTGTGCCCCACCCTGTCATCTCAGGCTTGGGATCTGTCATCTCAAACTGGGCGGTAACGGTGGTATCCTTTACGTCACGGTAGCAACCGGGTTGGTTCAACTCGTGGCTTGAAAGACCTGTACCTGCTGCAGGCGAGTAAGGCTGGATGGTATAACCTTTATAAAGATAACCCTTGCCGTAAAGCTGCTTGAGCAGCCACCAGAGGGTCTCTATATAGCGATTGTCATATGTGATGTAGGGATTGTCAAGGTCAACCCAGTAACCGATTTTCTGAGTCAGGTCACTCCAGTGAGCCTTGTATTTCATAACCTCGGTACGGCAGTTCATGTTGTAGTCATCGACCGATATCTTCTTGCCTATATCCTCCTTGGTTATGCCCAGTTTCTTCTCAACGCCAAGTTCAACCGGCAGTCCGTGGGTATCCCAACCGGCCTTACGGTTAACCTGATAGCCGCACATGGTCTTGTAACGGCAGAATGTGTCCTTGATGGTACGTGCCATAACGTGGTGGATTCCGGGCATTCCGTTAGCTGAGGGAGGTCCCTCATAGAACACGAATGAAGGACATCCTTCACGCTCTTTTATGCTGCGTGCAAAAAGATCCTCCTTAAGCCAGTCTTCCAACACTTCCTTGTTGACTTTTGACAAGTCAAGTTGTCCACGCTCAGCGAACTTTTTCATTTTAAATATTTGATATTCAGATGATTATTATTCAAAAACGAGGTCCCCGCCTCGTAATTTGCCGCAAATTTAGTCATTTTATAATTAATAATAGAGATGCGAGCTCTCATTTTTAGTAACTTCGCGGCTGAAAACTGACATCCGCAAAAATGAACATAGCTGTAGTCAAATACAACGCCGGAAACATACGCTCGGTCATAGGCGCACTGACAAGACTTGGCGTGAATCCCATCCTGACTGACAATGACGAAGAGCTGAGACGTGCCGACAAGGTGATATTCCCAGGTGTAGGCGAGGCCAGCACCACGATGGAGTACCTCAAGGCACATGGCCTGGACCGCATTATCAGAGACCTCAAACAGCCTGTGCTTGGTATCTGTCTTGGACAGCAGCTCATGTGCAGCCGCAGCGATGAGGGTAATGCCGAGTGCCTGGGAATATTTGATGTCCCTGTACTCAAGTTCCAGCCCACAAGACATGAGGACAAGGTGCCTCACATGGGATGGAACACCATAGAGACCACCGGCCAGGATCTGTTCAAAGGATTCACCAAACCTGAGTTCGTTTACTTTGTACACAGTTTCTATGTACCGGTGTGCGAGTGGACTGCCGCAAAGACGGAATACATAGTTCCGTTCAGCGCATCGCTCCACAAGGACAATTTCTACGCCACCCAGTTCCACCCCGAGAAAAGTGGTCCCACAGGAGAACGTATCCTTAAGAACTTTCTTGACATCTAAGAGCAATGGACATAATTCCCGCAATTGACATAATAGACGGCAAGTGCGTACGCCTGACCAAGGGTGACTACAATATATGCAAGACCTACAGCGACAACCCGCTTGACATGGCCCTGCGATTCCAGGATGCCGGCATTAGACGCCTCCATCTTGTGGATCTTGACGGAGCCCGCAGCAAGCATATAGTAAACCACCCCACCCTTAAGACAATAGCCACCCACACAGACCTGACCATTGACTTTGGCGGCGGTATCAAGGCCCGTACAGACCTGGAGACAGCATTGGAATGCGGTGCACAGATGGTAACCGTAGGAAGCACTGCCGTAGAGCATCCTGAACTCATGGAGGAGTGGATTGCAGAGTTCGGACAGGAGCACATCATACTTGGGGCAGATGCCCGCAACGGCAAGATATCCGTAAACGGATGGAAGGAGGACAGTGCCATTGAACTTGATGATTTCATAGGCGATTATATTAAAAAGGGAATCATCAAGGTGCTCTGCACAGACATAAACAAGGACGGCATGCTGCAGGGCCCATCGGTAGAACTCTACCGACAACTGCTGACCAAGTTCCCAGGCATATACCTGATTGCCAGCGGCGGAGTGAGTTCCGTAGATGACCTGATGCATCTCAAAGAGGCCGGACTACCTGCTGCGATTGTAGGCAAGGCCTATTACGAGGGGCGCATAACCATTGAGCAACTTTCCAAACTTAGCCAAGAGTGACAATATGTTAGCAAAGAGAATAATACCCTGTCTGGACATACGCAACGGCCGCACCGTCAAGGGCACCAATTTTGTAAACCTGCGCGATGCCGGCGACCCCGTGGAACTGGGCCGGCTCTACAGCCAACAGGGTGCCGACGAACTGGTATTTCTAGACATCACAGCATCTTTCGAGGGTAGAAAAACCTTTACAGAACTGGTAGAACGCATAGCCGCCAACATATCAATTCCATTCACCGTAGGCGGAGGCATTCACGAACTTAAGGACGTGGAGCGTCTGCTCAGTGCCGGAGCCGATAAGGTATCAGTCAACTCGGCCGCAATCAAGAACCCGGACCTGATCAATCAGATTGCTCTGAACTTTGGTTCACAGGTATGTGTAGCCGCAATTGATGCCAAGCAGATGCCTGAGGGTTGGCGCTGTTTCCTGAACGGAGGACGCGTCCCCACGGACCGCATGCTATTTGAGTGGGCGCATGAGGCTGAAGACCGTGGCGCAGGCGAGATACTGTTTACCAGCATGGATCATGACGGAGTCAAGCAGGGTTTTGCCAACGAGGCGTTGCGCAAGCTCTCTGATGAACTGACAATACCGATAATCGCATCGGGAGGAGCAGGCGCCAAGGAGCATTTCCGTGACACTTTCATTGAGGGTCATGCAGATGCTGCACTGGCGGCAAGCGTTTTTCACTTCGGAGAGATACCAATTCCCGAATTAAAGCAGTACCTTTGCAGTTTGAAAATTCCTATAAGATTATAATATACCAAAATGATGGATATAGATTTTGAGAAAATGGGCGGTCTTGTGCCCGCAATCATCCAGGACAATGTGACACGCAAGGTCCTGATGCTCGGTTTTATGAACAAAGAGGCATATCAGAAGACCGTTGAGACCGGAAAAGTCACATTCTGGAGCCGCACCAGAAACTGCCTTTGGACCAAGGGCGAGACAAGCGGAAACTTTCTGAACGTTAAGGAGATCCTTCTTGACTGCGACAAGGATACCCTGCTCATCAAGGCACGTCCCGAAGGCCCCGTCTGCCATACCGGCGCTGACACCTGCTGGAACGAGCAGAACTCCGTTGACCTGAATTTCCTCTCTTACTTGCAGGACTTCATTGACCGCCGCTACAAGGAGATGCCCGATGGTTCATATACCACATCGCTCTTTAAGAGCGGAGTGAACCGCATGGCCCAGAAGGTTGGCGAGGAGGCCGTTGAGACTGTAATCGAGGCCACAAACGGTACTGATGACCGTCTGATTTATGAGGCATCGGACCTTATCTACCACCTCATTGTGCTGCTTACCTCAAAGGGACACCGCATTGAGGAACTTGCCGCTGAACTGGTAAAACGCCACAAGGAATAAATGGAGATTATCGATTATCGCAACGTTGAGGTACGCCAGGAGGACATGTTCGTCCTGGGTGACGTAACCTTTACAGTACAGGAGGGCGATTTTGTCTATCTGATAGGCAAGGTTGGCTCAGGCAAGAGTTCACTCTTCAAGACACTCTACGGTGAACTGGATGTGCTCTGCCCCATGCCAGACAGCCACGCCATTGTGCTGGGCATGAACCTGACGACAATGAAAAAACGTCAGATTCCACGTCTGCGCCGTCAGATGGGCATAGTGTTCCAGGACTTCCAGTTACTCACAGACCGCAACGTTTTCGATAATCTGAGTTTCGTGCTCAAATCAACAGGCTGGAAAGACAAGAAACTCATTCATCAGAAAATATTTCAGGTACTGGGACTTGTCGGCATGGATACCAAAGGATACAAGATGCCGCATGAACTCTCCGGCGGAGAGCAGCAGCGTATCTGCATAGCCCGCGCGCTCCTGAATGACCCCAAACTGATATTGGCCGATGAGCCCACCGGTAATCTGGACCCTGAAACCGGACATCAGATCATGGAGATCCTGCACAAGGTTGGAGAGAGCGGAACTACCATACTCATGATTACGCACAACCTGCAATGGATTGATGAATTCCCCGGACGTGTGTTCAAGTGTGAGGGACGCAAGCTCATTGTTGATGCTGATGCGCAGGAATCAATTGAAAATTGATATTTGAAAATATATATGAAAGTACTGAAATTCGGAGGCACATCCGTTGGTAGCCCCGAGAGAATGAAAGAAGTAAGCCGTCTGGTAACTGAGGACGGACAGCAGAAACTGGTAGTCCTGTCGGCCATGTCAGGTACCACCAACTCACTTGTAGAGATTGCCCAATACCTTTACGGCGGCAACAAGGCCGGAGCCGATGACGTTATCAACCGCTTGCGTACCAAGTATTTTGCACATGTTCCTGAACTGCTCTCCAAAAAGGAGAACCAGGATGAGTTGAACAAGTTCCTGGAGGATAAGTTCTCATTCCTTCAGTCATTCTACATTGACAATTTCACTGAAAAAGAGGAAAAGATCATACTTGCCCAGGGAGAGTTAATATCAACCTACATGGTAACCCTCTACCTCAAGGAGCAGGGCATCAAGGCCACACTCCTGCCGGCACTTGACTTCATGAAAACCGATGCCGATGCAGAACCGGATATGGCCTACATCACTGAATATGCAAACAAGAAACTGCAGTCCGTTCCCGGAATGCAGATTTACATAACTCAAGGTTTCATCTGCCGCAATGCACAGGGTGACATTGACAACCTGCAGCGCGGTGGCAGTGACTACACAGCATCAATCCTGGGTGCCGCCATCAAGGCCGACGAGATCCAGATATGGACCGACATTGACGGTATGCACAACAACGACCCACGTGTAGTTGACAAGACACAACCCGTACGCCACCTGCATTTTGAGGAGGCTGCCGAGCTGGCATACTTCGGAGCCAAGATACTCCATCCCACCTGTATCCAGCCCGCCAAGGCTGCAGGCATACCTGTACGTCTGCTCAACACCATGGAGCCATCGGCCCCCGGTACACTCATTGACAACCGCAACGAGCCCGGCCGCATTGCAGCCGTAGCCGCCAAGGATAACATCACCGCAATAAAGATCAAGTCAAGCCGCATGCTTCTGGCACACGGTTTCCTCAAGAAGGT
>DBYQ01000052.1:29748-31382 GCA_002310015.1 Bacteroidales bacterium UBA1182
GGTGTCTCAATGTCCATTGACAACACCAAGCATCTGGAGGAGATTGTTACCGAACTCAAGAAATACGGAACCGTTACCGTTGATGACGATATGTGCATCGTATGCGTGGTAGGTGACATGAACTGGGAGAATCTGGGATTTGAGTCACGTGCTCTTGATGCACTGGCTGACATTCCGGTTCGTATGATCTCTTACGGCGGAAGCAACTACAACATATCATTCCTTATCAGGGAGACAGACAAGAAAGCCGCTCTGCAGCGACTCAGTGATGTACTTTTCAACGGCAAGGCATGATGCGTACACCCTGCTATCAATATGACCTGGGGATCTTGGAGAGTACCCTCAAGTCAATAAACAAATCCATTGCCGGCAATAGTGACTGGCATGTACATTACGCCATCAAGGCTAATGCCAACCCGCTGATCCTTAAACTTATCAATCAGTACGTATTGGGTATTGACTGTGTAAGCGGCGGCGAGATTCAGGTGGCACTTGACAACGGTTTCAAGGCATCATCAATTGTGTTTGCCGGCGTTGGCAAGGCTGACTGGGAGATTGACCTGGCACTCAAAAATGACATTGCCTGCTTCAATGTTGAATCAGAGGCTGAACTTGACGTTATTGCAGAGCGTTGCGCCGCACTTGGAAAGACTGCCCGCATAGCATTCCGCGTAAATCCTGATGTTGATGCTCACACACATGCCAACATCACCACCGGCAAGGCAGAGAACAAATTCGGTATTGAGATTCCCATGCTGTTGCCAATTATCCGCAAGGCATTGGCCAACCCCTGTTTCAAGTTCATGGGTTTGCATTTCCATATCGGTTCACAGATACTGGATATGGAGCCGTACCATCTGCTCTGCAAGAAGGTTAATGACCTGCAGGACAAACTTGAGGCTGAGGGTATCAAGCTTGACAGCATCAACGTTGGCGGTGGCCTGGGCATTGACTATGTCAACCCTGAGCAGAACCCCATTCCTGACTTTGAGCAGTATTTCAACATATTCCGTAATGAACTTAAACTGCGCTCCGGACAGCAACTCCACTTTGAGTTGGGACGTGCCGTAGTGGCACAGTGCGGACGCCTGGTCACCAAGGTGCTTTATGTAAAGCAGGGTACCATCAAGAAGTTCGCAATCGTTGATGCGGGATTCACGGAACTCATCCGCCCCGCACTCTACGGAGCACACCACAAGATTGTGAACCTGACATCAAAAGGTGAGATGCAGAAATATGACGTGGTTGGGCCTATCTGCGAGTCATCGGATGTATTCGGCAAGGATGAGATGCTGGCTGAGACACACCGCGGTGACCTGATTGCACTGCTTTCAGCCGGTGCTTACGGTGAGGTTATGTCATCACAGTATAACTGCCGTCCCCTGCCCCCCTCAGAAACCTGCAAATTCTGATCATTCTGTAAGGGAACTTTTTGGGGTATCAGTATCTGAAACTACGCGCTTCGCGCTATCCCTCCCACTGCACACTAAGACACCCTGGAATGCATGAGTAAACTCATACATCCCAGGGCATCTTATTGCACAGCGGGCCCCTCCCTCTAACGCGCCGAGGGTGGCGACGGTTTCTGATACCGATACCCCAAAAAGTTCTGTGCAATCAGAATCATTTTCACA
>DBYQ01000038.1:0-278 GCA_002310015.1 Bacteroidales bacterium UBA1182
ACGCGGTCCCAGAAGAACTCGGCAGCCTTGCGGGCGCGTGCATCGTTGTCAAGTGCGGCCACGCGGGCGTAACCTACGGCCTTGGGTACCTGTGTGTTGGCATGCTTGTTGTCCAGATTGTCGCGGCCGTCGGCCATGTTCTCAAAGATGTCCTTGTGGCGGAAACGCTTGGCGGCCTCAATGTACTTGCGGTCACCGGTAATCTGGAAAGCGTCGGCAAAAATCTCGTTCATGCCGCCGAACTCGGTGCCTGTCATCTGCTCCATCTGGTTGTCGTC
>DBYQ01000038.1:466-11733 GCA_002310015.1 Bacteroidales bacterium UBA1182
ATCATATAGACCAGGCGGTCATAGCACTCCTTGTTGCCGGTAGCGGCGTAGTGTATGGCCAGGGCTGATACGTAATGTCCGCCCACATGTCCGTCCAGACCGGCCCAGTTGGGGAAATACTCCGCCTTCTTGGGCAGTCCGGCCTCCTTAAGGAAAGGAGCCAGCAGGCGGTCGGTGTCATACTCCAGGAGAACCTTTACGTTTAGGTCCAACGCGTGTTTGAAGGGACCTTCAAGCAGTTCTACCTGATTAAGGTTGAAAGTGTTGTGATACAGTTTGTCCTGGGCCGAAGCAAATGCGACAGTCAGGATAAGAGCTAAGGTAATTGCTGTTCTTTTCATTATTTTTGGTTAGTATTTGTTGATAATTATTTGTTGGCTAATTAGCTTTATAAGGGAATTTTCGCTTCAGTTCCTCGCTGAACCAGTATTTCCACCATTCGCGGTCGTGTCCACCGTTGAATACCCATGATTCAACATTGCCGCCACGCTTGCGGATATCTTTTAGCAGTGAAGGGAAATAATCAAACATTCCTACCTCCTCCTTGGCACCCCAGCATATACGGAAATCTACAGGAGCATCCAGCCTTTCATATTCAGAAACATCTGAATAAACAGGTGAATAGCACCATAACTCAGAGAACATATCCCCGTCACGCATACCTAATGTTATTCCAAAATCCGCGCTATTGGATGTTCCAAAGAAGATCCGGTCTGTTTTTTCCTGTGATACGGGGTAATTCTTATTGATATATGGTATAAATTTATCCTTGAAATAGTTGTAGTGTACGTCAAACAGATTGGCAAGTTTGCTGTCGGTCTTGGCTATCGTCTCTACAAATTCTGCATTACGGTATGATATTGTGTATCCGGGAATTGTCATCTTGTTTTCGAAAGAACATGCTACTATTACCGGATTAATGATTCCGTAATCTATTAGGGAATCAATCATATGCTTGAACTCACATTCCTTGAAAACAAGGCCATCCTCCATAAATATTACGGGATAGGTAGATTTGGAATCCATTCCTTGTGGCAGATAAACACCTCCTTTCCTTGTATTTCCCTCAGAATCAGTTAATTCAAATTCCTTGAATTCTGATTTCTCCAATGTCTGCACGCATGACACGGTCCAAAATAGAGAGGTGAGAATTATTATTGTCCCAAAGATTCTTGTTTTCATAATCATAAAAGTTTTAGGGGGTTGAATTCTTAAACGGATTCTTAACGCGAAGGTAAGAAAAAAGCCTGCTCTGATTAAACCAAAAACGGTTTTTTTCATCAAATTTTCAAGAAAATGCAATTTTCACAATTTTGACATTTAACCAATGGCATGAATCGTTATAGTAAAGGTGTATTTTTCTATTTATTGCAACAACTAAACAATCAAAAATAACTCAAATGAAAAGAATTGCCACTTTGTTCGCATTTCTTGTGACATCAGCTTCAGTGCTGATAGCACAGAATCTTTCAGTAAAGGGCTCAGTCTATGATTTTGATACGGCTGAACCTTTGTTTCCTGCCAATGTGCAGATTTATCAGATTTCAGGTACTGACTCCACTTTCATAGGTGGTGCTTCTACTGAGGATGACGGTTCATTTATCGTCAGTAACCTCAAGGCCGGTAACTATGTAGCCCGTGCATCTTTTGTAGGTTATGACAATGCTGACAAAAACTTCTCACTTAAATCTGGCTCAGGTACGACAGACCTTGGCAAGATTACCCTTAGAGGTGGTCAGATGCTTGAAGAGGTTGCTATTTCAGCAGTTGTACAGAAAGTACAGTTGATTAATGATACTGTAATGTTCAACAGTGCCGCTTTCAAGCTGCCTGAGGGTTCATCAGTTGAGGATCTTATCCGTAAGCTTCCTGGTGTACAGATAGGCAGTGACGGTGATATCACAGTTAACGGTAAGAGCGTATCAAGAATTCTGGTTAATGGTAAGGAATTCTTTGACAATGATAAGACAATGGCTTTGACACAGCTCACAGCCGATATGATTGAGAGAGTCAAGTCTTATGAGAAGCAGAGTGATCTGGCCCGTCAGACCGGTATTGAAGACGGTAATGAGGAGACAGTGCTTGACCTCCAGGTTAAGAAGGGTATGGCCAAGGGTTGGTTCGGTAACCTTCAGGTCGGTTGGGGTGCTCCTCTTGAGAAAGAGGGCTATGATGTTGCAAATCTATACCGTGTTCAGGCTTCAGTCAACCGTTTTGATGAGGATAAGCAGTTTACCATTACGGGTTCTGCAAGCCAGTCATCAGGCGGCATGAGCGGCATGGGCGGCGGCATGGGTATGATGCGCATGGGCGGCGGTATCGGCTTCGGTGGCGGCGGCTTCGGTGGCGGCTTCGGTGGCGGCGGCGGTGGCGTCAGCACAAGCTTCAATGGAGGTGCTAACTTCGCTATGAACTTAGGTAAAGAAATTACTTCAGACAACTATCAGTATGAGGTGGGCGGTAGCGTTAACTGGAGTCATAGTGACAACACCAATGAATCCAAGAACTATACCAAGGACTTCAGCCGTAAGGATATGCAAACCTTCTCAAACCAGGCTGGTGGAAACGGAAGCGGAAGCAATAGCCTTAGTGGTCAGATGCGTATTGAATGGAACAAAGACAATTATACCAGTCTGCTCTTTACTCCGCAGTTCTCATACAGCAGCTCTGACAGTTGGAATGCTAACAAGAGATATCAGTTCGTGAAAGATCCGTATCAGTACACCAATGATCCTTTAAATGGTGATTCGTCATCAATGTACAATAGAAGCAATTATCCGTACAATGATTATCCTGATGTAGATCCCGATGGCACTTTCCTGGATTCTCTTTATCAGTACTATAATGAAGCTCTTCAGAATAAGGTTTTGAGTTCATCTTCGAGTGAGACCAAGAGTTACTCAACCAGTGGTAATGCACAGTTTGTACGCAGGTTCGGTAACCGTGGCCGTAACATATCCTTATCAGGTAACTATAATATCCAGAGAAGTGAGAGTGAGCAGCTTTCTCATGCGGACAACACTACATCATCATATACCAATACATCTACAAAATTGAGAACGATACAGAATCGTTATACCACTTCTCCGTCAGATCAGAATTCATTTAGTGCCCAGATGACCTATTCTGAACCTATAGCAACAGGTACATATCTTCAGTTCAGCTATCAGTTCAGTTATAGTGAGCGTAATGAGGACCGTTCTACCTATAATCTGGCCAAGGCATATGATACATATTGGGGCAATTTCACTGATCCTTTTGATGATATAAACTGGGCTTTTGATAAGGATAGCGTTACCAGGGATGACCGTCAATCCACAAAGTCATTCAACTACAACTATGACCAGAACATCCAGCTTCAGTTCCGTAAGAATGCTACAGACCAGACTTATAACTTCACGGTCGGTATTACATTGATGCCTCAGTATACCAAGCAGCCTTACAACGGAATGGGAATAGACACCACGCTTGAGCGTTGGGTAACCAATTTCCAGCCTACTCTCCAGTTCCGTTACAGAATAACCCGTCAGGAGCAGTTCAACATCCAGTACAGAGGCCGTTCAAGCCAGCCTCAGATGTCCCAGTTGCTTCCTATTACTGATGACAGGTCACTCACAAGAATAACGAAAGGTAATCCTTCACTCGTTCCTTACTATACCAACAATTTGAACATTACTTATCAGAAGTACAATCCGGTAACAATGGGTAATTTCAATGTCAATGCATCTCTTCAAAATACGCTTCGCAGTGTAACAACCAAAACCACAATAATTAATGATATATATGGTGCACAGATGACGCAGCCGTTCAACCTGGATGGATTCTGGTCTAATTGGAGTGGTAATTTAGGTTTGAATACAAGCTTTACATTTCCTGATGATCGTTACTCATTCACAACGTCAACACAAGGAGGTTACACTCATCAGGAAGGTTTGACATCTACCGCTTCTTCTAAAGATGAGGCTGTTGCAATATCAGACGATCAGGTATTGCGCGGTGGTTCAGATCCTAATGAGCATCGCAGCAACTCAAATTCAATCACAGCAAGAGAGAACCTGTCATTTGAGTATCGTGATGATTATCTGACTGCATCATTGGATGGTTCACTTTCATACCGCCATTCAGAGAATGATCAGGCTGCTCAGAGTATTAAGGATACTTATGATTTCTCATATGGTGCAAGTTTTATGGCATACATACCTTGGCGTAACATGCGTTTGGGCTCTGACCTCAATATGAACAGTCGTCGTGGTTATGATGGTGATGCCAATACTGATGAGCTGATCTGGAATGCTTCATTGTCATTCTCCTTCCTCAAGGGTAATAAGGCCAGTCTGTCAATTGCAGCTTATGACCTTCTGCATCAGCGCAGTAACATGAGCTACAGTGTAGGCGCAACTTCAGTATCACAGTCACAGTCCAAGAACATTACCAGTTACTTTATGGCAACTTTGACATACCGTCTGACTCTTATGGGTGACCGCAACTCTCGTCAGCAGCTTCGTGGTCGTGGCGGCATGGGCGGCTTCGGCGGCGGCATGGGCGGCTTCGGTGGCGGTATGGGCGGCTTCGGCGGCGGCATGGGCGGCTTCGGCGGCGGCATGATGTTCTAAGCTCATTTAGCCTAATACAATTAAAATCAGGGAATCCGGTAACAGGGTTCCCTGATTTTTTGTACGTTTGTACATCTAATTTCCAGTAATTATGAAAAATTGTTTGCAATTAGAGGAGATTGCCAGTGCTCTCTCCAAAACAGATGCCGGGCGTATGAGCCCTGAGTTGTCCCCAGAGGACAGAGAGATTATGGAACAGGCGTGCGTCACTCTGCGTGAGGCTGAACGCAGGGCTATAGTAGATGTTGAGACCGGCCTGGTGGAACGGTTTACCAAAAGCGCTGATGATATCAGGCTCAATGCTAAAAACATCAGGGCATTGGTTACCAAACTCAACAAAATCCCCAAATCATTGGATATTACCGAGAGCGTTATCAAAGAGTGCGTCAAGGTGCTCAAGGCCATCGCTTTGTGGTGTACCATGTTTTTTATGCTGGTGTATCTGAGCGGATGTTCATCAATGAGCAAGGCACAGTTAAAGCGTGTCAACTCACTTGCGGTTGTGAGTGACTCCGCAGTAAGTGGTCCGGGCAGTGTAATGCGCCTCCTTGATGAGGTACGTGTGGAGCGCGGACTTATTTACGCTGCCTCACTACAAGGTACAGAACCGCGTATTCAGGAACTCAACGGATTGGCTGATGCTGTCGGCAAGCAGTCATCACTGGCCGATAAGGCTGATGTATGCATAAGTATCCTTGAGAGTTACATACGTGCCCTGCGTTCTGTAAGCAGTGATGCCCGATGGAGACAGAACGGCACTGAACTGCGGGGCATAGGACGTAATATGGATTCACTTGCATTGGCCTATAATAATATGGAGTGGGGCATACTCTACGAACCCGGTATAGCCAAACAGGTAGGTAAGACCAGCGGCTATCTTGCAGAGCAGTACGGCAAGTACCGCCAGCGTCGTATTGTCAAATCAATACTTGAACATGGTGATACTCTTGTTACCGCATGCTGTAACACCCTTGTGGCAGGCCTGAAATCAGATGAGTTCAAGTCACTCATTATAAATGAACGCACAGGCCTTGAAAACAATTACAGGGCCTATCTGAACTCTGTTTCATTGGCCGGTACATGGCCGCAGCCAGACTTTGACCGTATCTACATTGAGAACCGCCTGAAGATAGAGCGAGCCGATGCCCTGCGCCGCCAATGTATAACTACCTTGCAGAACTTCAGCCGCTCGCATACTGCCCTGCTGAAGGAAATGTATAACCGCCGTACTTATTCAGAATATTCAGAGGAATTATACAACCTGAACATGCAGGTTCTTGCCATTTCAAACTTGCTTAAAAACAAGTGATAAAGCATGCGATTTTGAAAGGAAAACGACTATAGGGTCTTAGGGAGTCTCGCACCCACGCGAGACCAGTGGGAGGGGCCCGGAACAAATTGTATCTATTCTGGAACGTTAGTTTCGGAATAGATACAATTTGTTTTGGGAGGGCAATCTCCCTAAGACCCTATAGTCGTTTTCCGCTCTTTACTTTTTTGCAGGAACAAGTTTTATGATACCAATAGAATTCTCAGGCAGTGTCAGAGTGAACTGCTTCTTGATGGTTCCGTAATCCTTTGTGTGAGGTACAACAGCCTCGGTGTAACTTACGCGGTTACGGTTGCCTCCGAATCCTCCGAACGGGCCTGGACGGCCGCCGGTAACTGCTTGAGCCTGGGGCTGTGCACCTGCAAAGCTGTTCAGGTCTCCCTGATTCTTGATCTTGGTGTCATGTGAGGAGATGAAATCAACGGTTGCTGTGTAGGCCTTCTTGTTCTGGCCCTTGCCCATGTTGATGGTCAGTTCCTTATCGGTAGCCTCGGAGTTCACAAACTTGATGTAAATCTCACCGGTCTCGGTGTCAACGGTGGGTGATGTGTAGATGCTCTTGTCTGCTTCAGCACCGTTCATTACATCGGTCATATGGAAGGCACGGTTTCCGGCCTCACTGAAGAGGGCCTGATAGTAGTAGTTGGTGGTGCGCCACATGCCGCGGTTATCAAACCAGATAAGGTTTGAGTTCCACTTGTTGTAGCCCTTCTTGCAGAGCAGCGGTGCGTAGGCTGCCATCACAACCATATCAGAGTTACGCTCTAAGCTGGTCCAGTATGCAGCCTCAGCCATAGCCGATGCGTAATCATTGTTGCTGTTGTTGTTGGCGAACTCGCCTACGAATACGCGGGTGGGGCGCTTACGGTCATAGGTCAGACCGTCGGCACCGCGAACCTTATCGGCATTGTAACGGTCACCGTTGGTGTAGAACCACTGGTTGTTACGGTAGTAGTGCTCATCGACCACGGTGTTCTGATACTTGGTGTCTATCTCATGCATGTTGGCATTGAACTCCGGACCGTCGGCGGCAGAGCCTGCGGTTGAGACGATGATGATATCAGGGTACTTGGCCTGCACCTCTTTATATATTATATCAAAACGCTCCCAGAACTCAGGTCCCTTGTTCTCGTTGCCTATGCCTAAGTACTTGAGATTAAAGGGCTCGGGATGTCCCATGTCGGCACGCATCTTACCCCACTTGGTATTGGTGCCTCCGTTGCAGAACTCAATGAAATCCAGGGCATCGTTTACAAAAATGTCATGGAAACGTTTGCGGTCAGCCTCAGTCTCCAAGGGTGCAATGTACTGGTGGCCTGCAAACTGGCAGGTTACACCGTTGTTGAGCACGGGCAGGGGAGTAGCACCCAGTGACTCGGCCATAAGCAGGTATTCGTAGAATCCTACGTATTGCGAAGTCCAGTATCCCCAGTGGTTGCGGAAACCTATTCTCTCTTCCTCGGGGCCAACAGAGTTCTTCCAGAACGGCTGACCGAAGTAGTTGGTACCCTCGCTGGCGCATCCGCCGGGAAAGCGCATGAATGTGGGGTGAAGGTCGGCCAGAGCCTGCATCAGGTCCTTGCGGAACGGACCGTACTTGCCCTCCTGCCAGAGTTGTGAAGCCTCGGGCAGCAGTGTAACGTAGTCAAGCCAGAATGTTCCGGCCTTATCGGCAATAATAGACAGGCGGCTTTCAACCGAGCGCTCGGCCTTGAGCTGACCTGTGTATTTTTTCCAGTCATTGGTCAAACGTGATATCGTTATTGCGTTTGAGTTAGCCTTGCCGTTTTCATCTTCCAGCTGCACGGTAATAGTACCGGGATATGACTGACCGGCAAGATAGAGTGTAAGGTCATAACTTACACCCTGCACTGCTGGTATGGAGGCCTTCTGGGTGTTGTTTGAGTAGTAACCGCGGCGGTCATTGGGGGCGGTGCCGTAGCCGTTGGCGGCTATGCCGAATCCTTGACCGGCATCCTCAATGTCAAACTTTACACTGTACTGTGCATAGCGCAGCTCATCGTCATACTTATCGTTAGGATCAAAATCATAGTAACGTTTAAGGTCCTTTACAAGCGGCTTGTCTGCTACTGCATGTGCCTGGCCCTGTGCGCCGTCTTTCTTTATTACTGTCCAGCCAAAGAATACGGTGTCTGAGTATGAGAACTCCTTATCCTTGTCGCGTACGGGTGCATCGGGCACATTGTATGCCTGGAACGAGTGGTTCTGGATAAGCTGTGCGCAGATACCGCCGTCAAGTGACTGGTTGATATCCTCAAAGAAAATACCTGCCAGGGTGGGGCTGATCTCTATTCCAAGACCTTTCTTGGTAAGGTCAAGGGTTACTGAACGCTCCTGGACGGGCTTGAATCCCTGCAGCTGGAGCATCTTATCGGCCATACGGTAGCCCATAAGGCGCATACCCTCAGTGCTGAAGTGGAACTGGTCACCGGTGCTCTCGCAACCTAATGATGAGATTACGTAACCGTTCTTCATAACCTTGGGCAGGTTGGCCAGTACTACCTCGTTGAATGCAGCGCAAACGCCGCCCTGCTCAGCCTGCTTGAGCTCACCGGCCAGCAGAGGTATATCGTCGGGGTTCAGACCCAGGTCGTGGCAGAGGTCATCATGGATCTTCTTGAGTCGTGCGCACCACTGGTCATCATCGGGGTTGGATTCTCCCTGATGTACCAGCATACCCTTTATGACACCGCTTTTCTGAGCGATCTTGGCCATATCGACTATACGCTGGTAGCAGTTCATATCATACTCCTTGGCCATGTTTACAAGCCAGTTGCGGCTGGGGTCGGCAGCCTCCATTGCCAGATATTCCTCACAGGCATCCTTGTCCCAAAGTTCCAGTTTGGCACCGGCAACAGAGACGTTGATAACGCCTACGCGGTACTGCTCAGGGAGTTCCTCTATCATCTTGCGGCCAAAGAAATCCACAGGGCCCATGTTGTTGCTCTGACGGCAGATAGGGGGCGTTGCGGTGTACCATTCACCCTTTACGCGGTTGTATCGCGGCATATCCACAGCCGATACAAACTGGAACCTTGGATCGTTCCAATCCTTGTCCTGATCAGCAGGAGTGGCGCCGGCCTCCATATTGGACTGGCCAAAGCATAGGTAGATAAAGAAATTGGGGTCAGGCTGCTGAGCCTTAAGCGACAATGTCATGAAGACTGTTGCCGCAATCATGAATAATTTTTTTCTCATAATCTATTTAGGGTTATTTGTTTTCTTTCTGAGCCTCTTTTTTCTCCCTTTCCTCCTGTTCCATAGCCAGTTGGCGGGAGTTGTTGTCATGGAAAAGGAATGATGATGCCAACACGAAAATTACTAAGACAGTAACCAGTATTGACACCTTGATAAGGCCTACGCCTACTGCTATACCTATTATACTGGTGGCAAAAATGCTTGCGGCTGTAGTCAGTCCGGATACATCGTATTTATTCTTGATTATCAGACCTGCGCCAATGAAACCGATACCGGTTACCACCTGTGCTGCAATACGACCGGGGTCACCGTTTATGAGGTTCAGGTTTGTCTGGCAAATCCATATTGAAGCCAGTGTAGCCAGTGTTGATGCCATGCATATAAGCATGAAAGTCCTCATTCCTGCCGGATGCTTGTGTATATAGCGTTCTATACCGATGGCGCACCCCAAAAGGGCACTGACCAGAATCCTTGTAATGGCGATATTCTCAGTAAGCATAATAGTCTGATTGTATAATGAAACAAAGATATGGTTATAAATTGAGAATTGAGAGTTGAGAGTTGAGAATTTGCTATTCAGCGCGTATTAATTTTCAATTTTCAATTCTCAATTATTTTCCCTTTCTTTACAAACTTTTACTAGTCATTGCTATGAGAAAGATATTCATACTGTTGTCAGTGGTAATGCTGACCGTAAGCCTTAAGGCTGAGATTATTAAAAGGGACCAGGTCAATGCAAGTAACGTAAAGAAGATGGCAGGTTCAGTGTATGCATATGAGGCTCCTGCAGAACCTCTCACTCCGGCTCCCAAAGGGTTCAAACCGGTTTATCTTACACATTTTGGGCGCCACGGTTCGCGTTTCCTTGATAACGCATCAAACTATGACCGCCCATACAATATCCTTAAAGAGGCCGATGACGCCGGAGCATTGACCGCTTTCGGCAAGGACGTGCTGCGCCGCGTGGAGATAATCCGCGCCGAGGCTGACCAGCGTGCCGGTGACCTTACCCCTAAAGGCATGCAGCAGCATCGTGACATAGCCCGTCGTATGGTAGAGAACTACCCGGAACTGTTCACCAATGACAAGACCATAATGGCCCGTTCCACTACATCACACCGCGTGCTGGTGAGCGAGTATTCGGCTCTGATGCAGATTCTGCGCATGCGTCCCAAGATAAAGTTCGATTATGACTCCAGCAACCATGACGAGCCCTGGATGTACACCGAGGATAAGGCCGTATCTGCCCATAAGCGTAAGATCAATGCGGCTGTTCAGGAGTTCAACCAGCGTCACACTCATCCCGAGCGTCTTATGAAGGCTCTTTTCAAGGATCCGGAGTACATTAAGACCGCAGGAGGGCGTGACCAGAGCAGCAGCCTGTATTCATCGCTTTATGACCTGGCGTCATACGTTCAGGGCTCCGATCCTGGTGTTGACCTGAATGACGTTTTCACATACGATGAGTGGTATGACCTGTTCCTCATGAACAATATGCGCTGGTATTCACAGGCGGGATATTCACCGCTTACTGATAATGTAGTGCCTTACGGTCACTGTGTTACACTGCAGAACTTCATTGATTTTGCCGATGATGCCCTGGCGGGTAACGGAGTAAGCGTGATACTGCGTTACGGTCATGAGGTTACTCTCATGTCATTCTTCTCATTGCTTGATTTGAATGATTCAGGTTACAGTACCGATGATCTGGAGAGTGTGGCCGACCATTGGGCCGCCTACAATTACGCCTATATGGGCGGTAATGTGCAGTGGGTGTTCTTCCGCAACAAGAAGGGTGAGGTGATTGTAAAGTTCCTGCTCAATGAGGAGGAGGCCACTTTGCCGGAATCAGTTCCTTTCTATAAGGATGCCAAGGGTAATGAACAGCGCCCGTACTATCGCTGGGAGGATGTTAAGAAGTTCTATCTGGCCAAGATTAAGTACTGGGAGGAGTTTAAGGCTAATGATGACACTCCGGTTGAGGAATCCTCTTCAAGCCGCCGTGGTTTCCGCCAGGAAATCAACACCGCAACCAATTGAATTTGGGGCACAAAGGGGACGGTTCTTTTTGTGCCCCTCTTCCAAGAGAACTTTTGGGGTATCAG
>DBYQ01000080.1 GCA_002310015.1 Bacteroidales bacterium UBA1182
ACCGATGCCTGCAAGAAGCACGGTGGATTCTACCTGGGTTCAATAGGCGGCCCCGCTGCCATCCTGGCTCAGAACAACATCAAGTCAATTGAGTGCGTTGAGTATCCGGAGCTTGGCATGGAGGCAATATGGAAAATTGAGGTTGAGGACTTCCCGGCCTTTATCCTGGTTGACGATAAGGGCAACGATTTCTTCAAGCAGTTGAAGCCCTGCGAAGGCTGTAAAATTCTTTAATTGAGAATTGAAAATTGAGAATTGAGAATTGGCCATCCGGTGCGTGACACGCAGGTTCTGCGTATTAATTCTCAATTCTAAATTCTCAATTAGAAACCAAGTTATATGTACTTTCGGGACATAATCGGACAGCAGGAGGTGATAGAGCGGCTTGTTAAGGACGCTCAGGCCGGCACTGTGCCCCACGCTCTGCTGTTCTGTGGTCCTGAAGGTACAGGTAAACTGCAGACAGCCATCGCATTTGCGCGCTATCTGCTGTGCCGTGACAAAGGCCAGGCGCAGGAATCCTGCGGCACATGCCCGTCGTGCGTCAAGATGGACAAGCTGGTACATCCTGACCTGCACTTTGTATTCCCCGTCATAAACAAGAGCAAGACCGCCGGGCGCTCCACCATATCGGACGATGAGATTTCCACCTGGCGTGAGATGGTTACTGAGAACCATTACTTTGGATTTGAGGAGTGGCTCAGTGCCATTGATGCAGATAACAAGCAGGCCAGCATATTTGTGACTGAGAGTGAGTCAATCATGTCCAAGCTGGCGCTCAAGTCAGTTGAGGGAGGCTACAAGATCATGATAATATGGCATGCGGAGAAGATGAACCCGCAGTGCGCCAACTCCCTGCTCAAGCTGCTTGAGGAGCCACCCGCCCAAACGGTGTTCATACTCACCACCGATGCCCCCGAGCAGATGCTGGAAACCATACTGAGCCGCACGCAGCGTATAGAATTCCGCCGCATTCCGGAGCAGATAATTGAGGAACGTCTTACCGGCCCGGGCTACTCACTTGACCCCGACACAGCCGCCAGGATAGCCCACTTCAGCGGAGGCAGTTGGCTCAAGGCCATGAGCACCCTGCGCGTGAATGCAGAGAGTGAGGAGTTCTTTGACTACTTCACTCAGTTGATGCGCCTTTCATACGGACGCCGTCTGAAGGACCTTAAACGGTGGTCAGATGCCATTGCAGGTGGCGGGCGTGAGTGGCAGAAACGATTCCTTGCATACTGCCAGCGCATGATTCGTGAGAACTTTATCTGCAATTTCCATCAGCCGGAACTCAACTATCTGACAGAGCAGGAACAGCAGTTCTCAGTAAAGTTCGCCCCGTTTGTAAATGAGAACAATATCATCGGACTCATGGATATGCTGTCCGATGCACAAAGAGATATAGAACAGAACGTTAATTCCAAGATGGTATTCTTTGACCTTTCGCTCAAGACTATCATGCTTATGAAACAATAACAATATGGATCAGGATTTCATACTAAATAACGGCAGCGGCGGTATATGCTGCAAAGGTTGTGGCAAGGGCATGGGCCAGTTGCACTCTTTTGATTATCTGGCAGGTGTACCCGGAGCCGATGACTGCGAATATGTTGAGGTTCAGTTCAAGAACACCCGCAAGGGATTCTTTATCAACTCCAACAACATACCGCTTGAAAAAGGTGACATTGTAGCCGTTGAATCCAATCCCGGACACGACATAGGCACCGTAACCATGACAGGCCGTCTGGTCAAACTCCAGATGAAAAAGGCCAACCTGCGCCCAGACATAGAGATAAAGCGAATCTACCGCAAGGCCCGTGAGGTAGATATGGAGAAGTATGCCGAGGCCAAGAGCCGCGAGCATGACACCATGATACGCTCCCGCCAGATTGCCAAGGACCTGGGTCTGGAGATGAAGATAGGTGATGTGGAGTATCAGGGTGACGGCCTCAAAGCCATCTTCTACTACATTGCCGATGGCCGCGTGGATTTCCGCCAGCTCATCAAGGTTTTGGCCGATGCCTTCCACGTACGCATTGAGATGAAACAGATAGGTGCACGCCAGGAGGCAGGACGTATAGGTGGCATAGGTCCCTGCGGACGTGAACTCTGCTGCACCACCTGGATGACAAGTTTTGTATCGGTCTCAACCGGTGCCGCCCGTTTCCAGGACCTCTCCATGAACCCGCAGAAACTGGCCGGCCAGTGCGCCAAGCTCAAGTGCTGCCTCAACTATGAGGTTGATGCCTATGTGGAGGCCCAGAAGGGATTCCCCTCACGCGACATTCCGCTTGAAACCAAGGACAGCACCTACTATTTCTTCAAAGCCGATATCCTTAACGGGCAGCTCTCCTACTCCACCGATAAGGTATTTGCCGCCAATGTGGAGACCATCACCCCTGCACGCGCCCTTGAAATCATAGCAATGAACCGCAAGGGACAGAAACCCCTGAGCCTGGATGAGAACGCCGTCCACACCGACTCCCGCATAGAGAACGACATCCTCACCGATGGCGATCTCTCCCGCTTTGACAAAAAGAAAAAGAAGAAAAAACACCACCGGCCCAACAACCACAGGCCAGAGGGGCCCAAGCCCGCAAATTGAGAGTTGAGAATTGAAAATTGAGAATTTGGTACGCTGTACCTGCGTAATAGCCCTCAACAGGAAAAGACGATCCAAAAGACCGTCTTTTTTATCATTTGTATTTATTTTCTATCACAATCATATGGTCAAGATATGTAGAATCAATAGACCCTTTCCATCGCTTTGTGGTTTCAAGGATTCTATTGCCTTCTTTATCATATTCATATTCTTTGATGACCTTATTCTGCAACAAGCCATTGCCAAATCTACTCAGTACAGTTTTGCTTATCCTGCTTGATTCATCATACTCCCATTCCATCATATTATTAATGATCCATGCTCCCCCATCGGCATAAAATGATGATTTACCAATAACTCGCCCTAAAAGGTCATATGAATATACAGTCTTGGTACTATCCGGATTAACATCATTATCTGCGTATATAACAGATTCTTCTATTTGAATATGGTTATGTTCATCATATGTTTTATATACAACAAACATATCCTTCCATCCATCTGTTGTTTTTGATCGTGCAGAATATTTTATTTCATTTCCTTTTTCATCCAAATAATGTGTATTATCACTTTCAACTCTTAATTCTCCATTATAAGATACGAACAAAGAACTTAATACATAACCATCACTATACTCATATATATTCTGCCAAGAATTGCTTATTTGAGAAGTGATCCTATCAAGAGAATCATAAGCCCATTTTATAGTATAAGTTTCGTTCCAATCTTCATCCTTATATTCATAGCCATTTGAACTTATAATGAGATACTTTTCATTATAACTGTCAACAACTTTTGAAACAGGCTTCCACTCATTCTCAACCTTTTTATAATATACTCTGATAGAATCCTCAATACCTTCCATCTGATTAGTTGAACATATCATTTTGGTATCTTCAACAAATAAGCCATCTACAAGAAGATAATCCAGTCTCATTGCTATATGCCCATTGTTATCATATTCACATAAGCACCTGCTAGTGGGACTATTCATACTGTCATATGTGGTTGACAACGTTTCAATTAAGATACGTTTACATGAAACAAACAACAACAAAGACAGAAGAATAACTATTCTATTCATACACTCAATTCACTGATTATTCTCAACTAATACAGCTATTATGTCATTGACACTGGCTGTAAAATTACTTCCATCACAATCATAACAGGAAAAATCGCCAGTACTACTATTATAACTGTAAGGAACACTCACATGACCTGATGTAACTATATAATACATTCCTTTCTTTAATACGCCATTACTCAACATTTTGCCCATATAAATGGTCGCGTTTTCTTGTGCAACAAATGTTTTTTTGAATAATCTTTGAATTGCAGGAATCATTTGATTTTGTGTAGAAGCCCCTCCCGAATTATCCATTATTGTAGTTTTATACTTTTTAGAATGCCATCGTTTTTTTCGCACTATATTTTCTTTTAGCAGAATTAATTGAACGATATTGAAAGAATAGATTCTTAGAATTAAGTAGATCTATAGTTTCTTGTTTGACGGATAGCCTTATATCATTATAATCATATTTTGTGATATTGTTTTTCTCTATCTTCCCTTTTCTCTGAGACAATTCTCTTTCTATTGATATTCGACCATTATCGTCATATTCATAACTATTCCGCACGAAAGAATTAAATTGGGGGACGTTATTGATAGCCATATAATATAAAACTTTTGAAGTCAACCTTCCATTCCTATCATATTCATAATAGAGAACATTTTCTAATGTGTCATATTTAATTGATGTGGTTTTTATCACTCTCCCATCAGCATCAAATTCGTTGAGCTCAGTTAGATTTAAGTAACAATATGTTCGTCTCAAACAATTGCCTAGGCTGTCATATTCGTAATATTTTTTTCCAAGAGGACCTTCTTCTGTTATTAAATGACCATACTTATCATATTCTTCAGTTCTTATAAGTTCTGACTTTATCGGGTCTGCTCCATGATATGTGAAAATATATTTTAAATGATTTGAACCGTCATAATATGCGAATTTATATTCTTTGGTCAGCCAATAGGATTCATCGAATAATCTATATTCGGAGGAGAGCCATACGCCATCTTGATCATAAGAATTGATTACCATATCTAAAGGAGTCCATCCTTTGTAATCTTTCTTTATTTTAATTTTAAGTGGATGATTGTCAAATAAAAACAATGTGTCTTTTAGATCTTTGTTTTCATAATTTACAACTATAAGGAGTTTGTTCTCTTCAAACAATGAATCTTTGCGTATTGCCCGATAATAGGCTCCTTCATGTGCTAAAACAAACGATTCCCATCTAACTAAGCGATAGCCATTGAAAATAGAAGATTCATTCCTTATTTCAAGCCAATTTTCGTTTCCTAATGTAGCAATAGTATCAAATTGCATAGAATAGTTGATATGAGATATTTGTTTGTCATAGCAACTGCTTATGGCAAACACGGTTACGATAACTATAAATATCATTTTAGAGTATCTCATATAAATAAAATTCATTATCTGGCCACTCGTGATTTATTATTACTTTTCAGATTTCCTTCTTTGTCAATGAAACTCCACTTCCCGTTTATTTTAACAGATGCCATTCCTTCATGGAAACTTCGAGCGTAGTCAAACTCACAAGGAATTACAACCTTACCGTTAGTGTCAATGAATCCATATTTTCCCTTTCTTACTACTCGAGCCAATCCTTCATAAAAACCATCGGCTTCTTGAAAAGATGGTTTTATGGCAATTGTTGCATTTGATGTCGTATCATTTATGTGATAATAACCTTTTTTACGACCTTTCTTTACAACATAGTAGCCATCAGGATAAGATTGAATCTCCTTAAACTTTATGGGCATGATAATATTATTCCTTTTGTCTATGCATCCATATCTGATTCTTTTGCCGTTATATTTGGCTTTTGACACTAAAAATACATTATTTGAACATTGTGATACGTAATTATAGTCTAATTTTGATGATATCAGGTCAAAGCCTTCATATATAGCCCAATTCTCCTTGCCATAACTTACCACCTTTATACCATCATTGTGATTTGTTGAATAATAGATAACTTTTCCTATGTTATTTTTGACAGTTCCTTTGTTGTCTATTATGTAACTGCTGTTGTCTTTATCTGCAATTGCTGTTCCTTGGTGAAAATTATCGGCAAAGTCCCATTCGTTGGCTAATCTCTCTCTACCGGTTGCATCAATATAAATGTATTTTCCGTCTTTCTTAATTGCTGTCAAACCCTCTGAAAAGGTCGCATATATCATCTCGTCATACTCAAAAGGTATTTTAACCTCTCCAGAGGTGAGATCAATAAATCCAGTCTTTTTGTCTAAGACGCCACCTATAAGATTATTGTTTTCTTCGGTTGTTAGGCAAGCATCAAACAATCTGTCGTAAATAATGGGGATAACAATGTTTCCTAAAGTGTCTATTAAACCGCTTTTGCCATTGTGATGAACTATTGAATAATCATAATAGTCAGTAGCATAATCATAGATGATAGGTGTTACTATATTTCCTTTTTTGTCAATAAAACCATATGTACATCCATTTGCATCGGGATCATAACTAACATAGAAAGAATGTGTATTTGTAGTGTCACTTCCATGAGTATTGACATTGAGTTTCCTTGTTTTCCCATCGGAATATTTAATAACACGTGCTCTACCTTGTTGAAAATCCCATATGAAATCAAACTCGTATGGAACGATCAGTTCGCCTGTCTTATCAATGGCTCCAAATTTATTGTTATTCATTACCACGGCTATCCCTTCATGGAAATCACTGACATAATCAAAGTATAAAATACTATCTTGCGCAACTGTTCTTACGCATAGCATAATAGATACCAATGTCAAGATTTTTTCGTTCAGAAATAATAGGGTGTAATAGTCAGTTCTCACTAAATGATATTCTTAGACCGCCTTGAAAATAAGATTTATCCATTTTACAATACAAAAAAACATCATCATCAAAAAAATATTTTGTATTGTCAAAAGTGATGATTTCATCAACAACAAAACAATGACCTTCGTCAGACTTAATGGTATGATTGCCCCAGCAATAATAAGCCTACCAAATTACTCTTGTGTATCATCGTTTGCTTAATAATTATGTGCAAAGATATTGATTAGGCTTATTTTTACAAAAATAATTATAAGAATTCTAAAAATACAATGACAAACGATCAAACATATAAAGCAAAATAAAACATATTTGAAAGCCTCAATAACATGTTTTACAGCCTAACTCTGTTCAAAAAAAGACGTTAAATTTCGTCATCGGTCCTCCTTTTTGTGGCGCCAGTTTGTTCAATAATTGGTGGTGCGTTCGCAGTCAATGCGGAGGAAGACGGAGAGGAGGATGGTGAAGCCCCAGAGGGAGGAGCCGCCGTAACTGAAGAACGGGAGCGGAATGCCGATAACGGGGGTGATGCCCAGTACCATACCTATATTTATAAATAGGTGGAAGAATAGGATGCACGCTACAGAGTAGCCATATACACGGCCGAATACTGATGACTGCCGTTCCGCCAGGAAGATAAGCCTGAGCAGAAGGCTCAGATAAAGCAGCAGCACAAATGCGGAGCCCTTGAATCCCTGCTCCTCACCCACGGTGCAGAATATGAAGTCTGTATCCTGCTCAGGAACATACTTGAGCTTGGTCTGGGTGCCTTTCATAAAGCCCTTTCCGGTAAGGCCGCCGGATCCTATGGCTATCAGTGACTGGTTCACATTGTAACCGGCACCCTGGGGGTCATTCTCAAGGCCTAAGATCACATTGATACGGGTACGCTGGTGCGGCTGCAGTATCTCATTGAAGGCATAATCAACAGAGAACAGATATCCAACTGAAAAGATTCCGAACAGTGCCACCAGAATATACTGGCGGACAATATCCTTGAATGACCTGAATATGATGTATATACTTGTTACCAGAATAAGTGCTACCTGAAGCCATGTCACCTTGAAAGGATAGACTGAAAGAGAGAGAGCCAAACCTATCAGCATACCCCCGGTACCCACTCCCAGCACAGTTACCGCAAGATTGCGTTTATGGGACATGATCCAGATAATAAGAGCCTGCAATAGTTGTATGATGGTAAGTACCAGCCATGTACCTAACTGGAACGGCTGATTGCCAAAGCTTACCGGACTGAATTTTATCTCCAGTATAAAGAACAGTATGGCGCAGAACCCCACTAAGAGAACGCTGCCCGTCATCCCCTCACGATACATCACAAGCAGGAATGCCACATAAACCAAGGCTGAGCCGGTCTCATTCTGGCAGATGATAAGCAGCATAGGCACCAGGAATATGGCACAGGCTTTCAGCACATCGCTCAGGCGGGACGGACTGAAATCAAACCTGTCAACAAACTTGGCAAGCGCAAGTGCAGTGGCAAACTTGGCAAACTCCGCCGGCTGCAGACTCACAGGCCCGAAATGCAGCCACGAACGCGAACCTTTGGTATCAGAAGCCACAAATATGGTTACCAACAGCGCAAACAACAGCACTCCGTATATTATGTAAGAGTAGGCATTGTAGAAAGTCTGCGTAATGAACAGCACCACAGCCCCTAATGCAAAAGCACACAGTATCCATACCAGCTGTTTGCCGGGGCGCGTTGCAAAAGAGAAGAGGTCATGATTCTCAAGTGCAGCACTGGCTCCGCAGATGCTGAACCACCCGCATACCATTATGGCCACCACAATCAGCACGGTAGCCCAGTCAAGCCTGCCCAGTATGTTAACGTTCCTCCTCTCCATAGTCTATTGACCTCTTGGAATAGATCTCAACTTTCTGCATGCTCTCCTCCGATAAGCCTCCGGTTATGTACTGCTCCATCATCAACGCCCCGATAGGTACGCCATATACAGCACCGAATCCGCCGTTCTCCACATAGACCGCAATGGCTATCTGCGGATCATCCATAGGGGCGAATCCCATAAAGACTGAATGGTCATTGCCGCGGTTCTGGGCCGTTCCGGTCTTGCCGCACACCAGATAGTCAGGATTGTTGGCCGCCCTGCATGTACCGTCAATGACAGACTGACGCATGCCCTGAACCACTATCTCATAGTTCTTCTTATCCACATTCACATAATGGGGGGTGATATATGCCGAGTCCGGTTCATCTATCCCGTCAACTGACCTGACCACATGCGGGGTGATGTAATAACCGCGGTTGGCAATGGTAGCACCCAGATTGGCTATCTGGAGAGGGGTGAGCGTAACTTCACCCTGCCCTATGGAATTGCTTATGGTGGTGAGTCCGTTCCAGGATTTGTTATAGTGACGGTCATAATAATCAGAATTGGGAATCATGCCGCGGGCCTCACCCGGCAGATCCACGCCAAGGGTGTAGCCAAACCCCATATCGACCATGTAATCCTTCCAGACCGTAAGGGCTTTCTGTGGTGTACCGTACTTATATGCGCCTATCATATAGTAGTAACCCCAGCAGAAGTATCCGTTACATGATGTGGCAATGGCAAAGTTAAGTGACAGAGGTGATGAGTGGGCATGACAGCCTACCCTAAGGCCACGGAACACAAATCCGCCGGTACACGGATACTGCGTATTGGTATTAATTATCCCCTCCTGAAGGAATGTAAGTGCCTGCGATGTCTTGAATGTGGAGCCGGGAGGGTATGTGCCCTGGATGGTACGGTTTAACAGCGGCTTGTCATGGCGGGCCGCCAACTCCTTATAGTGATCACCACGCTGCCTGCCGGACAGCTCTGAGGGGTTGAATGAAGGGGCTGATACCATACAGAGTATCTCGCCAGTCTTGGGTTCAATGGCCACTATGCTGCCTATCTTGTTCTGCATGAGTTTCTCACCCAGCATCTGCAGTTCAATGTCAAGGCCCAGGTGCAGGTTACGGCCCGGAACGGCTGCCTTGTCAAACTCACCGTCATAGTAACTGCCCTGTATGCGTCCGTATGCATCCTTAAGCAGAATCTCCGTGCCCTTCTCTCCGCGCAGCTGGCTCTCATAGTACTTCTCAACGCCCTGCTTGCCTATCACGTCACCCTGGGTGTACCAACCGTCATTCTCAATCTCAGTCTTGGACACCTCACCCAGATCACCCAGCAGATGAGCCGCAGCCTCATAGTTGTACTTGCGCTGCTGACGCTGGTTTATGCTGAAACCGCTGAAACGGTACAGGTTCTCCCTCAAGTCCGATACCTCATTGAAAGAGAGCTGCGCCATAAACACCTGTTCCGTGTAAGATGAGTAGCCGGGATTCTTGCGCAGGTTACGGATATCGGCCATACGGCTGTCAAAATACTCTTTTGTTATATCAAGGGTACTGCAGAAAGCAAGCGTATCCAGGTCCTTTATGTTACGGGTAACCACCATCACGTCAAATGAGGGCTGGTTACTCACAATCATACGGCCCTTTCGGTCATAAATCACACCACGCGTAGGATAGACCGTACGGTAATAGAGGGCGTTGTTATCGGCCGAATTACGGTAACGCGTATCAACAATCTGTATCTGGATAAGACGTATCAGGTATATCAGCACAACGGTTACTACCATGATGCCTATGACTAATCTCCTGTTGTCAAACTTGTGGTTCTTCACCGTGTCAGGAACGTTTTTGGCTGGAAGCCACCGATATATATTCTGCCACAAGCATGAAAACCAGTGTCAGAAGTGAACTGAACACCACCTTCAATGCCAGAATTGACCAGTCAGCTAACGGAATACTGCGTAGTATGAAATAGACAGTATGATGCAATAACGTAAGCAGCAGCAGATAACCGGCAAACTGCCTGCCTCCCATAGATACTGAGCCGGGCACAAGCACGTCATGACGGTCAAGCGATACAAAAAGCTTTACCAATCCCGGTTGGAACATGGCCAGGAGAGTGGCAGATGCCGCGTTCAATCCGGGTGTTGCGGAGAAAACATCTATCAGAAGGCCCAATGAGAAAGACCATGCCAGAATGCCTGTGCGCGACATGGAACTGTCAAATCGGGCTATCATCCAGATATAGAACAACGGCGTGACATAACCAAAAAGCGCTATCCTGTTCAGGATCAGGACCTGGAATGCGGCCAGCAGAACCAGTGTCATCAATCTGCGCATGAACGATACTGAACCCATAGACTAATTTCTTATTTGGTTATACAAACCTTCTATCTCAGGATCGCGAACGAGTGAGTGTACATAAACCCATCTCAGACCTGACATATCAATGGCCAACCTGACCCTGATTTTAAGCGTATAGCCGTTGCTTGATCTCTCAACGTTGGTTACGGTACCCACAGGGATGTTCTCAGGGAAAACCGATGAAAAGCCTGTAGTGACTATGGTATCCCCTCTCCTTACGGTTGAATGGTAAGGCATATCCCTTACCTGGGCTATATACGGGTCACCGCCCGGCCACTCCAGGAATCCGAAACTCTCACTGCCCTTGATCTTACAGCTGATACTTGTATTGCCGTTAAGCACCGGCATGATGATTGAATATCTGTTACCGGCCACCATAACTGAGCCCACCACCCCGTCAGACGAGTAAACACCCATGCCGGGAGCTATCCCGTCACGCTTACCCTTGTCAATGGTGATGTAGTTGTCATCCTTGCGTACAGAATTGTCTATGACACGGGCCACAATTACGCCCTCCGATGACAGCGCCCTTTCAGTCTCCACATACTGGCTGTCCGTAAGCTCATACAGCATGCTGCGGAGCCTGGCGTTCTCCTCCATGAGACCGGCGTTCTCCTTGCGCAGACCGAAATATTGCTCCACGCCGGTACGCCACTCAAGCAGAGTGCCCGACATAACATTGGCCGACGTCATAAACGCCTCTTTCTGCCGGTCATTGAAACCGAACAGAAGTACCAGCGATAACGTCTCCAGCAGGATGAACAGGAAAACGTAGCTGTGCTTTACTATAAAATCAAGTAGAGAACGCACGGCTACCCTGCAGAATTATCTCATCAGGAATGAGAAACGATCTACGTTCTTAAGTGCAACGCCGGTACCCTTGGCAACACTCAGAAGAGGCTCAGCTGCAACATGAAACTCAATTCCTATCTTGTCAGCCAAACGCTTGCTGATACCGCGCAACATTGAACCGCCGCCTGACAGATAAATACCGTTCTTGAGGATATCGGCATAGAGTTCAGGAGGAGTATTCTCAAGTGCGTTCAACACAGCTGATTCAATCTTGGCGATAGAACGGTCCAGACAGTGGGCAATCTCCTGATAGCATACAGGAACAGACATAGGCAGAGCTGTTATCTTGTTGGGGCCGTTAACGATGTAATCCTCCGGAGCCTCATCACCAAGTTCGGTAAGAGCGGCACCTACGTTTATCTTGATACGCTCAGCCATACGCTCTGACACCTTGACGTTGTGCTGACGGCCCATATACTCCTGGATATCGGCAGTGAAATCATCACCGGCCACCTTCACGGAGTTGTTTGACACCAGACCGCCAAGTGAGATAACGGCAATCTCAGTGGTACCGCCACCTATATCGACAATCATATTGCCCTCAGGAGCAAGCACATCGATTCCGATACCTATTGCGGCAGCCATAGGCTCAAACAGCATATAGACCTCACGGCCTCCGGCATGCTCTGCTGAGTCACGCACGGCACGGAGCTCCACCTCAGTACTACCCGAAGGGACGCCAATGACCATCTTGAGTGAAGGTGAGAATAGACGGCGACCGGTATCAACCATACTTATCAGACCGCGCATCATCTGCTCGCAGGCATCGAAATCGGCTATCACACCGTTACGCAGCGGGCGAATTACACGTATGGCCGTATTGGTCTTCTCGTACATCAGCTTAGCCTTGTTGCCCACAGCCACCATCTTGTCTGTACGGTTGTCAAGGGCAACGATTGAAGGCTCGTTAACTACAATCTTGTCATTGTGCATTATGATGGTATTGGCGGTGCCAAGGTCCATCGACAGTTCCTGTGTTAATGAAAATAGTCCCACTGTAGTATTGTGTTATGCGTTATGAATCAATGTTTGAAATGACGGAAGCCGGTCATTACCATAGTCATGTCATGCTGCTCGCAGTAATCTATTGACTCCTGGTCACGGACTGAACCGCCCGGATGTACCACATTCTTGACGCCGGCCTTGTCTGCCAGTTCTACGCAGTCAGGGAACGGGAAGAAAGCGTCACTTGCCATTGCGGCACCCTCAAGGGTGAATCCGAATCCATGAGCCTTCTCAACGGCCTGCTTGAGGGCATCCACACGTGAGGTCTGGCCCACACCGCTTGCCAACAACTGCTTGCCGCGTGCAAATACTATTGAGTTACTCTTGCTGTTCTTTACGATCTTGTTGGCAAAGAGCATATCCTCTATCTCCTCAGCGGTAGGCTTGCGTGAAGTAACCAGCTTAAGGTCATCGGGAGTCTCAATCTTGGTATCCTTATCCTGAACAAGCACACCGTTCAAGGCTGAACGTACCAGCTTAACGGGCAGTTTCTGCTCCTTGCGGATAAGTATGATGCGGTTCTTCTTCTGACCAAGTATCTCCAGAGCATCAAAGTCATAATCAGGAGCGATGATGACCTCAAAGAATATCTTGTTGATCTCCTCAGCAGTAGCCTTGTCTATGGGAGCGTTGGCAATCAGCACGCCACCGAATGCTGAAACGGGGTCACCTGCCAATGCATCCTTCCATGCCTCAAGCAGTGTGGGGCGTGAAGCTACACCGCAGGCGTTGTTGTGCTTGAGGATGGCGAATGTAGTCTCAGAGAACTCATCAATCAGGTCAATTGCTGCATTGATGTCAAGCAGGTTGTTGTAAGAAATCTCCTTACCGTGTACCTGATCAAACATAGCATCAAGGTCACCGTGGAACACGCCCTTCTGGTGAGGATTCTCACCGTAGCGCATAGCCTTGTGGCCATCCAGTGCCAGACGGAAATGATCCTCATCATCACCTGATGCGAACCAGTTATAGATGCAGCTGTCATAATATGATGAAACGGCAAATGCCTCCTTGGCAAACCAGCGGCGCTCCTCAAGGGTAGTCTCAGCACCACGCTCGTTAAGGATGTCGAGCAGAGGCTTGTACTGATCCTTGCTGGCCACGATGACAGAGTCATTGAAATTCTTGGCTCCGGCACGGATAAGTGAGATACCGCCTATATCAATCTTCTCAATGATATCAGCATCCTCAGCGCCTGACTTTACGGTATCCTCAAAGGGATAGAGGTCAACTATAACCAGGTCAATCTCAGGAATGTCATAACTACGCATCTGAGCCACATCATTCTCCTCTTCACGACGACCCAGGATACCACCGAATATCTTGGGATGAAGGGTCTTGACGCGACCGCCCAGGATGGACGGATAACCTGTCAGTTCCTCTACGGCCTGGCAAGGTACGCCGAGCGACTCAATGAAGCGCTGGGTTCCGCCGGTAGATATAAGTTTAACACCTTCCTGATGGAGTTTGCTGATGATCTCGTCAAGGCCGTCCTTATGGAAGACCGATATCAGAGCTGATGAAATTCTCTTAGTCTCGGACATTGTTTTATAGGTTTTTCAGTTGTTTCTGTTAATTGCGCGAAATTAACAAAAACCACCTACTATACCAATAATACAGAAAGCAAATAATGAACAACTTTCATAATAAAACTAAAATAAAAACGGGAACGGTTTGTTTTACAGGTTCAACCGTATGTAATTTGAAACAAAAACCATAATTTAGCCGAAAATAACTTTACTAACCATTGTTTTTACCACAGACAATTATGGATAGACGGGATTTCTTAAAGACTCTGGCTGCAGCCGGAGCACTCGTTACAGTTAAGACCAGCGGAATGATGGATGTCATGGCAAGTACCACACCTGCCAATGCCGCTACAGGTGATGGCAATGCTGACCTTGCCGCAATCATGAACGGTGAGCCGGCAGCAATGCTTGAAGCCGCCATGAAAGAGTTGGGCGGCATAGGCCGTTTCATCAAGAAGGGAGATAAGATAGTAATCAAACCCAATATTGGCTGGGACCGCACCCCGGAACTGGCAGGCAACACCAACCCGGACCTGCTCACAGCCCTCATCAAGATGTGTCAGGATGCCGGAGCGGCAGAGATCAAGGTATTTGACCATACCTGTGACAACTGGAGCCGTTGCTATGACCATAGCGGAATAGAGGCCGCCGTCAAGAAGGCCGGTGCCACCATGGTATATGCACATGAGCAGTCATCATACCAGCAGGTTGATATTCCCAATGGCAAGACCCTCAAGAACGCCCAGGTTCACAAAGCCATCATTGAGTGTGACAAATGGATCAACGTACCGGTTCTCAAGAACCACGGCGGAGCACTCATGACCTGTGCCATGAAGAACCACATGGGTATAGTCTGGGACCGTCGCGCCTTCCATTCACGCGGTCTGCACCAGTGTATAGCCGATATCTGCACCTACAAGCCCGCAGTCCTGCACATTGTGGATGCATACCGCACCGTTGCCACCAACGGTCCTCAGGGACGCAGCGCAAGTGATGTGGTTCTGACCAAGGCCCTCTTTGCATCACCTGATATCGTAGCTGTGGATACCGCTGCCGGCAAGTTCTTTACCCAAGTAAACAAGAACATCAGGTTTGAGGACATAGAACATATCCCCGATGGCCAGTCTTTAGGTCTGGGCACAATGGATCTGGAGTCTATCAACGTAAAGAGAGTAAGACTCTGAGCTATGCTGCGCAAAATAAGAACGGCGGTGGCCATTGCAGTCATCGCCATACTCACCTTCGGGTTCATTGATTTTGCAGGTGTTATAGACAATCCGCTGCTTCAGAAGATACAGTTCGGTCCTGCACTGCTTTCACTGAGCATAGTAACATTGGTGTGCCTTATTGCCGCCACGCTCCTGCTGGGCCGTCTGTACTGCTCAGTAATATGTCCGCTTGGCATATTCCAGGATTTCTTTAACTGGTTGTCAAAGAAATTTGACAAGAAAAAGAAATACGGATACAAGCCTGAACAACCCTGGCTGCGTTGGGGCGTACTGGCAGTCCTGATCATTGCCTGGATATGCGGCTTTACCTTCCTGGTAGGCCTGCTGGAACCTTACAGCGCATACGGACGCATGGCCGATGAGCTGTTCCGCCCAGTCTATCTGTTCGGTAACAACCTGCTTGCAGCCATCTTAGAGAAGTTTGGCAACTACAGTTTCTTTAAAGTTGTCATCTCACTCAAATCCATAACTGCATTTGTGGTTGCCCTGCTCACACTGTTGGTTGTAGGACACATATCATACCACCACGGCCGCACCTGGTGCAACACTATCTGCCCGGTGGGCACTTTGTTGGGATTTTTCTCAAGATTCTCACTCCTGCGCATACGCATAGACAAGGACAAGTGCAACCACTGCCTGGCCTGCCAGCGCAAGTGCAAGGCATACTGCATTGACTCCAAGAACCAGACCATAGACTATTCACGCTGCGTGGATTGTTTTGACTGCATAGATGCCTGCAAGCAGAAAGCGTTGAGTTTCGGCCCCTTAAAATGCGGAAAGTCTGCTAAAGAAAGTACAACTGCCGATGCTGTTGATGAGTCAAAGCGCCAGTTCCTCAAATCATCGCTGGTAATTGCCGCTCTTGCTCCGGCCGCCCTTGAGGCCAAGGTAACAGGCAGGAAGGATGAGCGTGTGCCTATGTCACCTCCGGGCTCCATAAGCCACCGGAATCTGCTCCAGCACTGCACCGCCTGCCACCTGTGCGTGAGCAAGTGCCCCAGCCATGTGCTTAAACCTGCAGGAATGGAATACGGTCTGGGAGGTATAATGCAGCCTGTAATGAAGTTTGATGACGGCTACTGCAACTATGACTGCAACCTGTGCAGCCAGGTATGCCCTGCTGGAGCAATCAGACCGCTCACGGTTGAGGAGAAACACCATACACAGCCGGGGCGCGTGGTATTCAACAAGGATATCTGCGTAGTAAATGTAAACCGCACCAGTTGCGGAGCCTGCGCTGAGCACTGCCCCGTACAGGCCATCCACATGGTACCGTTTGAGGGCGGCCTCACCATTCCCGAAACTACTCCCGATCTCTGCGTAGGATGCGGCGGCTGTGAGTTCATCTGCCCCGTAAAGGCTGTCCACATTGAGGGCAATCCCATCCACTTGGAAGCAAAAGAACCTGAACAGGACTCAAATATCCAGACCCAAGATTTCGACTTCGGATTTTAATATTTCTTGAAGGGGAACCAAAGGGGAATACCCTTCTCAAAGCGGCCTTCGGCCGGCCCTCCCACAACTAAAAATATCTATTCCGAAACTGTTCGTTCCAGAATAGATATTTTTAGTCGCGGGACCCATCCCACTGGTCTCGCGTGGGTGCGAGACTTTGTGAAGGGTATTCCCCTTTGGTTCCGCTCACTGGGAAAGATTTACAGAACCTTCAAGATAGATTATTTATTCCCTGAAAAAGAGGAGGACGGGATTGGAGTCAGCGGTAATTGTGGGGAAGAGGGATTTGAAGCGCTCGCTGTCCAGGATCATACCTGAATCATAGAATCCCACCAGAGTCCCGTTATAGGAACCTACCAGGAACGGGAACGGCTCACGCGTCTCTTTGTCGTGGTTGAACTCACTGGTATAGACATACATGCGGTATGTAGTCCACGTACTTTTGTCAACAAACACCATCATAAGGTTTGCTCCGTAGTTGGTGTTTACAAAGTAGAGGAAACGGGGAGTCTCCATATAGCCGCATTTGGTATATTCCCTATGCGGATTCACAAATACCTTGTCGCTACGTTTCAACTCATCAGGGATGACTATATCAGTAGTCATACGGCAGGTCACCGCAATGCTGTCACCCGCGTATGTGTAGAACTTGTCATTATCCTCAATACCCATAAAACCTATCACGCCAGGACTTATGTGGTTTATATAAGGATTGTTTATGCTCACATGGGCAAACTCAGGGTCAAATTCAACCAGTTGCTTGAGGAACTTTCCGTCAGGATCGGTTTTCCAGAGTCCGCGACGATAAGGACGGCCGGTATATTTGATGGGATTGGCAAAAAGGAAACAGCCATCAGGCAGGACGGCAAAGTCACTGACAAAATCATCAATCTGGACTCTCCGCTTATAAGTTCCGTCCATCCCATAGACAAAGATATTGTTGGTATGACCGTCCATGATATAAAGTTCATCACGGGCAGGAAGAATATCAATGCGGTCTATCTTACGGTATTTGCCGGTACCCTTGCCCTGACCATCAAAACGGCGCAGGAACTTACCCTTGTTGTCAAAGAAATAAAGGGTATTGGCTGAACGTACTATTATGGTATTTGAGAATGAGATGACCTCATCTACAGACTCTATCATACTCTCTACACCCGCGTTTTCCAAGAATACGGTATCCACACGTGCAAACATACTTGACATGATGGGATATTCAGTCGGTTCATCCTGGAGCAGGGGAGCGTAAATCTCATGAAGACATGTGTCACAAACCTTCTGTTTGCCCTTACAGGATGACAGAAGGAAAAGAACAACCAGCAATGAGCATAATCTCACCACAGCTTTTACTTTTGACTGCAGACATATCTTCATTTCAAGCCGCGAAGTTATGCTTTTTGATATAATATTAACACTATTTGGCAGAAAAAGGGGGCCAATTCTGCTCAGAATCGGCCCCCTTGTGCATTTTTGAAATGATTGATTATTTCTTGGCAGCGTGCTTAGCCTCAATTTCACGGTTCATCTCATCAAGTCTTTCATCAGTGAGAGGATACTTGAATACCAGATATCCCACAACAACAAGAAGGATAGCAGGAATGATGGTTGTGAATATAAGGATTGCATTCTGTACAGTCGGATTATAATCACTCAGGTGAGTATAATAAGCATTTACCGGAGCGCTGATGAATGATGCCAGGAACACTACGATAAAGATGCTCAGAACCAACTGCAGGCACTTGTTTGCCTTGAACTCCTGCCACATCTCACCGAATGAAACCGGCTTCTCAGGTGTGGTGGTGATATTCTCCTTACTGCCCATGAAGCAGAGTGTCAGCAGAACGAAACCTACTATTGCAAAGATGCAAGTAACAGTGAACCATGCCTTAGGATCAGTAGGCAGAGCTGACTCCTCGCTGGCCAAGTTAAAGCCAATCAGACCCATAACCCAAGGAGTGATGAAACCTGCAAGTGAGAAACCGGCCTTGAAAGCCACACCTGCAAGAGCGTTTACTGTAGCAGCGGGACGGTTACCTGTGCGATACTCTGCATCGGTGATAACCTCAGGAACCAGTGCCCACATAAGTGAACCAACCAGCAGACCTACACCTGTCAGGACCTTAGCACCCTGAACAATTACATTGCATTTCTGAACATCAAAGAACTTACCGATGATGAACAGTGTGATGAATCCCACAAGACCTACACAAAGAAGCAGATAATAGAGTCCCTTCTTACCGAACAGTTTCTTCAAAACGGGAAGCAAAGGCAGGATTATAAATGCAGGAATTGTACCGATAGCCATGAATACAGCCTGGTTCCAGTCAACGGCGATACCTACGCACATTGCAAGTCCGATGGGGAAGCCGGCCTGAACGATGATCTGACCGATATTGGCGCATACCATACGGGTTGAAGTAAGAATAAGAACCTCATCGTTATCACGGGTCATAGAGGCCATGATTGAGCCGTAAGGGATATTCACTACTGAATAGATCATGCTGAGCAGGGTATAGCTGACAGTTGCATAGACAATCTTCCAGGTCATGCCCCATGTGGCAACAGTGGGGAGCATCAGGAAGCAGGCAGCAACAGTAAGAGGAATACCGCCGTAAAGAAGATATGTGCGGTACTTTCCTAACTTAGGATTGTGGTTATCAATATATTTACCTACAACAGGACTCCAGAAACAGTCCAGAAGTCTTACTGCAAGAATAAGTCCACTTACGAATCCGGGGTTGATTTTGAGTACCGTACAGAGGTACAGCATCAGGAAACATGCAACCGTCTGGAAAATCAGATTCTGGGCAAGGTCACCGGAACCGAAACCGATTCTCTGGCCCCAACTCAGTTTGTAATAACCGTTGTTAACTTCGTTAGCCATAAAAATGTATTTATTGATTAATAATTTGGTTGTACTAAAAATTTCAGCCCACAAACTTACACAAAAAATCGGTTTGTAAGTAAGAGATAGGTATTTATTGACCCGTCTCAATGTATTTTACAGCCCTCTGGATAGTTTCATCAAGTTCCTGGACAATCTGATAATAGGCATTCATGCCCCATATCAGACGGGCAATGGTAGCCTTGAGCTGTGTCTTGAATATGTACAGGCACTCATTATACTGGTCCTCATCAAAATCCACCTTGGCATCCTGTGCCTTGTCCCGAAAAATCCTGAGAATATCCTGACCTATCTCAAATCCTCTCTTGTAATCCTCAACGGTCCTGTATCGGCGCTGTATCATACGGCGGTTGCGCTCAGTATATTGCATGGCCGTATTCAGCACTACATTCTTGGCCGTAACCTTACGGTAATACTGATTGGTACGTGTGGTGTCCAGAGGCACGAATATATCAGGCATGATACCTCCGCCGCCATATACCGTGCGATGCTTTATCATGGTGCTGTACTTGAGTGAATCCGGGAAATGGATGCTGTCCGGGTTGGTAAGTTCGCCATGATGCAGACGTTCAAGTATATCCTCTCCATAATCCACATCCTTGCCGTACGGCTTCTGGATGCATCGGCCCACAGGAGTGTAGTACTTGGCTACGGTAAGACGTATGAGAGAACCGTCATGAAACTCGATGGGGCGCTGTACAAGACCCTTTCCGAATGAGCGGCGGCCTATGATAGTGGCACGGTCCCAGTCCTGTACGGCACCTGATACAATCTCACTTGCCGATGCCGAGTATTCATCTATGAGCACCACCAGATTACCTTCACGGAAACGTCCGCGGCCATCGGCCATGTAACCGCTCTTGGGTGAACGGCGGCCCTCAGTATATACCACCATCTGGTCACGCCCCAGGAACTCATTGGCCATACCTATGGCAGCCATGAGCAGACCTCCTCCGTTGCCCTGAAGGTCAAGGATAAGCGAGCGGGCACCCTGTGCACGCAGCTGGGCAAGTTTGGCCTCAAACTCATCAACTGTAGTGGCACCAAAACTTGATATCTTGACATAACCTATACCGGGCTTGATCATATATCCGGCATCGACCGTGTTTACCGGGATCTTGTCACGTGTAACCACGAAATGGAGCAGTTCGTCCACGCCACGACGGCAGATACCCAGATCTACCTTGGTGCCCTTGGGGCCGCGCAAACGCTTCATGATGGTCTCCTGTGACATCTTTACGCCGGCAATCGCCGTGTCATTTACGGTCACGATGCGGTCACCTGCCATGATGCCTACCCTCTCTGACGGCCCGTCAGGAATGGGCTGAACAATGAACAGGGTATCTTCTATCATATTGAACTGCACTCCGATACCTTCAAATGAACCCATCAGGGTCTCGTTTGACTTGTCATTCTCCTCAGGGGTAAGATAGGTGGAATGGGGATCCAGTTCCTCAAGCATGCCCTTGATGGCCTGCTCTACTATTTTCTTCTCATCAACCTCCTCTACATAGAGGGCCGATATTGCCCCCTCAGCCACCAGTAGTTTCTGGAGTTCAGCATCAATGGAGGTAGCCTGAGGCTGCATTTGAGGCTGACGCTGGAGTTGAGGCTGCATTTGCATCTGTGGCTGGGCCTGAGGCTGTGCCTGACGGGGCAGCACAGCACCGCGTCCCGGCTGTGCCAGCACTGAAAGCGGAATTATTCCGGCTAAAAGCAGTATATGTTTCAGTTTCATTTTTTCTGGAAATATGGTTTGAACGTATCTATTATCAGGTTATCTGCTGGGCGGCCGAATGAGACAAGCTCACGCACCAGGCTGCTGCTTACATGCTGCACGGCAGGGCTGGAAACCAACAGTACTGTCTCAATGCCCTCTATTGAACGGTTTATATCAGCCAGATTGCGCTCCTTGTCATAGTCTGTAACTGAACGGATGCCGCGCAGTATGCCGTTGCAACCGTTATCACGCACCGCATCGACGGTGAATCCGCTGTACTCAATCGCACTTACTTCAGGGTTATCCCTGTAATATGCCCTGATGGCATCCAGGCGCTGTGATGTGCTGAGCAAAGGCTTCTTCTCATCATTTATGCCAATGGCTATCACCACCTCGGCACCCAGTTTCAGGGCTCGCTCCACAAGGTCGGCATGGCCTATCGTAAACGGATCAAAAGATCCCGGAAAAAGCAGTTTCATAGTCCTTACTTAAATCGGTTAGAATTTCTCACCTTCATCCTCATCAACAATATCCTCCTCTACCACCAGATTATCGATGATAAAGTTCTGGCGCTCCATGGTGTTCTTGCCCATATAGAATGAGAGCAGGTCATCCACAGCGTCAGTCTTCTGCAAAGTTACCATTTCCAGGCGCATATCGGGGCCGATAAAGTTCTTGAATTCATCGGGCGATATCTCACCCAGACCTTTGAATCGGGTAATCTCAGGATTGGGAGAGAGTTTCTCGATGGCCTGGCGGCGCTCCTCCTCAGTGTAGCAGTAGATGGTCTCAAACTCACCCTTCTCTGTCACCACACCGTCCACATGGGCATCGGCCCCTTTCTTTTTCTTGCGTTTGTTGCGTACGCGGAATAGCGGGGTCTGCAGGATATAGACGTGTCCTTTCCTGATAAGTTCCGGGAAGAACTGCAGGAAGAAGGTTATCATGAGCAGACGTATATGCATACCGTCCACATCAGCATCAGTTGCCACGATTATCTTGTTGTAGCGCAGGTCATCAAGCCCCTCTTCTATGTTGAGGGCAGCCTGAAGCAGATTGAACTCCTCATTCTCATAGACCACCTTCTTGGTGAGGCCGTAGCTGTTAAGGGGCTTACCGCGCAGGCTGAACACAGCCTGGGTGTTCACGTCACGGCTCTTGGTGATGGAGCCGCTTGCAGAGTCACCCTCAGTGATGAATATGCAGCTCTCCTCCTGACGGTCACCACGGGTATCATTCAGATGGATGCGGCAGTCGGCCAGCTTACGGTTGTGCAGATTGGCCTTCTTGGCACGCTCACGGGCCTGTTTTGTGATACCGGCTATCTCCTTGCGCTCCTTTTCTGATTCAAGGATCTTCTTGAGTATGACATCGGCCAACTCAGGCTCCTTATGGAGCAGGTCATCAACCTCCTTCTTGATGAAATCACCCACAAACTTGTTGAGTGATACTCCACCATTAGGACTCATGGTGGTAGAGCCCAGCTTGATCTTGGTCTGGCTCTCAAACACCGGCTCCTCAACGTTCACGGCTATGGCTGCCACCAGACCGTTACGCACATCGCCTGATTCAAAGTTCTTGCCGTAGAACTCCTTGATGGTACGGGCTATGTGCTCCTTGAATGCGCTCTGATGGGTACCTCCCTGTGATGTGTACTGACCGTTCACGAATGAGTAATACTCCTCACCGTACTGGTTGGTATGTGTAAAGGCTATCTCGATATCAGTTCCTTTAAGATGGATGATGGGATAGAGGCTCTGTGCGCTCATACGCTCACCTAATAGATCCTCCAGACCGTTACGTGACATGAACCTCTGCCCGTTGTACATTATGGCCAGACCAGTGTTCAGGTAAGCATAGTTGCGGAGCATGGTCTCTATAATGGCAGGACGGAACTGATAGCCTACAAACAGCTGGCTGTCTGGCTCAAAGATGACCTGGGTTCCATGTTCATCGGCACTGGGAACGGTTTCATCAGACAGCAGCTTGCCACGCTGGAAACGGAGTGTGCGCACCTGACCGTCACGCCAGCTGCTCACCTCAAAGTTGAGACTCAGCGCATTGACCGCCTTAAGACCCACGCCGTTCAGACCTACGCTCTTCTTGAACGCCTTGCTGTCAAACTTACCGCCGGTGTTAAGCATGCTTACAGCCTCAACAAGTTTACCCTGAGGGATACCGCGACCGTAGTCACGCACTGACACGCGTCCCACATCGGTAAGTTCTATGTCAATGCGCTTGCCGGTGTTCATGCGGAACTCATCCACACTGTTGTCAATGATCTCCTTAAGCAGCACATAGATACCGTCATCAGCCTGTGAGCCGTCACCCAGCTTGCCTATGTACATACCCGGACGGTTACGGATATGCTCCATATCATCCATGTGGCGTATATTGTCCTCGTTGTACAGGACTTCCGGCGGTCTCTCTTCAAATAATTCGTCTGTATCTGCCATATATCGTTTTGCTTATTTTCAAGCCAATATACAAAGTTACGCAATTGTCTTGTAGAATACTGCTCTACGCCTTACAATTTCAGAGCCGGGAAAATAATTCCACAGGGACTGCATCTTCATGTTTGTCTCAAGTTCCGGATTGCTTTCACCAAAGGCGCATCCTATTGAGTTTATAGATGATGTCACTTTATCGGTCAGGATAGCAAGTATCCCCTTATTCTGATACTCAGGTTTTACCGCCACAAAGAGCATCTCGACAAGACTTGAGCTATTGGGGCGCAAAGCGTTCAGTATACGCCACCAACCAAACGGGAAGAGCCGTCCCTGAGACTTTTGCAGAGCCTTGGCTATTGAAGGCATGGTAAGGGCGCAAGCCACCACCTCATCATTGCTGTCAAGCACAATTGTTACAAGCCTCCTGTCCAACATATACAGGTAGCGCCTTACAAAAAGGTCTATCTGCTTTTCAGAGAAAGCTGAGTAGCCATACAGCGGAGCATACGCCTCATTGACAAGACGGAACAGCTTGTATGCATACTTACGGGCCTCATTGGCTTTACTGCGACCGTAAACGGCCAGATGCAGGTTATAACGCTCCATGACTATCCTGGACAGCCGCTGTGCCTTTTCAGGAACAGGATTCGGAAAGCGGACAAACCATTCTACCCATTTGGCCGATGGTTCCAGCCCCAGTTTCTCCATGTGCTCCGGATAGTAGGGATAATTATAGATGGTGGCCATGGTTCCAATGCGGTCAAAACCCTCTGTGAGCATTCCTTCAGGGTCAAAATCAGTAAAGCCGAAAGGACCCTCCAAACGGTCCATGCCACGCTCCTTACCCCACTCTGCCACAGCGTCGAGCAAGGCCTCTGAAACCTTGATGTCATCAATGAAATCTATCCATCCGAACCTTACGGTCCTTACTTTCCACACCTCATTAGCCTTATGGTTGATGATGGCCGCCACACGGCCCACCACCTTTCCATCCATGAGAGCGATGAAAGGCTGTGCCTCACAGAACTCATAAGCAGCATTCCGGGAAGAAGTAAATGAATCTTTAGTATCGCCTATAAGATCAGGTACCGAATACGGATTTCCCCTATAGAGCAGGACATTGAACCTGGCAAACCTGCGCAACTCCCTGCGGGTCCTGACCGGTACAACTGATATCTTTCCTACAGACATTTTATCCTCCTGAATTTCAATTCAGCGAAGTTAATAAAAATAACAATGCCCTGGATAGCTATTAAAAAAGAAAACCGTTTCTCAAAGAAACGGTTGTGGGCCATCTAGGGCTTGACTGCGAAGCTGTTGAGGACCCGAATGGGTCCGAAAAACGTGAAAGCCCTAAAAAAAAGAAAACCGTTTCACTAAAGAAACGGTTGTGGGCCATCTAGGGCTTGAACCTAGGACCTCCAGATTATGAGTCTGTTGCTCTAACCAACTGAGCTAAAAGCCCGGAGAAGGAATCATCGGCCTTAGCCGACATCATCATTCGGCTGCAAAAGTACTTCATTAACCTGAATTTGCAAAGTTTTGAAGCAAAAAATTCCTTTTGCCCGTACATCTTGATTACTTTTGCATTCTCAATGCATTGTTATAATACAGATGACCATACCTCAACCCCAGGAAAGCGGGAATTACGCCGCAACGATAGGATTCTTTGACGGAGTCCACCGCGGTCACGTACTGTTGCTTGATACCCTTAAACAGATAGCTGCAGAACGTAGCCTCAAGAGTATGGCCGTAACATTTGTGGAGCATCCACGTCAGATACTGCAATCTGACTACCGTCCCAGACTCCTTCTTGATCCGGACAGCAAGATAAGCAAGATAAGCAGTACAGGCGTTGATCTGTGCCTGCCGCTGCATTTCACATCTGAGCTGGCCCAGATGGATGCACGCAGTTTCATGGAATCATTCCTGCTTAAGAAACTGAACGTAACCACCCTGCTGGTGGGACATGACCACCACTTTGGGCATGAAGCCGGTACTACCATAACTGATTACCGCCGCATAGGTGATGAGATAGGCATAGAGGTGATAGGTTCAGGAGCACTCAATTATGAAGGTACACCCATAAGCAGCTCCCGCATCCGCCGTGAGCTCTCAGCCGGCAACATAAAGGATGCCAACTCCATGCTCGGCTACAGATACTCCATAAGCGGCACCGTGATACACGGCCTGCAAAACGGCCGCAAGATGGGATTCCCCACCGCAAACCTGGGTCCTTACTGTGAGTTCATGCAGATTCCGGCCGACGGCGTATATTCTGCCTTCGCCACGGTGGACGGTGAGGTATGGCCTGCCATGGTCAACATAGGATTCCGCCCCACCTTTGAGGGTAAGGCACGCACCATTGAGGCACATCTGCTCGGGTTTGACCGTGACATCTATTTCCACCCTCTCACCATTGATTTTGTGGAGTTCCTCCGTGCAGAACGCAGGTTCAGCTCACCGCAGGAACTGGCAGCCCAGCTTGATGCTGACCGCAACAAGGTTCTTGAGACTATCCGCAGCCAACATGTCTAAGATTAAACGGACACTGATAACATTTGTCATATGGCTTGGGGTACAGTTCATTGCCCTGCTGGTCTTTCCGGGCAATATGATTGCGCCCATGGTTTTTGCAAGCGACGCAGTGGTAATAGTTGCATTATGGGCCATTAAATACTTCAAGGCAGCCGATCTGGTCAGACACGTCCCCATAAAAGTCTTTCTGGCATCATTGGTACTAGGATATGCGGCCCTCTACTCCGTTGAAATAATACAGGGACAGTTTGACATTCCCAACCTTCTGGACGATACATTTGACATATTGGTACACTCCGTCTGGGGATTCTTTTCTGTCTGCCTTATCGGTCCCATAATGGAGGAGATAATGATGCGCCGGGTAGTGCTTGCTGAGATACGTGAAGCAACAGGAAAGAAATGGTTGGCCATCATTATTTCGTCTCTCCTGTTTGCCGTCATGCACGGCAATCCCATTCAGATAGTGTTTGCCATGCCCGCCGGCATACTGCTGGGCTGGCTATACTGCAAGACAGGCAGCCTGCTTGTACCCATCGGCGTCCACATAATGAACAACACCATATCATTCTTTACCCTGCGTGCCGGCGATGATGAGCCCATAGACATCACTGATCCATATACAATATTAAGCCTGACCGCAGCCATTATGGTCACAGTCTCCATGATAATATGGATGGTGGGATTCTACCGCCGCCAGCAGATTACAGAGCAATAGTAGTGCCTGTAAGCTTGTCAAGTGACTGGGCCTGGGTAATCAGGACCGATGACACGCCGGCCTGCAGTGCATTGAAAGCGTTCTGTATCTTGGGAATCATTCCGCCGCTTATGGTGCCGTCCTGCACCAGACGCGGGAAATCATAATATGAGATATAGGGAATAACGCTGTTGTCATCATTCTCATCAAGCAGCACACCCGGTTTCTCAAAGCAGAATATCAGCGTTACCTTGAACAGGCGAGCCAGAGCCTTGGCAGCCTCACCGGCTATGGTATCGGCATTTGTATTGAGCAGCTGGCCCTTGCCGTCATGGGTAAGCGGAGCAAGTACGGGTACTATGCCCTTCTCTATCAGGCTGGCCAGAAACTCTGCGTTCACAGTCTTGACATCGCCCACAAAACCATAGTCAACCTCCTTAACGGGGCGTTTATCGGACTGCATCACATTGCAGTCTGTACCGGTAAGACCGATGGCATTGATACCCTCAGCCTGCAGCCTGGCCACGATGTTCTTGTTTACAAGTCCGCCATAGACCATAGTCACGACGTCAAGCATATCGGCATCGGTGATACGACGGCCGTCAACCATCTTGCTCTCTATGCCCAGGCGTGCAGCCATGGCGGTTGCGGAGCGGCCTCCGCCGTGAACAAGCAGTTTATTGCCGGGTATGGCCTTGAAGTCAGTGAGCAGACGCTCCAGAGTATCGGGTTGCTCCACTATCTTACCTCCCACCTTTACTATGACAAGTGACTGTTTCATACTGCGTTTTATCTTATTTCAAATTCAAAAGTTGCTCCAAATACTGTATAGTCTCCGATATCTGGTCACGGGTCTCCAAACGGTCTCCCGGACAGATGAACTCCGCCCTCAGATATCCGGGTTCACGTCTTTTTGTCTCGGACTCGATGAATGCCGCCAGTTCAGGGTCTGTCTTGCCGGCTATGAGCGGACGGGTTGCGCTGGCAGCCTTGAGACGTCTTAGCAGGGTGTCATTATCACACTTGAGATAGACGGTCTTACCCTGCGCCAGCATATAGTCCATGTTATCGCCTATGAGGGGTGTAGAACCGCCGCATGACACTATCACGTCATCAAACTCACCGGCCTCACGCAGCAGGCGGCTCTCTATCTCACGGAATCCCTGCTCTCCCTTAGTGGCAAATATCTGGCTCACGGTTTTCATATACCTGCGCTCAATATACTGGTCCAGGTCTATGAAAGAGATACCCAGATCTTTTGCCAAAGCCTTACCGAGGGTGGTCTTGCCAGCCCCCATAAAGCCCATCAGGAAAACCCTTATCATTTCTTGGTCTTGAAAATCCTGCGCTTGGGCGCTGAACCGGTCTTTTCAATCTGGCGCTTGATAATATCCATGCACTCATCCTCCGTTAGAGTGGTGGGATCTGCGCTCTTGGGAATCTTGTAGTTGCTTCCCTGATATGCTATGTATGCGCCGTAACGGCCGTTCATCACCTCAAGGTCCTGATTGCCGGGGAATGACTTGAGAACCTTCTTTGACTCGGCATCACGCTTATCCTGAATCATCTTGACAGCCTCCTCAAGAGTAATGGTAAGAGGATCGGCCACACCGCTGAGTGACACATAGAATTTGTCATGACGTATATACGGTCCGAAACGGCCTGTACCTACACTCACCGTACTGCCCTCAAACTCACCAAGGGTACGCGGCAGACGGAACAGCTCAAGAGCCTCATCAAGAGTGATGGTCTCAATGGTCTGCCCCTTCTTCATCTGTGCAAAACGAGGCTTATCCTCATCCTCGGCACTGCCTATCTGTACGATGGGGCCGTAACGGCCTATCTTGACTGACACAGGCTTGCCCGATATGGGATCTGTGCCAAGTATGCGCTCGCCCACCTTATGCTCATTCTTGATGGACATGGCATTGTTTACAGAAGGACTGAACTTGTCATAGAAGGTACTGATAACGTTCTTCCACTGCTTATCGCCCTCAGCAATATCATCAAACTCCTTCTCCACCTGAGCAGTGAAGTTGTAGTTCATTATATCGGGGAAATAATCTATAAGGAAATCATTGACCACCATACCTATATCAGTAGGCACCAACTTTGACTTCTCTGACCCGTACACCTCAGTAATGGTCTGCTCCTTGATGTTGCCGTTCTCCAGACGGAGCATGTCACACTCACGCTTGCTGCCCTCGATATCCTCACGCAACACATACTCACGTTGCTGGATAGTACCTATCGTGGGAGCGTATGTTGAAGGACGGCCTATGCCCAGTTCCTCCATCTTATGCACCAGAGCGGCCTCATTAAAACGCTGCGGATGCTGGGTGAAACGCTCGTATGCTGATATCTGAGTAAATTCCAGACTCTGTCCCTTCTTGAACTCAGGCAGGCCCTGGTTCTCCTGTGACTCTGCTGAATCATCATCACGGGTCTCACGATAGACCTTGAGGAATCCGTCAAACTTGACCATCTCACCTGATACGTTGAACTCACCGTCAATCTTGGGTGCCACAATTGATACCGTGGTCTTCTCAATTTCGGCATCAGCCATCTGTGATGCTATGGTACGTTTCCAGATAAGTTCATAAAGACGCTTCTCAGGAGCAGTGCCGTCAATTGACTGGTTGTCCATATATGTAGGACGGATAGCCTCATGAGCCTCCTGGGCACCCTTGGCCTTCTGTGTGTATTGACGTGTCTTTACATACTCGTCACCCATTGACTCGCTTATAGCCTTCTGGCATGAATCCAGACAAAGCGTTGACAGGTTGACAGAGTCAGTACGCATATAGGTTATCTTACCTGACTCATACAGACGCTGCGCCAGCATCATGGTCTGCATCACGGTAAACCCGAACTTACGGGTAGCCTCCTGCTGAAGTGTGGATGTTGTAAAAGGAGGTGCAGGAATCTTGCGGATAGGCTTGGTAGATATTTCACTCACTTTGAACTGGGCATTCCTGCACTTCTCGAGGAAAGCCTTGGCCTCCTCCTTGGTCTTGAAACGGCCACTGTAATCAGCACGTACATCATGAGATGTTCCGTCTATATTCAATCTGAATATGGCCACCACCTTATATGATGCCTCAGGTACGAACTCCTTGATCTCACGCTCACGCTCCACGATAAGGCGTACTGCCACTGACTGCACACGGCCGGCAGAGAGTGACGGCTTTACCTTGCGCCAGAGTATCGGTGAGAGTTTGAAACCCACAATGCGGTCCAGCACACGGCGTGCCTGCTGTGCATAGACCAGATTGGTGTCAATGTCACGCGGAGTCTCTATGGCGTGCAGAATGGCGTTCTTGGTAATCTCGTGGAAAACTATGCGCTTGGTCTTCTCTGGCTTCAGGCCAAGAGTCTCAAACAGATGCCAGCTTATGGCCTCTCCCTCACGGTCCTCATCAGATGCCAGCCAAACCATCTCAGCCTTCTTGGCTGCCTCCTTGAGTTCACTTACCACCTTCTTCTTATCAGAAGGAATTTCATATATGGGTTCAAATGTATCTATGTTTATACTCAGGTCTTTCTTTTTCAGGTCACAGATATGTCCGTAGCTTGACATTACCTTATAGTCAGAACCTAAAAACTTCTCAATTGTCTTGGCCTTGGCCGGAGACTCAACAATAACCAGATTCTTCTGCATGATATTCTTATTTTGAATTGCCCTAAGGCGCGGCAAAAGTAGAATAAAAAATAGATATAGAAAAAGCGAACGGACAGAAAAAAATCCATCCGCCCACCTTATTAATTATATTAATTAATAAAAAGAATTACCCCTGTTCAGAATCTGTATGTCGCTCCTATTACAACAGACGGTTTGATGACACGATAACCGGCGTAATAAAAGAAGTCTCCTCCAGCCAGATGTTTCAAAGTTGTATATAATGACAACCTCTTGCATAAATCATAATCAACAGTCAATGCCACATCATTGACTGTAGGCATCGCAACCTTATTTACGCTGTGAAATAACATAAGTTTATATGACAGCATCGCATCCAACCCACGGGCCAGCTTGAAACATCCATAGACATTTGCATCAAATGCCGGTTTAAGTTGCATCTTGATGCCATAAGAATGACCAAAGTAATTATTATAGGTCAAATCCATCTTCAATATTGCTCTGTCAGAAAACTGCATATCAGCATCCAATCTGAAATATAATACATCTGATGATCGCTGAAGCAGAAGGGATGTCACGATCAAATTGTCAGATACCGTCTGGAACACCTCATCAACAGTATGCCGGTATCCAGCCTTAGCTGACATGGAAAACCACCTTCCCGGGCTCAACGACATGCCCAAAAAAGCATTTGCCAACGTATATCCGTCTCTGATCCTCTCCTTTTCTGACCAATAAGGTGATATGATTGATAATGTACGCATAGCATTATCCTCTATACCGCCGGTCAGGCCTACATGTAACTTGAAACTATCACTTGCATTAAATGTGGCAAAAGCCATTGGAGACATCATCAGCACATAACCTGCTCTGGTACGGATATCCAGGTTAACACCCAAACGGGCATCCCACTTTTCCCAGGATTGTTTCCAAAAGGGAGAAAAAGTCAGCGCAGTGAATCCGGAGTAATCACATCCGTTCAGGCCCTGCCAGTCATACATTGCTGTTTTCTGCCTGTAATCCAAGCCGCCCATACCACCCAATAACGGCATCTCCAATCCACCGTCAATACGCACCAGGCCTTCCTTATTGGTCCTATCTGTCCCGGCAACGTTTAATCCGTTACGTGACAGATATTCCATAGCCGCCCTAAAATGCCATTTAACTTCACTGGCATCACCTGACAATGACAATCCAAACTCTCCGCGGTTTACATTCTGTGTCAAAGTGCTTGATTGGAATGTAGCCGGATTCATGTCCTCTGCCGGTCTGTAGTTGAAAAATGAGTGTCCGTAGGCTCCGTCAACTCCAACATCAAAACGGTCAAACCTATGTAAATAAACTGCCTTGAGATCACCGTTGAACATCTTTGAGGTCCAATCACCGCTAGGTTCTGTAACCCAACCGTCAAGCAATCCTGAAATTTGCAACTCATCTCTGTCAGATATACGCCAGTTAAGATCAAGCAGTCCGTCCTGAACATTCCTCAAACCATAACCGAAACGCAACAAAGATGTAAATCTGTCAGGTATCACATCATCAGAACTCTCCGAAAATGACACCATAGGATTACGTTCCAGGTTGGTCATAGGATTGGAATCCATAAGATAATTCACCTGGGCCGTCTTATGATCTGTCAACTGGCGTTCCGGAACAGGCATTACCTTATCCGTTCTGGTAATCGTGGGATTATATGCCCCCTCTATGGTCAGTGACCTGGACGGCAGTTCATTTTGTTGTGCACTTGCGGCACTCCAGCATAATATGGCTATGACAGCCAGTGTAATATAACGTTTCATAATCAGCATCATTCAAGTCTTGCGGCAATCATTTCCGCTATATCATCATTTTCTGTATAATTACTCTTGAGCGAAAGCAGGTATTGGCGTGCCTCTACATCCTTGCCCTGTGACTTGTAGATGTCACTCAACAATATGAAACTGCGGGCAAGCCAGTACATGTGCGGCGTTCCCTCCTTAATAAAAGCCATTATAACCTTCTCTGCACCCTCCTTGTCACCGCTGTCATACAGGAACTGACTGAGCAGATAATCTGACTCAGCACCATACTGTGAGCGGGTATCCTTGGACAGTTCCTCCAATATCGGGCGAGCGTCCTTTCCCTGGTTCTGTGAAAGTAAAGCCTTGGCCTTGAAGTACATCACCTCCGTACGTTGCTCCTGTGAAAGCTGAGTCTGCAAAGCCTTATCAGCATACATGATTACGGCTTCATGCTCCTCTATCCTTCCGGCACTGCTCACAATGCAATACAGGCTGCGTTTCTGACGCTCGGCATCAGTAGTCTTAGCATACAAACGCATGTAGAGATCCATAGCATTCTCATAATCAACCTGCTGCCAGGAGATTGATGCTGCATGATCCAGTGCGCTCTCAGCAAAACGGCTGTTCTCAAAAGCAGCAGCATGCAACATACAGTCAACCGCACGTTCGTAATCCTTTGCCTCCTCATATATGGAGCCCTGATAATACCATGCGTTTGCAGCAAACGCTCCATCAGGGAACTGCTTTACATAATCACTGAAACGAGCCAATGCTCCTATCTTATCACCACGACTGAACAGGCCTTCAGCTGCCGTATAGGTAAGGGAGTCACGCTCTGTTGCAGCGATGGGAGCCGCCCCCTTTACAGTTGATGTGTACTCAATATATGAGTTCACATCACCCTTATCAACATATATTGATTTCAGGTCCACAAGTGCGGTACGTGCCTCGTCACTGCCGGGATAACTGGCTATAACCTCCTTATAAGCCTTGATAGCCTCATCATATCGGTCTGTCTGATAATAGATGAGAGCCGTCTCGGCCGCAGCCTTGCGGGCCAGATCCGTATTTGGGAATTCAGTTATTATCCTACTGAATACTTTTACAGCCTGCTCCGGCTCATCCGTCTGCTGAAATGCCCGACCCTCTTCATAGAGAGCCGATGCCAGATATGCCGATGCAGGGTACTCATTCACCAAATGTTTCAAATCCTGGATTTTCTGATGATAATTGCGCTGCAAACCATTTACCAATGCAGTCTGAAAAAGAGCATAATCGCCGGTCTTGTCATTCACGTTTATGGCCATGTTATAGTATTCCTTGGCCTGATTGTACTGACGCTTGTAGAACATGCAGTCACCTGCACGCAGGCAGGCATCGGCCAGAACCTCAGCACCTACCTTTGATTCAGATGAGGTTTCTATCACCGTCCTCATGGAGAGCCACGCCTTGTCATAATCCTTACGGTCAAAAAGAATGTAGCCCACACCATAATTGGCAAGACCACTGTTACGAGTAACCTTGGAAACGTAAGCAAGATAACGGCGATAGTCTGCCTCGGCGCTAACCGTTTCTGACAACCGATAATATGCCTCGCCACGCCAGAATGTGGCTTCAACTGCAGTATTGTGGTCATATTTATCCAAAGCTATCACAGACGTGAGAAGTTCCGGCACATCATTATATAAACCTGCTGCCATCAAATCCATCGCCTTGTTATAAAGCAGTTGCATCTTGGCAGCCATTATGGATGCTCCAGGACTCTTTATCTTGTCAATTGACGCCAAGGCGGCATCATAGCTGGGCGTGCTCAAATAAGCATCAACCAGATAACTGTTCACATTCTCTGTATATCTGGACTTAGGGAACTCATTAAGGAAACGTTCAAATGATTTCACTGATTCAGCAAACGGAGAGTATGCTGTCTCATGTATAACCATTGCATAATTATAGAGTGCCTGCTCTCTCACATCCTCCTTGCCAGGAAGTGATGAGGCTCTCTCGAATGACATGCGGGCCATATCCTTTTCACCCTTACTGAGTGCAGCCAATCCTATATGCAGACATGCATTCTGGGTCAATTGGTCATCCGGTCCAACCACTTTTGACAAATTTTCTATGGCTCCGTCCATATCAGCGTTGTTAAAACAGGAAAGGCCCAACAGGTATCTGTCATGACGCTCATCTGAACTTAGATCCGCCGAGAGATAACTCATAAGCAGATCCTGAGCCTTGGCATACTCACCCTGACGGAACCAGTATTCGCCAAGTATGCGCTCAGCTTCTGCCTCAACATAGGGGTCTTCCAGATTTTCAATCATCTCCTCCGCAGTTTTACGTGCCATACTGTGGTCACCGTTTCCGCGCAGATCCAGTTCCGCCAGATACAACAACGCTTCTTCTGCATGTGATGATTCAAGCGAGTTCTCAAATCCCTCCTTGGCCAGATCGATCCTTCCGTTTACATAATTCACATATGACTTGTAAAACACAAGATCCTCATCACCTTCCGGATCATCAACCATACGCTCCAAAATACTCAACTCAAGAAATCCCTCCTCATTGCGTCCCAAACGTATCAATGAAATTGCATTATGTCGTACAAGTCGCCGGCAATCTTCATCATTCAGCAAGAGAGGGTCACATTCATCAAAACTCTCAACTGCCTTCAAATATTCATGCTGCGCAAAGTGTGCCGAACCCATAAGCGCCAACATTCTGTTGTTATACACTGAATTGGGATATTCTGACATAAATTTTCTGATTGCCGGCATAGCCGTATTAAGATCACGCTGGGCATCTATCACCACCTGCATGTATCTGGTCTCCTCTGTCCTTGCCAATCCATTGGCATCAGCCACCTTGTTCCACTCTGCCAAGAGTGAAGCTGCCGCACTATATTCACCCTGCATAAAAAGGGTCCGGCATTCGTCAAGCAGATGCGTATCGGCATCTGTCATACGACTCTGGGCCGAAACGCCGACATACATTCCTGTCAAGAGCAGGATTACCGTAAATAATATTTTTCTCATCATCAGAATTGTTTCTTGTACCACATATCCAAGGCGCGCTCCTCAGCTGCCTCCATGACAGCCCTTTCGCCACGTCCCTTGTCATTGATGCCGCACAGATGCAGCACTCCATGAATTATCACTCTTAGCAGTTCCTTGTCATAAGACGTATGAAACTTCTCACTGTTAGTTAAAACCGTCTCCAGACTTATGTACATATCACCGCTCACCACACCCGGCTCGCTGTAGTCAAAGGTGATGATATCGGTAAAGTAGTCATGCCCCAGAAACTCCTTGTTCACCTCAAGGATACGGTCATCATTGCAGAATATGTAATTCAGATTACCCGCCTTGCGGCCGTCATAGGTGGCAGCAACTGCGACAATCCAGGCCCTTACTGCCTTACGGTCAAGCTTAGGCATATTTATATTCTCATTCAGGAATGATATCATAATCTATCTTTATGCAAAAAACAGGTAACACAGGAATATGGCTGCCAGTATTCCGGCCAGGTCTGCCAACAGTCCGCATCCCACCGCATGACGTGTGTTCTTGATGTTCACACTGCCAAAATAGACAGCAAGAATGTAGAATGTAGTATCCGTAGAGCCCTGGAACAGGCAGGCCAGACGTCCGGTAAATGAATCAGCACCGTATGTGGTCATGGCATCAATCATCAGACCGCGTGCGCCACCTCCGGAGAGCGGTTTCATCAGAGCGGTAGGAAGGGCACCCACAAACTGACTGTCCAATCCGCATCTCTCAGCACACCAGCCCACACCGTTCACCACGGCATCCATGGCTCCCGATGCACGGAACACACCTATGCCCACCAGTATGGCAACCAGATACGGTATGATCTTGATGGCGGTAGTGAAGCCGTCCTTGGCACCCTCAACAAACGCCTCATATACGTTTATCTTAGCCTTGATACCCGATATGATGAACCCTATTATCACCGTCAAAAGGATGATGTTGGCAGCCGATGTCGAGACCGGGCCTATCTTGACAGACGGTAACTGTGAAAATCCCCAGATAATAAGACCCACAATGGCGCTCAATCCGCCCACAAAAAGAATAAGGACCTTGTCAAACCTGATCTTCTGGATAAAACAGGTAACCAGCAGCCCAACCAGAGTTGAAAAGAATGTAGCCAGCAGAATGGGAATGAATACATCAGCCGGCTGTGCCGCACCCATCTGCGCCCGATACACCAGTACGCTCACCGGAATCAGTGTGAGTCCGGATGTATTCAATACCAGAAACATGATCATCGGATTTGAAGCCACATCCTTGTCCTTGTTCAGTTCCTGCATACGTTCCATGGCCTTGAGCCCCATGGGGGTGGCAGCATTGTCAAGCCCCAGCATATTGGCAGCCACATTCATGAAAATATGACCGTATGCGGGATCATTCTTGGGCAGGTCAGGAAACAGACGTGAGAACACGGGGCTGAGCCAATGGGCAAAGGTATTAACCAATCCGCCCTTCTCACCAATCTTCATTATACCGAGCCAGAGTGACAGAACACCTGTCAGTCCCAACGATATCTCAAAACCAGTCTTGGCCGATGAGAAGGTAGAGTCCATAATCTCCTGAAACACACTTGAATCACCCATGCAGAGCCGTATCACGGCCACCGCAAAAGCTATAAGAAAGAATGAAACCCAGATCCAGTTCAGTACCATACGCGCACATACTTTTATTACTCGCGAAGATACACAAAAAAAGCACATATAACACATTAGGGGCGGTCCAAAAAGAACTGCCCCTAATGTGTTATATTGTGTACCAGTATTATTTCACCATAGCAATGGTGTGATCTACAGATGTTGCCTCACTGGTAATGTTGTAAATCTTGCTGGCTACAACCTTCATACCACAGGTAACATGCTTTACATCTGTATTGTCTCTACTGTTTACAAAACGGATCTCATGAACATGACTGTCATTTGCACAGAAATTATAGCATGCAAATTCCACCTTGCCTTCAGAATCAGCTTTCACAGAACCAAGGGGGTATGAAGAATATTCATTTGACTCGGTGTGTGAAGATGACATATAAACGACATTATAGGATGCATTAGGAGTAAGTCCGCCGCTTATCGAGAAGTTGAATATCGGAGCGCTGTTACCAAGATTATCAGAATCAAGAGCAACAAATTTTGTAGAATCATTATACCAGCCGAATATTTCAAGACTCTTTCTCTGGAGAACATTTGCATCCGGAGCAATACACACGGAATATGAACCCCTTCTGTCTTCATTACTGACCTTGAAGTTATCAGCATCCTTGTCAACGAACAATGCAAATACGTTCTCACACTCTTTTAAAGGATCATCCAGGTTCTTGAAATCATGTTTGGCGTTAACAAAAATGTTCTTGCTTTCATCCCATACGTAGGGTGAAAGGGCACCGCTGAATTTTGCCTTTGAATCTTTTTTTCCAACTTCATCATTCAAGGTAAGATAACCGGCCAGCAGTTTCTCAGGAGAAGTGCCACTGATGACAGCGCGCACATAGAGTTTGTCACCCTGACAAAGTTTAATAACATTGGCCCCTTCAACAAACTCAACTGTTGACTTATTCTGATTACTGTTCATGAAACCCGCATCCATACTGACATAAAATGTCTGCGGAGCAACAGTCTCATGGATATCCATTACCGTGGTATTTTCATCAAGAATACGTGACAAATAACGGCTTCCTACAGGAATAAGCGCTAACGTCAATAAAAATAAAACATGAATGATAAACTTGTGTTCTTTCATCTTAAAAAATCAATCTGCTGGAAAAAACTATTATGTGACTATTGAATACGTTATTCTGACTTATACGCCAAACCAAACTGGGGCAAGACAAGACAACTGAGAGAATGATCTAATAGAATCCTCCTTGCTACTTCTGATTGTTGTCTCATTTCAAATTAATTGGTGTATAAGTACTAAAAATTAGGATTAAGCTTCATAAAGCTGGAATAGAATCAATCTTAAGTGTTATTATCCCTTAAAATAAAACAGGACAATGAGAACTAAAAAAAGGCCCTATTCTAATCCGCACGCAAATTTATTCTAATTTATTAATTTACATAACCTTAAATTTGTAAAAAATGTTAAATCGCGGCGTGGCATACAATAGGAAAGGGTTCTGTTTGTGCAGAAGAAAAACAGCCGCTTCAGCTGATTCCGGCCAACACAAACATAACCCGTTCCAGCAGTTATTCCACCGTAAGGGAAGCAGAGGTTGTGGTAGCTCGGAATGCGGGGGCGTAGAGACACTGCATCACGGCATTTCCCACTGTGAAACGGCCCGGTTTCTGCACGTTCACCTCATACTCTATCACGTAACTTCCCTTACTCAGACGGTCTATGTAGAAGACGTTACGGGTATTGCCCGGTGCTGAATAATAACCTATGTCATCTCTCCAGTTGTAACTGTAGCCGGCAGCGGTACTTACAGGCTCAACGGATGCGGCACGCATATCGGCAAGCTGCAAATACTCCAGGTTACGGTCAGTCGTAAGGTCAAAACGTATCCTCAGGCGGTCACCAACATGAAGCTTTGTACCCTCCTTGACCTCCTCCAGACGGTCACCGTCAGCACCGTGTATCACGCGCAAGATGGTTCGTTTGAGTGACATTCCGTTCTCCTGTTTCTCAACCTTGTCAAGTTCTTCAGTAAATGAACGGTAAACTGCACCCCAACTTATGCCCGCGGTCTTGGCATCAACGGTAAGATCAGCTTTGTCACGGCTTATCGGGCCCTGCCAGGTCTTGGTGGTATAACCGGCCGTAGCCTTGCTGTCCGATGCCTTGACGGCCTCCTTGCCTACATAGATCGTGATATCAGGATCTGACTCCAACTGCACATTGCTGCCGGTAGCCATAAGAGCCGTAACTGCTGCGGCAGTGGCGGGCGATGAGCCCCAACCGGTAGTCTGTTTCTGCTTAAGCAGCCAGCGCGCAGCCTCTACAGCCTCTTTCTCTCGGCCCACTGCAAGCAGGGTGCGTATAATAAGTGCCTGAGTCTCAATGGGAGCCTCATGCCAGAGCAGTCCGCCCTCATTGTCACGCCAATATCGGCCCATTTCATCGCTGTATAGAGAACGCTCAACAAGTGTAGCCGCTATGTGCTCAGCAAGCTCTTTCTTGCCGTTACGTGACATAAGCAATGCCAGCTGTGAACGGAAATAGAGGCTAAGGTTATGCGTATCCTCTATCTCGGCCAGACGTGTAAAGAAGGTGTGGCTTGCAATCGATTTTCCATTGAAAGGATAAGAGGTGTAGTACGAGCGGGTAAGCAGGTAGCTCAGTTCGCTGTATCCGAGTGATTCAGGTTTCTTTTCTGCATCATACCTCTTGAAGAACAGGCTATCCATATAGTCAAGGCCCTTTTGCAATGTAACCTTTAGCTCTGGAGTAACTTCAATGATACCGTTCTCAATGAGGAGGCCAAGACCCTGCATGATCTCATCAGTGATATGCAGGCTTGCAGGAGAACCATCCAACCATGACCAGCTTCCGTCACTGTTCTGCGCATCGATGATCTTTCTTAGAGCCTTCTCAAAGGCCTGGGCCGTCTCTTTTGATCCAAGATCCTTGGCAAGTGAACGCAAGCGGTCACGCTCACTCCTGCTGCTCCTGAGCCACGGAGTCTCCTCAAGCAGGGTTCCGGTAAGCCTTTCATTGCGTTCCAGCTGTGTCTGCCACTCGGATGCTGGCAGCTCAGCCCACTCATCAAGCATCTGTCGGATAGCGGGATATCGGCTTGACAGATCCTGTGAAATGGCGGCACCCATCAGACTGTGGAACAGGCGCATGTTACTGGGATCATCAACCCTTATCATTATAGGCAGGCTTTGGATAGCATACCAGATGGGTGTTGCACTGTACTCAAGGGTAAGCTCCTCATCGGCCATAGTGGAGGAACGCGGCTTGTCAAGCACCTCAAAGCGGAAGGTGCGTTTCTCACTGCCGTTGTTAAAGAGTGAGAGAGCCTGGGTTACCTGCGTACGGTTGGAGAGTACCGGGATAGTCTCCTGAATACCGTCACTGTGGCCTGTGGTCTCTGCCGTAAGGCGGTAGGTCACAGCCGTAAGCCCAGCCGGAACCTTTATGGTAAATGATGTACTTGCACTTCCCTCTGCGGGAACGGTAACATTCTTCTTATATCCGCCCTCTATGATACCCAGGGCCTTACCCGTAACAGCATCAGTAAGGGTCATCGTGACTACAGCCTTCTGATTCTGTTCAGTCATATTGCTCACCTTGACCGTAAACTCCATGCGGTCACCCTGACGCAGGAATCTGGGCGATGCAGGCTCCACCATAATCTTCTTGCGGGTAACAAGGGTGGTGTCAACACGGCCTGTCTGTAGAGAATCCGTGAATGCTATACCCTGTATCTTCCACTCAGTGAGCAACTGCGGAACACGGAAACGGTATATGGCCCTGCCCGTGGAATCTGTAACCAGATACCCGAACAGACCGGTAGGATTCAGGTCTGAGCGTATGGCAACCGCGCCACTCTGCTCATCAATCATGCCCTGCAACTCCTCTTCAGGCAGAGAACGGGTATCAAATACAATATCCATATTGGAAAGTCCGCCTTGAAGCGCCTCATCAACGGTGGTAATACCCAGACCCTCAAAATCAGCCTGATTAATGGTGGCTGCTGATGCCAGAGGTACGGACTGTGCGGATGCATTAAATGCAACGTCAGCAACAAGATCCACAGCCATCTCATTACTCTTGTACATCCTCATGCCACGGGCTCTGCGGCTGTAATTCATGAACGGGTCAATAAGAGTACCCGTAATGGCGCGCTTGCCCTTATATTCATAACTGTTACCGAATACATGCAGCCAAGGTGCATACTGGCCTGATGTATTGTAACCATTCTGCAGGAGGCTGCGACCGCCTACCCATTTTGAACCGAACGGAGAAAAGACAATCCTGTTCACTCCGTACTTGTCAAGTGCGCGGTCATACATGTCAAGCATGATGGCTGCAGTTACGGGGTTGCCCTGCCAATCAGATATACGGATATTCCACTCCTCTGCCTCATCAGGCTCCAGGATGTTACGGAACGTTTCAAGTTCAAACCTGAGCTGTTTGGGCCTGTCAGGAACCTCAAACTGGAAAGACCTGTTTTCCGACACGCCCTCATATATCACGCAGCAATGTACGGCAAACATACCCACAAGCTCATCGGTTACAGGAATACTCAGAATCTGCTGCTTGCCGTTGCTCTCCAGCATACCACGGTCATAGACACCGTACTTGTTTTCTATAATGTAATGTATCAGCGTGCCCTTACGGCTGTTTCCCAGTCTGATACGGGCGGTATCACCAACCTCTGCGCTATATATACCGCGTGACGTTTTTTCTGTCTCAAAGCTGCACAACAACGGTTTCTGGGGCATGAAGCTATAGTCATCCTCGTTAAAGAACGTGAACTCTGTAACTGATTTCCTACACATTGCAGCATTGGCAGTGACACGGTAAATGCCGGGCTGCAGGCCGTCAAGCATAAGCATCATAGATTCCCTGTCATCCTTATCAAACGGAACCACACCTTCAAATACAGGTATCTCAACGATGTCCTCACCGTTTAAGTCAAAATCATAACGCGGGAAACGCTCCTTAAGATGCTGGTTGGAGATACATTTTGACAGGTCTTTCTTTTCTCTGCCTCCAATTATGCTGAAAGGTAGAGGCAGACCCGGAGCTTCAAGCCAGCTGAGACGTGACACCTTGACATTGATATCGCCTGAAACCAGGTTGTTGTTGGCGGTACTTGTCAATCGGAATAAGAGGGTCTGAAGACCGTTTTTACCCAGTACGGAACCCTGTGATGCTACATAGATCTCTCTCTCCACCTTATTTCTGGCACCATATGAGATGTTGTATTCATGTGTCTCACCGTTCAAATCAGTGACAACGGCATTTACATGTACCCAGCAGTACTCTTCAACCATTATATCACCAGGAACGGTCACATCAAAACTGAATGAACCGTCAGAACCGGTCTTAGCCTGACCGGCCCCAATCCTTACATCACCTCTGTCATCAAGGATACAGAACCTGTGGCAGGCAAATGAGCCCACTCCGGCATACCACGTCACAGAGGCACCATCTACCGTAATACCGGTAAATGAAATAGCCTTACCTTTTATCGTAACCGGTTTGTCATACCTTGCCTCATCCTTTACGTCATCTATCTTTACCTCAAACTTAGGCTGACGGAATGACTCCACCTTTATAGCCCTGAAACCCGCAAAATCATATTTATCATCTTCATCTGATTCAGCACATATTTCAATCGATCCGGGCATACAGTTTTCAGGTATCTTATAACTGCCCTTGAATACGCCCATGCTGTCTGTCACAAGAGCATATGAGGCCTCATCGTCTCCGTCACCATTCATATCATAGAATTCTATGGTAACATTGACCGTAACTCCTGCCAACACATGCCCATTCTCCCCGTCATTAGTATATACTACACCTGAATACTGCACGGAATCACCAGGCAGATAAGTGAAACGGTCTGTGAAAACCCTCACATACTGCCGCTCAGGCATATCACTCTTCCATGGGATATTGAATGTGGCGTTACCACGACTGCCGCCACCCTCCAACTCAATCCTGTAACGGCTGTTGGCCAGACCTTCCACCAGGATATATCCGTCAGAACCGGTTATGCCACTTGTAGCCACCTTGACCAGTTCATCATTATAGTTGGTTTTCCACACTGTATATTTGCAGTCAGGGATGGGCTTGCCGCTACGCGTATCAACAGCTCTTCCGTACAGAGTTCCATTGTTCTGCACCATATTGAGGAATCTGATGCCGTTACACTCCAGATACTCGTACGCAATGCAATCACCGCTGTTGAAATAGGGGCCTGTAGATGCCAACAGGTAATAACAGCCCTGCATAACAGGTGTTATATCGGCAAATGCACTGTGTTCCATGAAATCACCCGGATCATCTACCCTCATGCTCCACTCCGCTACCGTTGATGACTGGTTCAGTTCAGACATAAGGGTTATCTCATCCTTTCCCCTGTCCATACGGCCGGTAGCCTCCACCAACTTAAGATATATGGTGTTGACATTCCTGAAATTCAGTTTGGCTATATTGCGCTCTCCGGGCACAAGGTCAGAATCCAGTGTTATCCTTACACTCTTTCGCTCTATCTCTTCCTTTATGCCAAGACACTCAAGCGCGCCCTCGCTCTTGGGCCATTTCTTCTGGGCGGCAATACATATATCACGTGCCTGACGCATCAGGTTTTCTGCCTTTTCATCGGACATTTCCTGACCCATGCTGTCAGTTATCTTGCGCGCTGCCTTGCTATAGAGCATGGTGCTGAACTTGACCTTCTTGGTATATGACTCAGCCAGGGCTACGGCACCTTTGAGCCACTCCTCATCATTCCTGTCCCACTTACCGTCATTTGACAGGTATTCATCAAGCACCTGCATCCTCCTTATGTCAATGGTACAGCGGATATCAGGCTTGGCTCCGTAATTATGCTGGGTAAGACGTCTCAGCACATAGATCATCCATAGGTCAGGGTCATCAGGTGTAACATCAATTGTAGCCGCCAGAAAATCCTGCATTGTACCGTACAGACGGCTGTCATTAAAGAACGTACGTTTGCCAAGAGAGAGCCTATAGTCTGTAATAAGCACTATAGCGTTATCCATAAGCATGTCCACCAGGTTGGGGCGTAGCTTTTGGCCCGCCTTGTTTCCGCCCGGGAAAAACTCCAGATAGTAGCCCGATGACACATCGCCCGCCAGTTTGATGGACTGGTCCAGATGGTAGCAGATGGTGTCACATATCATCCTGGCCGTCCAACGCTCCAACGGCAGGTTTTCCTCATCTGACGGGTCATTTGTCCTGAACCTGTATTTGTTCAGTTCCCAGAACCTTATGTAACCTTTGGCAAGGAATGCATGGCACAACGCCTTATGCTCCTGCACCCTCAGCTTGGGCAGAAGCGTATTGAACAGTTCCAATCCGGAAGAAATGCTGTTCTCGCTGTAGGATTGCTGTACTTGGGTAATATAGACGGCGCTCTTAAGCATCTGGCGGCCGTCATTATCCTCTGCGGCCATATCCCAGATATGGTTTATCTCCTTAGCCGCACTCTCAGGGAGATCATCCTTAATAAGTTTTTCCACCTTCTTCCAGGCGCGTGAATACTTATCCGCGCTGGCAGTCGCAGTAGTCAGTGTCATAATGATAATCAGAAGTGTAATTTTACAAAGGCATCTCATAAGTACACAAATTTATATTGATTCTTCTGCAAATATATAAACTGAAAAAATGCAGAATACGTCAAGAAGCGCTGCAAAAACGTTGCAATTTTACTCAAAAAGGTCACCTGACATTGAGGCATAGCGGGAACGGCCCAGGTGCTTGTAGGCCAGATCCGTAACCTCACGGCCACGCGGCGTACGCTTGAGGAATCCCTCCTGGATAAGGAACGGCTCATAAACATCCTCTATGGTGCCGGCATCCTCACTGAGTGCCGTAGCAATTGTACCGATACCCACCGGACCGCCCTTGAACTTGTCAATGATAGTGGTCAGTATGCGGTTGTCAATCTCGTCAAGTCCGTACTTGTCTATGTTGAGCGCCTCAAGGGCGATATTGGCTATGGATACGGTGATGCGCCCTGATCCCTTTACCTGCGCAAAGTCACGCACGCGGCGCAACAGGGCATTGGCTATACGGGGCGTTCCACGGCTTCGGCCCGCAATCTCAGCAGCGGCGTCCACATCGCAAGGTATGCCCAGGATACCGGCTGACCGCAGTATTATCTTCTGCAGGGTCTTGGCATCATAATACTCCAGATGCATGTTTATGCCGAACCTTGCGCGGAGCGGTGCAGTAAGAAGGCCGCTGCGGGTGGTGGCACCTATCAGGGTAAACGGGTTAAGGTCTATCTGTATGCTGCGGGCCGACGGACCCTTGTCTATCATGATGTCTATACGGTAATCCTCCATGGCTGAGTAGAGATACTCCTCTACCACAGGTGACAGGCGGTGGATCTCATCAATAAAAAGCACATCCTTGGGCTCAAGTGAAGTAAGGATTCCGGCCAGGTCACCCGGCTTGTCCAGCACGGGGCCCGATGTAATCTTGAAGCCCACGCCCAGCTCATTGGCTATGATGTTGCTCAACGTGGTCTTACCCAGTCCGGGAGGGCCATGCAGCAGGGTATGGTCAAGCGATTCGCCACGCTGACGGGCTGCCTGTACAAACACACGCAGGTTATCCACAATCTTGCCCTGTCCGGCAAAATCATCGAACTTAAGCGGACGCAGAGCGTTATCCAGCTCCTTGTCACTTGTTAATTGCTGTGCTCGTATATCAAAATCTTCCATCTTGCACCGGGAATCATCCCACTAAATTTGGCATCTTGCACCGGGGACTGTCCCCTTTTGTCACCTGATAATATTAGAATTAGTCACTTTATTTAACACGTGCAAAAGGGGACTGTCCCCGTGTGTCAAATCAAACTATCCACCAACTTATCGGCATTAACCAAAACCTGCTCTCCACTCTCCATATTCTTGAGAGTAACCTTACCCTGAGCCAGCTCGTCGCTACCCACAATAGCCACAAAAGGAACAGCATTGGCATTGGCGTAAGCCATCTGCTTCTTCATCTTGGCAGCATCGGGATATATCTCAGCGGGAATGCCTTTAGCGCGGAGTTCAGCCAAAAGCTTGAGGCAGAACTGAGCCTCTTGCTCACCCAGATTCAGGAACAGCACCTTTACGCCACCCTGAGCCTCCTTGGGATAGAGATCAAGCTGATTCAGCACATCATAGATACGGTCAGCACCAAATGATATGCCCACGCCGCTCACACCGGGAAGTCCGAATATGCCGGTCAGGTTATCATAACGTCCGCCACCGCTTATGGAACCTATCTCAACGTCAAGAGCCTTTACCTCAAAGATGGCTCCGGTATAGTAGTTGAGGCCGCGGGCCAGAGTGAGGTCAAGCTCCAGCTGGTTCTTGAGTCCGAGCTTGGTGGCACCATCCAGAATGAAACGGCACTCCTCCACACCTTTCAAACCAGTCTCACTACCTGCAAGCACTGTGGCTATAGTATCCAGCTTGTCACTGTTGGAGCCGGTAAGCTTGATTATAGGCTGCAGTTTGTCAATGGCATCCTGCGGCAGGCCTTTATCGGCCAGTTCAGCATTCACGCCGTCCAGACCTATCTTGTCCAGCTTATCGATGGCTACGGTAATATCAACAATCTTATCTGATTGACCGATACTCTCGGCAATGCCGGCCAGAATCTTGCGGTTGTTCAGTTTTATGGCCACACGTACGCCAAAACGGCTGAACACTGTGTCTATCATCTGGATCAGCTCAATCTCATAGAGCAGTGAATCACTGCCCACAACATCGGCATCACACTGGTAGAACTCGCGGTAACGGCCCTTCTGAGGGCGGTCAGCACGCCATACTGGCTGTATCTGGAAACGCTTGAAAGGGAACTGCAGCTCCTCGCGGTGCATCACCACAAAACGGGCAAACGGGACCGTAAGGTCATAGCGCAAACCCTTCTCGCAGAACTTTGAGGCCAGTTTGAGGCTGTTGCGTGAAAGCAGCTCCTCATCAGTCAGGCCGCTCATGTAATCGCCTGAGTTCTGTATCTTGAACAGGAGTTTGTCACCCTCCTCACCGTACTTGCCCATAAGGGTGGAGAGGTTCTCCATTGAGGGAGTCTCTATCTGACGGTAGCCGAACAGGCGGAACACTCCGCGTATGGTATCAAATATGTAGTTACGGCGTGCCATCTCCACCGGAGTGAAGTCACGCGTACCTTTGGGAATTGATGGTTTCATTTATTAATCAACGTCTTCTTGACCCGTAAATCATTATGTAATAAATCAGCGTACCCAGCGAACTTATGGCAGCCACAACGTAAGTGTAAGCAGCGGCCTTGAGGGCATCGGTAGCAGCCTCCATAGTCTCACCGCGGGCTATATCGGTCTGCTTAAGCCAAGCCAAAGCGCGACGGCTGGCATCAACCTCAACCGGCAGGGTTATGAAGCTGAACAGGGTGGTCATGGCAAACAGCAGGATACCGGCAAGCATCAATCCCGGGAATACCTCAATCATAAGGATTCCTGCCAACAGCACCCAGGAAACAATCTGTGAGGAGAACTGCACCACCGGCACCAGAGCTGAACGCATCTTGACAGGTGCATACTGCTGGGCATGCTGCACGGCATGTCCGCATTCATGGGCAGCCACAGCCGCAGACATTATGCTGTTGCCGTAATAGACATCCTTGCTCAGGTTAACGGTATTGTTCTCCGGATTGTAATGATCCGTAAGACGTCCCTCCACACATGTCACCTTGACATTGGCAATGCCGTATTCGGCAAGCATCCTGGAGGCTACCTCATAACCGGTACTGCCGTTACGGGTAGGAACCTTGGAATACTTCTTGAACTTACGGTCCAGATTATTCTGCACCGTAAAACTCAGGATCGCTATTGCAATGAAAAGAATCCAATACATTGCTGCCGGTGATGAATAAGATGGATATCCAGGCATTATTCACGAACTATTGTCTGGTTGCGGTCCGGACCTACTGAAACTATTGAAACAGGGGTCTCAAGATACTCTTCCAGGAATGATATGTAATTGTTGAACTCCTCAGGGAACTCATCCTCATCATGGATAGCGGTAAGGTCAGTCAGCCAACCGGGCAGCTCCTCATAGATGGGCTCTACACCCTCGCAGTCAAACGGGAACTCATCAGTCTGGGTGCCATCAGGCAGTTTGTATGCCACGCAGGCCTTGATGGTCTTGAACACATCCAGGACATCACTCTTCATCAGGATCAGGTCTGTGACACCGTTCAGACGCACGGCATAACGCAGAGCCACCAGGTCAACCCATCCGCAACGGCGACGGCGTCCGGTTACGGCACCGAACTCATTACCACGGTCAGAGAGAGTCTCACCATCCTTGTCAAACAACTCTGTGGGGAACGGACCGCTACCTACGCGTGTGCAGTAGGCCTTCATGATACCGTAAACCTTACCGATGTTACGCGGGGCAACACCCAGACCGGTGCAAGCACCTGCGCAGATGGTATTTGATGATGTTACAAACGGATATGAACCGAAGTCTATGTCAAGCATCGTGCCCTGGGCTCCCTCACACAGGATGGTCTTGCCCTCACGCAGAAGGTTGGCAACAAAGTGCTCGCTATCTACAAACTTGAACTGTTTCATGTACTCAATGCCCTCACGCCATGCCTTCTCCAGCGGAGCCAGGTCATACTCAAAGTTGAGGCTCTTGAGGGTACGCTCATGGGCTGCACGTGCAGCTGCATAACGCTCCTCAAAATCAGGACGCAGCAAATCACCTACGCGGACACCTGTACGGGCAACCTTGTCAGTGTATGTGGGGCCAATGCCACGACCGGTTGTTCCAACCTTGTTTGATCCCTTTGATGCCTCCAGGGCGCTGTCCATAAGACGGTGTGTAGGCAGTATGAGATGAGCCTTCTTGGAGATGAGCAGACGGCTCTTGAGGTCTATTCCGGCAGCCTCCAGAGCCTCAGCCTCAGCCTTGAAAAGGGCTGCGTCAAGCACCATGCCGTTACCTATGATATTCTGTTTGTTACCCTGGAACACTCCTGACGGAATGGACTTGAGCACAAATTTCTTGTTGTCAAAAATAAGAGTATGTCCTGCATTCGGGCCACCCTGGAAACGTGCCACGACATCATAACGGGGAGTAAGAACATCCACTACCTTACCTTTACCCTCATCTCCCCACTGAAGTCCCAGCAGTACGTCAATCTTTTCTGTTTTCATTTTTCTCTTTATCTTTATTCATTAACTTTTTCTGTTTTCGCTTGAGCACGGCCATGCATGTGCTGCACAAACCATATACGCTCAATGACCATCCGGTCATGGTAAAACGACGGGTTCTCATCTCCTCAATCTGATGACGCACCCTGTCATCGTTCATCTCTGTCACCTTGCCGCAATTGCTGCACTGCAGACGTATAACGCCAAGGTTCCTGTCTGTTCTCTCAAACAGCACCTGCTCATTTATGTAAACCTTTCTCACCAGCCCCGCACGCTCAAACAACCCCAGGTTGTTATATACGGTGGCACGGCTTACCCTCATGCGCCTCTTCTCGGACATCTGTTTTGACATGGCTTCGGCCGAGAACGGAGCCTCTGTCAGATATATGGCATCGAGTAACGTCTCTCTCTCCTGCGTATATCTCAAGGAGTTGATACGCACGTAATCCGACAGTCTCTGCCGGGCCTGACGCAAACTCTCCGTCTTATCCATTGTCTCTCTCCAGACAATCCAAAGCAGTCTTGGCAGCCTGTGCACACATCAGGTCCGCACCGTTTATGGCTGCCGCTGCCTGGTCTTTCAACTCCAGCACATAACGCTCACTCATCTCGCGCCCATGGCGCAGGAGATGAGCCAACGTCAGGAATCCGCAATATCGGGTCATTCCGTTATCGGATGCAATCCATCGGAAAGCGGCCTCTGATGCACCCTGCATCCTGCTGAAAAGGTACATGCAGCACACATCCGCAAGATCAGGATAATTTATCTGTTCTATCCACACATCCGCCAGGTCAGGAAGGAACTGGTCCTCAGGATAAATCAGGGCAGCCAGCATCCTGCATTCACGGACATCCTCCTTCCAGAGAGCACCCGCAAGCTCTGTATCCTTATCAATCTCTGACGCTATCCTTTTGAGTTCAGGAATCCCTACACCAAAATTGAGCTTGTACTCTATACCGACCTGCCTCATGCTTCCGGAAGCAACGCCGTTCATACTTAGCCGCAGTTTCTGCTTTATGTCAAGGATCCTTTCCTGAACAGTCATTTCACTTGGCAAGATGACGTTTCTTATACTGATGGGGAGCCTCACCCTTCTCCTTGAAGAAGGCCGCATAGAAAGACTGTCTGTTGGCAAAACCTGCCTTAGCGCCTATCTCCTCCATAGTCATGTCCACATAACGTTTATCAGTCAGCATGTGCGCGGCATCACGCACCCTGAATTCATTCACCAGACTGGAATAGTTCATTCCGAATCTTGAATTGATAACTGCTGAGAGATACCTGGGGTTGGTGTTCAGGTCCTTAGCAAGCTGGCGGGCAGAATAATCCTTGTCACGGTATTTCTTCTGGGCCACAACGATTGTAAGAACACCGTCATAGAGTTCATCTGCAAGCTCTGCACGAATCAGGCCTCTGTAACCGGCTTCTTTTTCAATCTTCTCTCTGATTTTGTAAGGTTTGGTGTCCATTTTACGTTACAATAAAATTTTCGTTACAAAATAAGTGTTTTTCGGCCAAAAACAAGAAATAATAATGCCAATAAAATTTAAGAATTTTATTTTTCAGAAAATTATTGCAGTTGGGCTGAAGTACCATCCTTTCATTACGCTCTTTTTTGTATTTTTGGAGTCTGATCCTGAAAGAGGGTTTTCATGATAGACCAGCTCACCATAGAGAAGATACTTGATGCCGCCAACATTGTCGATGTGGTGTCAGAGTTTGTCACGCTGCGCAAGCGCGGAGTGAACTATGTGGGCCTCTGTCCGTTCCACAATGAGAAAACCCCGTCATTCTATGTTTCGCCCTCCAAGGGTATCTGCAAATGCTTCAGTTGCGGCAAGGGCGGCAATGTGATCCACTTTCTCATGGAGCATGAGCAGATGTCATACTGGGATGCCGCCAAGTGGCTGGCCCGCAAATACGGGATACCATACAATGAGCGTGAGCTTACCGACTCTGAGAAGGCCCTGCAGAATGAGCGTGAATCAATGTTCATCACAAACCAGTTTGCGCTGGATTTCTTCAAGGACACGCTGCTCAATACTGATAAGGGCCGCGCTGTCGGTCTGGCCTATTTCCGCAAGCGTGGATTCCGCGATGACATACTTGAAAAGTTTCATTTGGGATACTGTCCCGATGAGCCCGATGCCCTGGCACGCGCCGCACAGGCCAAAGGCTACACCAGGGAGAACCTTGTCAAGACCGGCCTCTGCTATGAAAAGGAGAATGACCATACATTGCGTGACCGTTTCCGCGGCCGCGTGATATTCCCCGTACACTCCCTGTCAGGTAAGGTTGTAGCCTTTGGAGGCCGCATAATGACAGCCGATGCCAAGGTGGCCAAATACGTAAACTCACCGGAATCCATAATATACTCCAAAAGCCGTGAACTCTACGGACTCTATCAGGCCAAACAGGCCATAGTACGCAAGGACCGCTGCTTCCTGGTAGAGGGTTATGCCGACGTGATCTCCATGTTCCAGAGCGGCGTGGAGAATGTGGTAGCCTCCAGTGGCACATCACTCACCCCAGGCCAGATACGCCTGATACACCGTTTCACCAACAACATCACCGTTCTCTATGACGGTGACAAGGCCGGCATCAAAGCCTCCCTGCGCGGTATAGACATGCTGTTGGCAGAGGGAATGAACGTAAAAGTCCTGCTCCTGCCTGACGGCGAGGATCCCGACAGCTTTGCCCAGGGCCGCGGCGCCACTGAGTTCCAGAAATACATTGACACTCACCAGGTGGATTTTATCCGCTTCAAGGTGAATCTGCTTATGGAAGATGCCGCCGATGATCCCTACAGCCGCAGCGAACTCATCAAAAGCATAACGCAGAGCATATCGGTAATACAGGATCCTATAGTACGCTCGGTCTATATCACTGAGTGCAGCCAGATCATGAAGATTGATGAGCGCCTGCTCATTAACGACGTGAACCGCCGCCAGCGCGAGCAGGCCCAGGCTGCAGCACAGCCCACCAGACAACAGGAATCATCAGATACTCCTCAGAGCGTCGAAACAAATTCAGAAAACAACACTTCTGAGACTGCCGATTCAGGTTCTGAAAAGCCCGAATCACCCGATGAAAAGGCACCTAAACCTCAGCTTTCACCTGAGGACCAACTGCGTCAGGATATCCGTGCACTCAAGCGTGAGGGACTTGGTCCCATGATGGACAAGGAACGCCTTCTCTCGCAGCTGATAGTAAGATACGGCGGCAAGGTTATGTGCACCTTCCAGGATGATGAGGGACAGGATCAGGAGATGACGGTAGGACAGTTCATAGTAGGCTCGCTCCAGAATGACGGGCTGGAGTTCCGCCATCCTGTTTACAAGCGTTTTGTGGAGATCATGGCAGAGCATCTGGAAGATGAGGATTTCAACAGCCAGAAGTTCTTCATGTCACACCCTGAGAACTTTGTGAGCCTCACCGCGGCCAGCCTCATGGAGGAGCGCTACCAGCTGAGCAGCCTCTTCAAAGACAACATGCCGGCCGATGATGAAGCGCACCTGCTCAAACTCACCCGCCACATCATGGCCGACTACCAGATGGAGGTAGTCAGGTTGGAAATCAAGAATGTGGAAAAAGAGATTCAGGAGGCATCGACTGAAAACCTTGCATCCTTGCAGAGCCGGTATCAGCAGCTGCTTGTGGCCCGGGCGCAACTCTCCAAGGAGCTTGGGGAGCGAATTATCAACTTGTGATTTACCATGCGGCGGTTTTCTCGCTGCTTCGCTGGCTCGAATGTTTTTGGGCTTTCTTGGCCTTAAGGCCTTGAAAGCCTCGGGATGGAATCCTATCTGCGTATTAGAAACAACGTTTTCGTTAAGCCAGACGAACAGAGGGAGTTTACTCACTCTGTCGTGGCGAGAAAAGGTCGAATATAATTCAACCTTTTTTTAGTTTCCTTCTGGAAACGCGCTCCGTTTCATTTCATTTCACTTCGCTTGCCGGCCTTCCAGGCCGGGTAAAACAATACCCTCACGCGCTTTGCTCGTGAGGGTATTGTTTTACTTGGTGCAGTTGGAAACCTTTCCGTTTGGTCGTTTTTTACTTCCTTGAGATGAGATTCATGAACTCCTCGCGGGTCTTGGCGCGATTGAAGGCGCCGGTAAAATCGGAGGTAGTTGTAACGGAATTTTGTTTCTCCACGCCACGCATCTGCATGCACATGTGGCTGGCCTCAATGACCACCATCACGCCAAGCGGCTGGAGGGTCTCCTGGATGCAATCCTTGATCTGTGAGGTCATGCGCTCCTGAACCTGCAGGCGGCGTGCAAAGGCATCCACCACACGGGCAATCTTGCTCAGACCCGTAATGTAGCCATTGGGGATATAAGCTACGTGAGCCTTGCCGTAGAAAGGCAGCATGTGATGTTCACAAAGAGAATAAAAGTCAATATCCTTTACTATCACCATCTGGCTGTAATCCTCCTTGAACATGGCTGATTTCAGGATGGCGGCAGGATCAATCTCATATCCGCTGGTAAAGTCCAGAAGCGTCTTGGCAACACGCAGGGGAGTGCGCACCAGCCCCTCACGGCCGGCATCGGGCTCTATCAGTTTAAGAATCTCCTCATAGTGATGCTTCAGTGCCAGAAACTTCTCTGACTCTTCATCGGAATATGGTATCAGTGAACTCATAGCGGGATTGTAATATCCTGATTACGTAAAATAATTATACCCTTGTACGGGGTCTCTTTCTTAAGTTTGCGCAGCGTCTCGTATGCCTCCTCATAATAGAGGAAATCACCTACGGTGCATAGCCAGCGCGGGTTGCGGAACTCAGTGTGTACCGGCAGGTCTGGGTAAAGTGAGCGGAGATAACGATCCACCTCATTGGCCTTCTCTTTCGATGCACGGGTATTGTTTCCTGCAAATACCTGGATACGATATCCCTTAGCCTTAATCTTGGTGCCAGATTCAGCCTCAGAAACCGTTCCGATAAGGCTGTCCAGACGCGCATCACTCTCAATGTTAATCTGTCCCCTACCGGGAACTCTCTTCTCCAGCTCCTGGACCAGCGTCCTTTGCTGGGCGCTGGCCAGAGCCGTAAAGAGAAGCAGAACTATAATTGTTCCAAATTTTTTCATTTCTTCCAAGCGTCGATGATGCCCTTGAAGTCGGCGACTTTGAGTGAAGCACCGCCAATCAGGCCACCGTCAATGTCGGGCTTAGCAAAAAGCTCAGCAGCATTTGAAGGCTTGCATGAGCCACCGTAAAGGATAGATGTATCCTCAGCAATCTGCTTGCCGTACTTGTCAGCGATGACTGAACGGATGTAAGCGTGGATNNATCTCCTCAGCCTGATCAGCAGTAGCGGTCTTACCGGTACCGATAGCCCAGATGGGCTCGTAGGCGATGGTGATGTTCTTGAACTCATCGGCAGAGAGGTTGAATACTGAACCCTCCAGCTCAGCCTTTACAATCTGGTTCTGGATGCCCTTCTCACGCTCGTCAAGTGACTCACCGATGCAGAAGATAACCTTAAGACCGTTAGCCAGGGCCAGCAGCACTTTCTCCTTAAGGATATCGTATGACTCGTGATAATACTCACGGCGCTCTGAGTGACCCAGGATTACATACTCAGCACCTGTTGACTTAACCATAGCGGCTGATACCTCACCGGTATAAGCACCTGACTCCTTGTCAGCGCAGTTCTCGGCAGAAAGACCGATAACCTTGTGATCAATGATATCAGA
>DBYQ01000057.1 GCA_002310015.1 Bacteroidales bacterium UBA1182
GATTTGCCACATGGACAGATGCTCTTTCGTGTAAAGATCAATAACCTTTTGGTAATACTGATCTTTCAAAACAGTACGATTACTCTTCATTGTTAACTCGATTTTACGAGTCAACTTTTTTTAGGGCAAGACATTTTTACGAGACAACCCTTTTCAGCGGTAAGAAGTGTCCAAAAATTGGACATTTTCAGGCAAAAAAGCACGATTTGGCATTTTTTTCTTGGATGATGCCCTGCAGGACAAATACCTTTGGGCAGTTTTAAATTACAAGAGTCCGGAATATGTTTTCTCACTACCTCATAACAGCGGTGCGTAGCATAAGGAAGAACTGGGCGTACAGCATACTCAGCATCTGCTGCCTTGCCATCGGTACAGCTATGTTCTCAGCCTTCTTTTATGGAATCAATTACAAGTATTATAGGAATAACCGTCGGCCGTTGTATGACCGTAGCGCTATAGTGTATGAGGATATGCTTGGCAATGAGATGTACAGTGCTAACCGCAAATTAGTACAATCAGGTTCTCACGGCTCTGTCTCTTTTGATATGTTGTCAAAGCTGGATATTCCTGAGATAGAATATGTGTCGGTTGTAGGTACCGGAAGGACAGGGGATTTCAAGATATATGATTCAACAAAGACATACCTTGAAGGCAACTTGGATGGAATGGAAGTATGCGGCGATTTTTTCAAATTCAATAATCTCACGCTTCTGTACGGTGACAGGATTCCCCAGAATGACTATGAGATTGTTGTCACGGAATCATTCCTTAAGCGTATAGGTTACGATAAGGAGATCAGCCAGTGCCAGATTTTGGAACGGGATATCAATGAATATCACATTGTAAATGTGGTGCGTGATGACAAGTGGAGCCGATATATGGATTATGATATATTCTTTTATGTGGGAGAGAGGTCTATCACCATGTTAATCTGCCCCAACTGTCTTAACGTAGATGTCGTACTCAAGGAGGGCGTTGATATCAATGACGTAAACAAGATTCTTTCCACATCCTATATACATGAAAATACCCGGACAGTGGTGCAGCTGTCACACACTTACCCCAAACCCCAGGATCCGTTGCTTGGCCTCTTGAGCATAGTTGTGCTGATAGTGGCAGCAATAAACTTTTTCAAGCATACGGTAATGCTGCTGAAACAGCGTGGCAGGGCCAATATAATAAGATACAGTCTTGGAGCCGGCAGAAACAACCTCTCACTCATGCTTATGACAGAAGTGGTTGTCATTCTGATATGTTCTCTTGCCATAGCCCTTTACCTCACATATTATACATGCTCATGGCTTAATACTGCACGGTTCCTTACTGGCAAGTATTTCCATTTCAATGATCTGGCCATATTGGATATACTAGGTATCTGTTTAGTGGGAGTGATTGGGCTTGTAGTATGCCGAATATCGGTAAACAGACAGAACAGGCTGCTCAAACAAAGGATTGTGGCCGAAAGGCGTGAAAACAAGACATTCAAGAACATAGTAATCAGCATTGAGACCTCTATTGCAGTATTTGCCTTGGCTGCTGCATTGCATACATACATAAAAGCTCCCAGACCTTACAATCCTCTGCCTAAGTCCGTAAGTTGCAGGACATTCTTCGTTGAGAATGATGAGATGAACAATTACAATGAGTTTTATGGAAAGATACGTGAGTTGCCTCAGGTGGATGATGTTGTTCTCTCATACGGATCATGGAATGATTATCCCAACTACAGCAGGATCAGTGCCGGCGGCAGGTTTTTTGATTTTGTTTTTCTGGGCCCGGATATCAGATACTTCTCATTCTTTGATATTCCTATAGAATGGCTGGATCCCATACCGCCCACTAACGGCTTTCTGGTTGACAGGAGTACCTACGATGAACTGATAAAGGAGGGGGTTGACCTGGAATCTCTTGAATTCACTTCAACCATCATTGGTCTGAGCAAGAACATACATATCTCAGGCATAATAGATCATTACATGTGTGATGACATTACCGGCTACACGGAAAACCAGAACAGAAAACTTCTTGGAGACAGACAGGTCAAGATGCATAGAGCCTTCTATTTCAGGGATGCCCCTTCAGGAGGACATGATTTCTTTGTCAAATTCAATAATAGTGTATCACCAGCTCAGGCCGAATTACTCATCAGGGAAATCTGGACCGATATGTACCCTATGGCCTCGGATGGTTTGAACATCACCCATATTCCTGAATATGTTGATGAGGATTTCCGTTTCCGCATATTGGCTTTCAATCTTGGAAGCATAATCTGCATATTGCTGGTAATACTGAGCGTCTCATCATCCATATCGGCCGAGACCAATATGCGCCGCAAGGAGGTGGCGCTGCGTAAGATAAACGGAGCCAAGGGTGGAGATATAATGGAGCTCTTCATTAAGCCCTACGTCATAATACTTGCTGTGGCGTTTGTGATAGGCAATCTGGCCGCATTTGCTTTCCTCAAGAATGATTATTCCGGTTATGCCGATACGTTCCTGCTAATAGCACCCGCCACGCTGCTGGCAATGGTGCTCATCATATTGCTCACCGTATTCCGCCGCATCCGCATAATAATGCGCACCAATCCCGCCGATGTAATCAAGAGCGAGTGACCCTTTGTGTCACCAATTCTGGTTCAGGATATAGGGAATGCCGGAGGCGGTGATGCCGGCAGCGTTGATGGTGAAGCGGCGGGTAAAGCTGTTGTTGTAGAATTCCACGCGGGCACGGCCATTATCATCAGTTATCACGTTGGGGTTCCAGTAGAGGGTGCGGCGGGAATCAACAGTGCCTTCTATCGGGCCATCAGGGTACTCAGGAGAGTAGAACTGCACGGGTTTGGTGAAGCCTTTTACAGTAGTCGTGCGGTGACCAAGATTGGTTATTTCATTGTAAAAAAGCAGTTCTCTGTCTTCCTTTATTTGTACATCTACAAGAGTATATCTGTTCCAACTGTGCTCAATCCAACACCAAAAGGTGCCACCACATAATATACTGAAGTCATTGTCATTGACAGGTATATCCGGAGGAGCCGCACCTGCATGTTTCTTAACCCATTCAAGCATCAGAGGTATGAGATCCATCATATCTCTGGGATACTTTGGCTCATCATAAACGATAATGCTTTTGACATCAATCATGTCAATAGACTTAGGAATGTCAAACGGTTTATAGGTCAGCAATTTCTCATTATTATGTACATAATAGATCGGACGGATAGACAGACTTTTTGCTGAATTGTTACTGCTTGACTCGTTTCCTGAAGATGTTTCAGATTCTGATTTTGCTAACGAACCAAATATCGGATCTGATTCTTCCGGATCTAATCTGATGCCCCGCTCCAGGAAGTAACCATATAGGTCAGTCGTGTATTCGCCCTGATCCAGTTCCAGTTCAGAATCCTCTTCAGCTTCAAATGAGGTAAAGGTGTCATAATCAATGAAACGGCGCCTTTGAGTTTCCTCTTCTATGTCAACGTCATCAATCATTCTACCCAGTTTGCGGCGCTGTGCCGGGGTGAGGTCATAATCTGTATAATCCACCTTATAACCCTCTATCTGATTGGTGTTGTGGCTGAGGTCGGTCTCTTGAATCATGTATGGTCTTGGATTAGGTCTGTCAGCGCGCTCAAAGCGTATGCGCTTGCTCTCCTCATATTTTGATTCACCATTCTTCTTTCTTGACATTAATGTGATGACAAACTTACCATTTCCGTAAAAGTCAGACATGTCAAATCCAAAATAACCGGTAGAGTCTGTCTGGTAATCAAGACTTTCAAACAGCGTCTTGTCATCATCAGGTATTACAGATGCATATATGCCTATGTCTGATACGGGTTGACGCTTGCCGTATGAGAGTATCCATCCGTTCATGGTAAGGCCTTCCTCTATACGGTGTTTCTCCTCAAAATCCTTAATTCCGGTCATTGTCTGCCACTCGTAGCGTTCCCAGCCTTGGATCATGGTCAGGAGATTAAGGGCTTCACGGTGCAGCTCATCATCACTTTCCAGATACCAGGCGGGATCATGAATGTATCCTCTCAAGTCTGATGATAGCAGCAGATTTGTCTGAATGTTATCAGTACGTCCGCCACCGTAGTCTGTTGCGTCACGTACAGACAGGCAGAAACGGTCACGGAACGGATTACCCTCCTGATCAGTAAGTTGAAACTCTATGACCTCCTTGTCCAATGACTGTCTGGACATACTGTCTGTATTGGCCGTTATAGAGGGACTGCTAAATTCAGAACTGCCATGGAATATGCTGCGTGAAGAGAGGATATTGCCCTCTTTGTTGAATAAAGTCACACGGCATACACCCACCGGCCACTCTGTGCAGTCTATTTCAAACTGGCTGTTGTCAATATCCTTTATCTCCTCAAAGTGCAACACTTCACCACGGCAGGTTACTGCAAGTGCAGTCTGCTCTCCGATGCAGCCATCGGTACGCCATATATTCACCTGCATCAGAGAGTCCGATATCATATCGGCCATCATGGAGTAACCGTCATCTTCTGTCTTAGGTAATTTACAACGGAAACTCTCACCATCAGAGGTTATGAATTTTACTGTCTCTGAGCCATCGGGTGTAAATACGAATGATCCCATTCCGTCATGTACGGTAAACGCAGAGTCCTGACGCGAATTAGTAGTCATATATGCTACACCTTTTCCCCATTCAAATACGTTTTTAACGCCAGTTATCACAAGTGCTCCGTCTATTCCGAATGCGTCACTGCCTGTTGCCTTGAATGCCACTCTGCATGGCAGGCCGGCTATCAGATTACCTCCCTCCGGGTAGAATGTGACATTGACATCGCGTTTTGGTTCTATAGTTTTACCGCGTATTTTCTCGACAAGAGGATTATCCTGATTACTTACCACATGTGAGCGGTCATATTCACCTACATACTTGGGTTGGGTATAAACTGGAATGACGCGTGAAAAGACAGCCTCAGTGTTGAAATCAAGCATGTTCTGTGTATATGCCCTTATCTCATAGAATCCGCTGGGGTAGGCCAGTATGCCCTGTTTCTCACGTGTCTGTTGCGTACCGGCATCAAGCAAAGAAATGACACCGTCAGCCTGTCCGGCCACAATCTTGAGTTTTTGTTGTCTTATGAGTTGTCCGGTTGGTGCCAGAAAATCTACATACAGCACTCCGCTGGGAGCACGTTCCAATGTGGTGGCATGTGTTACAAAGGCTTTGAACCAGATATTCTCTCCCTGGAAGTATGCCGTATTATCAAACTCAAGATAGACCTTCTCCTGCGGGAACAGGCTGTTGAAATGATGTATGTTATCAGCAAACTTAATGAGTTCACTGGCATAATCGGCAGAACTTTTTACGTTGATTCTGCTTGTATCTTCAGGTGGATAATAATCAGCAGGCAGACAGGCTGCAACTTTTTTACTTGACATATCCCCAGTAAACACCATGTTATTATCCATGACAGTACCATTCTTAAGAAACAGGCATATATCTTCCGTTATTTTCATTCCGGATTTGGAATAAAGGCGGATACCTCTTACTTCTTTTCCCCAGGGATTGGGAGATCCGTCGAATTTGTAATAGTACTTTATTGTCAGTTCATTGTTCTTAAGGCCATGGATCTGCAACATGTCATCTCCTACGGCAGAAAAGAACTTTTTATTATCAACAGGTATATTTATCCGCATGACATTTTTTCCTTTCTCCACTTTTCCCGTCATTGACAGTATGTACCCGTTCTCAGCCAAACGGTTCTCAAAGAGGGACCTGAGGAAATGCTGGCTTGAACCCCAATATGCTTTTTTGCGGTTTTCTTCAATGCTCACCGCCTGCCGTTTCCTGACATTCTCGTACGGCTTATAGTAAAAGTAGCCCAGCATATCACATTGAGTCTGTGACTTATATTCTTCAACAGTGAATTTTACCAGGTCCACATAAAGTTCGTATCCTAATACCGGCAAATCAATTATCAGGGGTTCTGTGGCCCATGCACTGAATACGGTCTTGTTCACTATTGCCGTATCATTATATTCTTCTCGCCTCTCCATCACATCCGCCTGGATAGTTCGGATGTTATATGAACTCCGGCCTATTCGCCTTATGTCATATGAGGTTTGGGTCGTCTTATGAAAAATCAGAGCATCTTCATTCTTTATTGTTGCACGGCTGCCCCATTGGTCTTTGCCCAGGAACATGGTCTTAAAATACTCCAAATCCTTTTTATAATCCTTATCGGGTTTACCCGATACCTCAATCTCAGGCAGTTCAATGGCCTTGAGCAAGATTTTCAGTTCACCCGGATTACGCACCAGATCCAGAGCCTGCGGCTCATAACCTACAAAACTGAATATCACTGTGGTAGGGAATGATACGTCTTTTAATTCAAAACGCCCGTCAGGGTCAGTGCTGGTTCCGTGGGTGGTACCGTTTATATATACTGTAGCCGACGGCAACGGTTCCTGCGTAAGACCGTCAACAACCGTTCCGCGTATATCATTCTGCCCCCAAACGGTTGCAGAAAAAACAAATAGAATAGCAAACAAAAGGACTCTTCTCATAATAGCAGGGTTATTGGTCTATATATAGGCTGCAATAACTTGCCAAAAGTAAATCTTATTGTGTCACTTTTCTTATTTGATATGATATTTCAGGAATACCGGATTGCCGTCGCTGCTGTCAATCTCTTGCTTGATCTTTCTGCCCAGAGGAGTAAGCTTATCCTCATCGTCAATATCTATTCCCAATGAGGTGTTGAAGGTTGAGATATAATAGTTGCCGGATATGGTAGTTGGAAATACCATGCCTCCAAATCCTGGCATTGAAATCAGATAGCGTTTTACATCATTATCCTTTATGGTATTCAGGATGGCTGTAGGCTCCTTGGTAAAAGTCCAGAACATTATTCTTCCGTTATGGTAAACGGGGATGAAGCCACCGTTACAGCAGGACTCTTTATTGCTGTATTCAATAATGGTAATCAATTTCTCATGGTTACTGGGATCATCCAGGAAATTAACCGGTACATTTCCCCTTATCAGGACGCTCTCAGGTATTCTGCATTTGTCATCATATCTGAATGAAAGCATAGGGCTTGCGGCATCACCATGAAACATATATACTACACTGGCATCTTCTCCGGGGCCTGGAATGATGAACATGATTGAATCACCTGCATGATATTTACTGAATTCATCTTCATAGAAATAATTCTGGGAATAATCCATGGGGCAAACCAATTTGCCTGTTTTACCTGTCTCGGCATCTAAAAGATATAATCCGGCATGTGATAAGCCGTCATCTTCAGCAACGGAACAGTTGGCAAGCAATGTCCTGCTGTTTATTGCCTGTATTCCTGATACACTCTTAAAATCAGAACATTCACCTATGAATTTACAGTTCAATCCCTGATACTTCATCAGCTTATTATCCATCGTATGGATAAAAAGTATGCTGTCCTGAGGGTCGTATGTAAAGTCATTTACATATGTGTATTCACCGTGTCCTCTTCCGTATTTATCCAGTTTGGAGATAACTGAGTTTCCCTTTACCCAATAGATGGTCCGATGATCTTCTGAAATACAGAAAATGATATCATCTATGCCGTAACACATCTCAATTCCTTTCATCAGATAGGGGCTATTGAGAGAGAATACCTCTATATCACAGGCAATGTCTTCAAAATTCACCTCTTCTATTATGTCATCGGATAACAATAATGCGGATTGCTGGTTCTTCTGGGAGCAACTCATTAACAAAATTGCGGCAAGGGCAAAAATGGATCTTTTCATATTGGAACTATTGATGTTTAACAGAATTGTTGCCCAAAACTACAAAAAAAGTAATACGGTGTCAAAAAATTGGACACTTTTGGGCCTGAAAGTGCGATTTTGCTTTTTTTTCTTGGAGATAGGGATTATGAGGGGATAAATTTGGTTTTAAACTATAGTTTTCAATAAAGTCCATATTATGTTCCGTCATTATCTCACTATTGCTTTGCGCAACATCCGCAAGTATGCGCTGCAGAACACGGTAAGTTGCATAGGTCTTGCTGCGGGTCTTGTTTGCCTCAGTTTCTCTGCGCTTTGGATCCGTTTTGAAGAGTCATTTGACACGTTCCATAAGGATGCGGACAGGATATTTACAATATTGGAGGTATCGCCATATAGAGGTGAACCATATATACCGCAGCTCACTCCGGAAAGGTTGGACCCGTTGCTTGAGTTCAGTGAAGTGGAGTCATATACCAAGTGGAACTACCGCCATCATGGTAAGGTGACGGAACTGATAGCTGATAGCACATTCTTTGAATACTTTGAATTCAGTCTGGCCAGCGGCAACCGGAGCTTTATGCGTGACACCAATTATGTGGCTATATCACAATCATATGCCCAAGAGAGGTTTCCCGGCATGGACCCTATAGGACAGGAGTTGTTAGGAAAGACCATATGTGCCGTGATATCACCATTCCGTGGGCCGTCACATCTTGAATTCGACATACTTACAATGCATCTCTTCCCTATGATTCAGCCTGGAGTATTGGCTGTGGCGGTGGATGGTGCTATGGTTTCTTATGATGAACGGGACAGATATCCTAACGTATTCTTTAAGATACACAGCGGAACAGATCCGGATCAACTCTCAGATTTGTACACCGCGTCTATGAATAGGGATAAAAGATTCGATCATGACAAATTCAAATACAGATTGCTACCAATCAGTGAAGTGCATAAGCAGGCTGCCTCCGGTGAAATGTATATAGGATATGAGCATGCCGGAATGTTTGCCTGGGCCAGCCTTCTGCTCACGCTGTGCGCCTTGGTTAATTTCCTGCTCTTTAACCTGAACAGGGTAAGGAACAGGGAGCATGAGATGGTGCTCAGGATTGTCCACGGAGCATCCGGAAGGTCGGTCTTAGGTATGATGGCGGTTGAGTCCGGCATTGTTCTTGGGGTGGCATCGGTATTGGGATTCATAACGGTCCTGTTCCTTAAGGAACCTTTCCGCAGAATGGCGGATATAGGAATGAGCGGCGGATATGTGATGTGGGGAAGTCTTGTTGTGATTGCGCTTGCCTTTGCTGTTTCCATGGCAGTCAGCATCATATCGGTAGGTCTGGTAAGACGCCGCACGATGCAGAGTACTCTGGTAAGGAAGACTGGAAAGACGTTCCGAAACATAAGCATAGGCATTCAGATATTTGTAAGCGTGCTGTTTGCGTTTGTGGTCTTTGCCTTTTTGCATCAGTTCCGCTTCCTCAGGAACAACAACTGGGGAATAAGGGTGAATGATACGGCTGTACTGACCATATCCAATCCTGATAATTATATTTTTGATGGCTTCCAAGGTTACGCTTTTACTGATGAAGACCCTCTTATGCCGACTAGTGTTGAGAAGGGTACAGAATATATGGAACGGATTGACGGGTTATATGGCCTGACATCAAAACTAAAGGGTATTCCGTGCGTAAATGATGTTTACACCGGCATAGGTGATATAGATAATATATACAGTGCTGTCCATGAAGTATGGAAACAAAACGGGATATGGATAAACGGTGATGATAACATAAGGACAAATTATTTGGATCTAATAGATACTACCTTGATGAAATTCCTCTCTCTGGATGTTCTTGACGGAGCAATCCCAAACAGGCCACTCAGGGAAGATGAAATTGTAATTACCAGGAATCTGCAACGTGAACTGGGGCTAGGTGATATAGCCGATGAGCCAGTGATAACCATCCGTAGGCAGTATCGTACGCCAGGGATGTTTGTTTGGGACAATGGCAGGCCAAGTATTATCGAGGGTGAATTAAAGGATGTGTCATACACATACCAGGTGATAGCCGTAATAAGTGACCTGTATCTGTTAGAGTTCAATAAGGAACCTGAAAGTTATATACTCTGTTCGCCCGGTAACACCAATCTTATGGGTCAGACATTGGGATGGGCCGAGGCTCTGGTTACTCTTATATATAAACCCGGAACAAGGAAGGAATTGGGCAAAAGGGTTGCTGAGATAATGAACGGGACAGGGTTGGAATATGAGCTTAAGTTTACAGAGGATACATTCTATGAGTCACTGACCAATGACCGCCATCTTGCCGCATTGATTGAGGCGCTGGGCATATTGTGCCTGATAATATCACTTGCCGGAATATACTCCATAGTGGCGCTCTCATGCCAGGAGAAGAAACGTGAGATTGCCGTGCGCAAGGTTCATGGGGCGCGGGTCAGGGACATACTCTCCATATTTGTACGTAACTATGGAGTGCTGTTCATGGTATCTTCTGTATCGGCATTCATGGTGGGATATCCTATAATAAAGGTATGGCAGCAGCAGTTCCGGCTTCAGGCTACCGTCAGTTGGTGGATATATGCAGTTATTTTCACGGCAATGGCATTTGTCATCTGCCTTACCGTAGGACACCGTGTGCTCAAGACCGCCCGTGAGAATCCGGCCGATGTGATCAAGAGCGAATGAAAAGGGGGGGGCATTTCAACGCCCCCTTTTTTGTTACTGTCCAAAAATTGGACACTTTGAGGCTTAAAAGTGCGTTTTTGCAATTTTTTCTTGGAGAATGGTGGAGGGAAGGGATAATTTTGAATCCAGAATAATAAATCAAAAGTCCGTAATATGTTTTTACACTATCTGATAATTGCCCTGCGCAACATACGTAAATACATTCTGCAGAATGCCGTAAGTATAATTGGTCTGGTGGCCGGTTTTGTGACGTTTGCACTCTCATCACTCTGGATGGGTTATGTTGATTCATATGACTCCTATCACAAGGATGCAGACAGGATATATACTTTTTCATTCAATGAGGACGGCAGAACCACTGTGGGCAATGAGAGGACCAGGACCAATGGTGACATCTTTTACAACCTGTTCAGGAATCTTGATGAAAGGGAACAATTGGATGTGTTGGGAGTGGAGTCAATTATGTATTATGATGAAAACCAGGGATTCAATTATAATGACCAGGATTTGTGTCTTTGCATAGATTCTGTATTCATTGACTTTTTCCATCCTGTGCTGCTGACCGGTGACTGGTCTTTCATGGAGGACCCGACAAAAATAGCAATCACCAAGTCACGTGCCGAGCGGGAATACGGAGACGAAAGCCCTATCGGAAAGGTTATCAGCAAACGAAACAACTCTTTCACCATAAGCGCTGTTGTTGATGACTTTGATCATTCTTACCTCAAGTTTGATTATCTGAAGAAATGGAACGGACATTCCATTTACTCTTATAAATGGCTTTTCTTCAAGTTGCAGGAAGGTGTCACTCTTGATGAGATGCTTGAAAGATGTGAAACATTATTTGAAGCCGCAGGAGGTAACAGGTCATTGGACAACGCCATGAGAGGCAAATCAATCATACCTCTTAATAAGGTTTTTAGGGCCCTCAATGAAAACAGCCAGGATTCATTTGTAAAGTATAACGGCCTGAACCTGCTCTCCAAAGCCAGCCTTCTCATCCTGATATGCGCCATAGTGAATCATTTTACCTTCTTCCTGAACTATCTCCGTGGAAGACGCCGCGAGATAATACTGCGTAAGGTTAATGGCGCATCGACTTTGAAGATTGCCTTGCAGATGATAATAGAAAGCTCCATACCGGTGTTGATTGCACTTTTCTTGGGGTTGTTTGCCGTCCTGATGCTTAAGAACTCATATATGCAGCTGGCAGGCATCGGTATGACAGATTCCTACTACCTTAAAGGGAGCATAATCATAATGCTGGCGGTAATAACCGTCTCAATAACAATCAGCCTTATAGAGGTGCTCGTAACCAACAGGAACACCATGCAGTCAGGCTTGAGCCGTCAAAGCAACGATACTTTCCGTAAGGTAAGCATAGGCATTCAGATAACGTCAGGCATGATGTTCATGTTTGCCCTGATTGTAATGTATAATCAGTTCAGCTATATGCGGAATATCAATTGGGGTACCAAGAAAAAGGATGTTGCCATTATATATATCAAGCAGCCGGAAGTGGAGAAGGAATATTTTGGTAACGGAACTTTCAGATATGTGGGTGGACAACCTGAATGGGGGGACATCTATCTTGATAAACTCCAGAACAAGTACGGGCTCAAGGAGAAAATAGAGGCGATACCATGCATCACCGGTGTCTTTATGAATTTTGCCGATATCTCCAGACCGCCTTATAACAATGCCACATTCATAACACCTACGGCGGAGATGACAGAACCTTTGTTCCCTGACGTTTTTGACCTGATTTATCCGGGGATGACAGACAGACTGGGTCTGACCGTATTGCAGGGCTCCATACCTGAGGAGGGTCTTAAGGATGATGAGGTTGTCATGACCGATAACCTGTTCAAGGCAATAGGAGGGGATAAGCTGGAAGATAAGCCTGAAGTCTATCTGAGCATAGACAATACATCTGTCAATAAGGTTGCGTTCAAGGTAATGGCAGTGATCAAAAACATACACCGTTACAACTTTGATGACATTCCTCCATACATAATCTTGTGCGGATACCATAATAAATATCTCATAGATGAATACTCTTATGGTGAGAACAGAGGCGGTGGCAGTATAGACGGTACCCTGTCTGTGAATTATCTCCATAACAGTAAGAATGAACTGGAAGTTTCACTTAAGGAACTGTTTGACGGACTGTCTCTTAAGTATGAGATCATTTATCCTGACGAGAGTTTCTTTGAGCATCTCTCCAAAGACAAGAACCTTTCAACCCTGCTCCTGATACTATGCATGACAAGTATCCTGATAGCACTGTTCGGAATATGGTCACAGATAACCCTTACCTGTACCGAGCGCAAACGTGAGATTGCCATCCGCAAGGCTCACGGAGCAAAAGTCAGGGACATACTCAGCATCTTTGCAAGAGAATACGGTGTGATATTCCTTGTGTCATCAGCCGTAGCGTTTGCATCGGGCTTCATAGTGATGCACCGCTGGCAGCAGCAGTTCTACTATCAGGCCTCAATCAGCTGGTGGATATATCTCTCCGTGCTTGCATTCACCGTACTGGTCATTGTAGCCACAGTGCTCAACCGCGTGCTAACCACCGCTCATGAGAATCCCGCCGATGTAATCAAAAGTGAATGACCTGAGAAAAACTCTCCAGTTGCAGTAGCCGTACTATCCCTTTCAGGGAGCATCAGTGAAGTGGCGTTAAGCGCAGTGCCCTGGAGAGGCCGTTAAGAACATCGTTACGTTTAACGACCGTTAGACACCGTAGGTGGCTAAAAAGGAGGCGATCGATGTTTAGGCCTCGTAGGGGTACGGAGTAGCCACGGAACGTTGTCTCCCTGAAAGGGATAGTACGGCGGTCTTTAAATAAGGTTTATCTGAGTTTATTTGACTCAAAATGCCGCCGGATAGAGAGGAAGTAAAAGATTACTCCAAAAAGGTTTACAATCCAGGAGGCCCAGAATGAGCTGTGATAGCCCATGTATTCAGCACAGAGACCGCCTATGAGCACGCCTAAGCCTACGCCTGCATCCCATGAGGTGAGGATTGAGGAGTTTGCGGTTCCGCGCTGTGAGTTGGGGGCCAGGTTGATGAACATGGTCTGGAAGGCGGGATACATGTGCCCGTTGCCAAGACCTATTATAAGTGCGGCTCCGTAATAGCCAATAGGATTGTGCAAGGCTGCAAAAAGGAAATAGCCTACCAGTGATACGCACATACCCATGGAGGCGTTGCGTGATACCTTTCCGTCACGCAGATAGCGTGCTCCGGTAAGCCTTGACAGGATAAGGCCTATGGCGCATAATCCAAAGAAAAGGCCCGTCCCACCGGTGATGCCAAGCTCTTCCTTGCCGTAAATGGCCACGTAGGTGGAGAGTATCCCATAGCTGAAAGCAAAGCATGCTATGCCAATGGCTTCACGCCAGCCGTCAAGCATAAAGAAACGGTCCAATGAGAGTACTTTCTTTTCAGGCACGAAATCACGCTTGGGCAGGCGTATTGATATTTCCAGAAGCAGTCCTATAAATGATGCGGCAAGCGATACCCAGAACAGAGCTTTGTAGCTGCCGTTGAATGCCCCAAGCAGTACTATTGCCAACGCAGGGCCCAGAGCCATTGCCAGGTTGTTGCTCAAGCCGTAGTAACCGATGGCCTCGCCGCGGCGTGAGGATGGCACCACATCAATGGCTACGGTGCTGGCGGCTACCGTGGTTGCTCCGAACGGTGCGCCGTGAATGGTACGGAATATGGCGAACGCTGCCAACGAGCCTGCTGCCAGATAGCCTGCAAATATGCTGAAAAACAGAGCCCCGCAGATGACCAGTACGGTCTTCCGCGGGAAACTGTCAACCAGAAAGCCACTGAACGGACGTACCGTCAGTGCCATTATGGAGTATCCGGTAAGCACCATACCGATGGTATCCTTGGTGGCACCGAATGTCTCGCTAAGGTAAAGAGGAAGCAGTGGAACGATAAGCATAAACGAGAAGTGGACCAGAAAGTTTACAGTCCATATCTTTATGTAGTTTGCGTTCCAAAGCTTCTCCATTGTTTTTTATCTCCAGGCCGGGTTTGTGAGCTGGAACTCCTGAGCCTTGGTGGGTTTCTTGATGTTCATCTCTACAGACTCCAGAATCATGGATTCCGGTGCAATCATTGTGGTGAGAGTGTTGCCATTGAAGATTGAACTCTGGATCTCCTCCTCCTTGGATGCGGTGATGACATGCATCAGCTCACGGCGCTCAAAGGCAGGTATATCTGCATTGATGACGGTTTCCTGGCCTGTCTTGACATCAATGCGGGTCAGGATATAGCAGTTGTACTCTATGTTACGCAGCATGTAAGTGTGGTCCAGACCGGCCTTCTTGGCCTCAGATATGAGACGTGCCTTGATCTTGGACTGCGGAATGGTCTTGCTGCAGGTTACATGCATGATGCTCATCTTGTTGTTGCCAACAGTTGAATAATCCTGGATCATTGCATGACCGGTAGCACGGGGCGCACCGGCAGCGGGATAACGTCCGCCGATGAGTCTCTTGAGCATACCGTTCTCAACCATTACAAAGTCAGGATCGGGTTTGACACCGTCAAAGTCAACATCATAGGCTCCGGCTATCTTCTTGCCCTTGTACTCCTTGAGGTTGGAGTAGAGGTGTATGCTCAGCTTGGTATCAAGGAACCGCTTGCCAAGAAGCTGATAACCTGTAAGACTGGTTTGTGAACTTGTAGTGTAACGGTACAGGCTTGCATACAAATCCCATGTGTTGCGTGCCGTTCCGTAATTCTTGACAATGGTGTGGAATGATTCCGATACGGCCTGTTTCTCCAATAGGATGGGGCCGATGTAGAAGTCATCAACAGTCTCTGCATTGCTCTTTTTCACCATTGCATCAGCAAATTCACGGATGTTGGCGGCTATCTTGTCGGCATCATAATCCCTGGCATCAAACGGGATGTCATAGTTTTCTGTCAGTTCAACGCCGTCAGCGTTCCTGATAGAAACAACAGTCTCTATATAGCCTGGTGTGTAAGGCATGCGTATCTTGAGGCCCTCTGAATTGAGACGGTAAACATCCGTATACTGTATGCCAAGTTCAACATTGGTCTTGTAGAGCTGAGGATAATCAAGGTAGATTGCAGACAGTTTGTTTACAAGTTCTTCAAGCTTGGCACGGTCTATCTGTACGTTCTGAACACTCTCATATATATACTCGCCTCCGGGCAGTGAAATAATCTCGGGGAGTCCGGCCTCAGATTCGGGCTTGGGATTGTTCTTTAGGGCACCCTCTTTCTGGGTGTAGGTCCTGATGGCATTCTTATAGATGTAGTCTCCAGCCTGCCAGAGGATGTTTCTGATACCGTCATAGTCAACCCTGTTACCCATACTCATGGACATGGTCATGGGGCTGTTGGAGCATATGCTGTCACCTACCTGCCAGTTAAGTGAACCGGTTACCACGATGGGGTTGTAGGTGCTGCTTACAAGTCCGCCAAGAACTGAGCTCAGCTCAAGTGACTTGGTTACGTTGACTCTGTAGTCAGCATAGAAGGGCGGTTCCTGGCCATCGGCCTTGAGGCCTGTCATGGAACGGTCCATCTCATCCTTCATGGCTTTGAATATGACTTCCTGGTCACTGCCCTTGAAATTGGTGTACCCAGGTCTGTCAAGATACTGGGGTAGGTCATAACCCACCTCTGAGCGCTGTGTCTCAACCTTCTTGATATATATCATGGGTGAGATAGCGGTTACGGGAACCCAACCTGACTCTGCACCGCAGTTGCCGGTGAATACATGAGGTGTCTCACCGCCTGCTGCTATACCTGAGAACATGGCAAGAGGTGTTCCGATAAGGGTCACGCCGCGTACAAGCTCATCGGGACGGCCATCGGCATAGACGCGGTAAACCTCCACCGGGTCAACATTGAATGAGTTGATCGAGCCGCCGTCACCCAGATATGTGAGGCCGCTGGTAGCTGTACGGAAATAGTATCCGTACTCCTTTTTCTCTTCCTTGACAGCCTTGATGAGCATCTGGCGCAGTTGCTCATCAGTATAAGGATTATTGGTTTCGATCAGTAGGTTTGACTGACGTGATACGGCATCATAACCGGCAGCAGCACGTCCGTGTCCGTTGCTCTTGCCGAATCCGTCTATGGGAGTGCGGTCAACAAGGAAGTTGGTCAGTACTCCGTCTTTTACGCACTGTACACGCTCGGCCTTGACGCCCTCGTCATCATAATTGTAATGGCCGTAGAGTGATGTGCCGGCGTAGTTGTCAAGGGTGGGATCGTCATACACCTGGAAGCCCTCGGGCAGAACCAGCTCGCCAACCAGTTTCTTGAATGTCTGGCCTCCGCTTTTCATACGATGGGCCTCAAGACGATGACCGAATATCTCATGGAAGAACACGCCGCTGGCAGATCCCGACATGATGGCCGGACCGGCATAAGGCTCAGCGATAGGTGCCTCACGCAGAGCCAGCAGACGCTGTATCAGGTCTTTTACGGTTTCAATCAGAACCTCATCGGATGGCAGGTCATCAAGTGAATATGAGAACCAGTCTTTATAGAGCGGGCAGGTCATACCGTCAGTGGCACGTATTACGGCGTTAAGCATAAGACGTACGTTCTTGCGGTTCTGAACTACTGTAGATCCATCGGATGTGAGTACGTAGATGCGTTCTACCGTATATACTATGTTTGCGGTACCTTGCTCAAGCTGGGGGCACTTCTTGAATACTGATGAGATGCGGTCCATGCGCTCCTCCCAGTACTTGCGGTCAAATGTGTATGCTGACTGCGGCAGGGGCTGCTCATAATACTGCTCTACCGGGGCATCGCTGAAACAGGGTGCATTATCCTCATTGTCAGCATTTGTTTTCATCTGTGAGAGGGCGTCGTTGTAGTTGTTTACGGCAATGCTGTAACGGTTCATGGTCTCACTCCAGATGCCCTGGCGGACTGCCATGATGGCTCCGTCAGTGAACGGGACGCGAACGCCCTGTGTTGATGAACTGTAGCTGTTGCGGTTACGGCTCTGGCTCTCAAACTTGAAGTTGTCAACCTCAGGTGAGCCAACGCGAACCTGCGGGGTAAGTACACGGCTGCGGTCCTCTGTTACGATTGAGATTCCAAAATTACTGCTAACCTGGGCCTGATAGGTGTCATTCAGCCTTATTGACATGTGATAGGCAGGAATAGGCTTTTGTTTAAGCTGCTCCAGATTGTAGCTAAGCTCCTCACGCATGGCCTTGACCAGCGGATCTGTCTCAATGGACTGTGCAAAAACTGATGTGCAAACAAACATGACAAGCAGAGTAAGGATTGACCTGCTGCGTGTCTTAAGAAGAATTTTTTTGTTCATAATGTAGGTTTATTATTAGGTGAAAAAAACTATTGCAATACAAGTGCAAACATATTATGTCCAATTCATTGCAGACATATCTGCTGCATGAGATGTGCTGTCTCCAACGCATCTTTTGAGTAGTAGGTGGCGCCTATGGCGCTTGCTATATCGGGGGTCATCACCGCTCCACCCACAATGATGGGGCAGGTGATGCCGTTGGCACGCAGATGTTGTATGGTTTCCTTCATGGAATCCACGGTGGTGGTCATAAGTGCACTCAATCCAACGGCATTGGGCTTCTCATTCAGAGCGGCCTCAAGAACTGTCTCCTTGGGTACATCCTTGCCCAGGTCAGTTACGGTGAATCCGTGACTCTGTACCACTACTTTCACAATGTTTTTGCCTATGTCATGGACATCACCCTTTACGGTGGCGATTACCAGATGTCCCTTGGCAGGTTCATCATCACCCTTGGTGCTGAATTGCTCGGATATTACGGCAAATGCCAGCTTGGCGGCCTCGGCTGATCGGATAAGCTGAGGCATGAATACCTCATTGCGGGCAAACTTGGCGCCTACATCACCCAAGGCAGGTATGAGTATCTCATTTATTACACGATCCTTGCCCAACTCGGGGAGCTCACGTTCCAGACACTCCTTGACACGGTCCTTGAGACCTTGTGCAACGGCGTTGAACAGGTTGTCAACGGTCTGTTCCTCCTGTGCCTGGGTGTTGAAGTATATAAATCCTGAACAGCCGGGGTCATTGCCTGTGAGTGCCATGCTGGCACGTACGGTTGCCACCGTATCATGGTCAAGCGGGTTCATGATAGGCATATCCAGACCACCCATAAAGGCCATAGCCAGGAAGTTGCGGTTCAATGTGCCGCGCTCCGGCAGTCCGAACGATACGTTTGACAGACCTACGGTGGTGAGTACACCAAGTTTCTTTAGTTCCGATAGCGTATTGATGGTTATCTTGGCGTACTGCTGGTTTGATGATATGGCCATGACAAGTCCGTCAAATACCAGCAGACGGCGGTCAATACCCATGCTCTCGGCACGTTTGATAATGCTCTTGGCTATATCTATGCGGGATTCGGTGGTTTCAGGTACTCCGCGCTCATCAAGCGGCAGGGTAACAGACGGTGCCTGATAACGGGCTATGATGGGCAGCAGGCGTGACATGGACTCCTCTGCTCCGTTTACGGAGTTGATCATGGGCACACCGTTGTAGAGGCGTATGGCCGCCTGTATGGCATCCGGGTTGGATGAGTCAAGCTGCAGGGGCAGGTCACAAACCTCCTGAACCTTGCGTACAGCCTGGCACAGGAGTGCTTTCTCATCAGAGTTGGGTACTCCGCAGTTAAGGTCCAGAAAATCTGCTCCGGCATCCTTCTGTGCAAGTGCCTCATGCTGCAGGTACTCAAAATTACCCTCGGCAAGGGCAGCCTTGAGCTTTTTCTTACCTGTTGGATTAAGGCGCTCACCGCATATGAGACCTTTCTCAAGGCGGAGCAGTATGGTTGATGAACATATATATGTACCGTCCGGCTTTGAAATACCGGGTGCAGGCTGTCCTTTATAAACCGATATGGCCTTGATGGTTGAGGGCGATGAACCGCAGCATCCGCCTATGATGTCGGCACCGGCCTCAATCAGGTCCTTGGCAGCAGCGGCAAACTGCTCATCGGACCAGTTGTATACAACCTCACCGTTACGCATTTCAGGCAGGCCCTTGTTGGGCTGGGCCAGGATGGGGCAGTTGGCGAACGGTTTCATGCGGCGTACCACTTCAATCACGCCGGCCGGGTTGGTTGAGCAGTTCACTCCAAGCGCATCAACGCCGAGTGATGAGAGAGTCAGGGCAACGATCTCAGGTGTGGAACCGGTGAGTGTGCGGGCCTGCTCGTCAAAGGTCATGGTGGCAAATATGGGCTTGCTGCATACGTCGCGTATGGCAAGGATGGCGGCACGCAGTTCATAGAGGTCACTGAATGTCTCTAAGAGGAAACCGTCAACGCGCTCCCATGTATATTCAGCCACCTGACGGAAGTTATCATATGCCTGCTCAAAGGTGAAGGGGCCTACAGGCTCCATGAGCTGGCCCGATGTGGAGACGTCAAACATCACTTTAGCACGGTCACCTACGGCTGTACGTGCGTTCTTGATGGCTGCATCGGCTATCTCCTGCCATGTATATTCTTTTGACTGCCATTTGGCAGGGTTCAGCTCAAAAGAGTTACAGGTAATGTATTGGGCTCCGGCCTCAAGGTAGTCAGTGTGCATCTTCTGCACACGTGACGGGTTTGTAAGGTTGAGGACGGCCACACCGTTGTGCTTGGGCTTGCCTTCATCTCCGGGTTCATGGGGATGAGCATCGGCAAGCACAGTACCCTGCGCTCCGTCAAATATCTGTATCTTATCTATTATCATCTGCCTTTTTATGTGTTTATTTGAAGAAATCCGATGCGACATAACTTATGTTGTCCATAAGCTTGCTGATGAATTCGCTTTTGTTCATGGAGTAGATGTGTATGCCGTCAACGTCATTGGCCATAAGGTCAAGAATCTGATAGCTGGTAAAGATGAGGCCTATCTCCTCAATGGCAGCCTTGTCATCCTTGTAGCGGTCAAACTGGTTGAGCAGTTTGAGAGGAACCTTGCAGCCTGTAACCTGAATCATGCGGTCTATCTGAGAGTAACTTGTTACAGGCATGATACCCGGTATGATGGGTGCGGTGATGCCGGCCTTGCGTGCCTTGAGCAGGAAATGGTAGAACACCTCGTTGTCAAAGAAGAGCTGGCTGTCAAAGAACTCCATACCGGAATCCTGCTTGATCTTCATGAACTCTATGTCTGTAGATATGCTGTCTGCCTCAGGGTGTTTCTCGGGGTAGCAGGCTCCTGCCATTCCGAACTTACCGTTATACTTGGCCTTTATGTATGATGCCAGGTCACTGGCATGCTTGAAATCTGAGAATATGGGGGTAGTGGTGTCCTTGGGTATGTCACCGCGCAGGGTGAGTATGTTCTCCACGCCGTATGAACTGAGCTCATCGCATACGCTGTCAACCTTTTCACGGGTGGATGCCACGCAGGTGAGGTGGGCCAAGGGCTGTGCGTCAGTGTTCTCCTTGATGGTCTTGGCTATCATGGCAGTGTTGCTGAGGGTGTTGCCCAGAGCTCCGTAGGTGACACTCATATAGTCTGGCTTATAGCTTGCCAACTTCTTGATAGTCTTGTCAATAAGAGTGAAAGTATCCTCCTCTCTCTTGGGAGGGAAAATCTCAAATGATAAAGTCTTCTTCTTGGCAAGAATCTCTGAAATCTTCATCTTGTAACTTTTATTATCGGATTAGGGTTATTTGTTTAAATATCTTTCAGCCTCCATGGCGGCCTTGCATCCGCTTGCGGCGGCACAGATGGCCTGACGATATACGGGATCAGCCACATCGCCTGCGGCAAAGACGCCGGGTACGTTGGTGACGGGAGTGCCGTTTACGGTCTTGATATAGCCGTTCTCATCGGTCTCAACCCATGGCTTGAACACGTCTGAGTTAGGCTTGTGGCCTATGGCCAGGAAGAATCCGTCAATCTCACGCTCATAATGCTCCTCAGTTGGCAGGCCCAGGTCCTTGACCAGCTTGATGCCCTGTACCTTACTGTCACCGGTAAGGCCTTCTGTGTTATGGCCGAACAGGACCTCAATCTTGGGGTTCTCAAGCACACGTTTCTGCATTATGTCACTGGCACGCAGGTAGTTCTTGCGTACAATGAGATATACTTTCTGAGCCAGTGTAGCCAGATATGAAGCCTCCTCACAGGCGGTATCGCCGCCGCCTACCACTGCTACAACCTTCTTGCGGAAGAAGAATCCGTCACAGGTGGCGCAGGCGCTCACTCCGCGTCCGGCATATTTCTTCTCATCCTCCAGACCAAGATACTTGGCCGATGCACCCGTTGATATGATAACGGTATCGGCCTGCAACTGTGTGCCGTCATCAATGGTGACGGTGTAGGGGGCAGCGCTGAAATCAACAGCAGTAACAATGCCCATGCGTATATCGGCTCCGAATCTCTGTGCCTGGGCGCGCATATCCTCCATCATGTCATATCCGCTCACTCCCTGCGGGTAGCCGGGGAAGTTCTCTACTACAGTGGTGGTTATAAGCTGGCCGCCTGACTGCGGGCCTTCATAGAGCACCGGGTTCAGGTTGGCGCGTGACGCATAGATTGATGCGGTGAATCCGGCGGGTCCGGATCCGATGATAAGGCATTTTACTCTTTCCATATTGTGTTTCTGTTTTTTATCTTAAATCAATAATCTCAGCATCCTTGTAATCCTTGACGGGGCAGGTGAATACCTTTTTGTCAAATTTCTGGTCAGGGTTGTATTCATTGACCAGAACTGTTGCCGAGTTGTTTCCCAGTTCCTCTGCAAAGACTATGCTGATGGTCTTGAGGACGTATGTCTTTGGGTCAACCTTTGTGGTTACGGTGCGGATTCCTTCCACACTGCGTTCGGCATTTGAGGCGGTAAGGATAAAGGTGTCTGTGCCGTTTCCAGTTACGCTGAATCCCTGATGCTTGCCGAGCAGGTTGATGATATCATATCGGGCTTTCTCCTCAGGGGTAGGCTCTGTGATGTATATCTCCTCTATTCCGTTACCGAAATCGTTTCCGCGCCACAGTGTCTTGCCGTCAAACCACATCAGGTTATCATCCTCCTGTACAAAAAAACTTGCACCGGACATTTTAAGAATAATGTCTATCCGGTCTGTTCCGTTGTCACTCTTTATCTCTGCATCAAGTGACATGGATATGCCGCCGTCTTTCTCCAGTTTTGATACGGTTTTCTGCAACAGCTTATCGGCACTGTTTTGGGCCGATAGGGGCAGTATGCATATAAGTGCCAATATGATAGACAGGTATCTGCGCATGACTTACTGGATGTTGTAGGTTTCAAGTATGCGGTCCAGCTGGACTTCATCGGCTACCAGGACAGGACGCGGTTTGCTGCCGTCGGCCCTGCCCACTATGCCTACTGCCTCAAGCTGGTCCATAAGACGGCCTGCACGGTTATAACCTATTGCGAACTTGCGCTGTATCAGTGATGTGGAGCCTGACTGGTTGACAACGATAAGGCGTGCGGCCTCAGCGAACATGGGGTCAAACTTACCCATTTCAACGCCGCTGTCCATGCCTCCGCCGTCATTCTCATCAACATATTCAGGCAGCGGATATGCCTCTGTATATCCCTGCTGATTGCTTATGTACTGGCATATGGCGTTTACCTCAGGGGTATCAACAAAGGCGCACTGTACACGTACGGGGTCACTGCCTGACAGGAACAGGAGGTCACCGCGACCTATCAGCTGGTTGGCGCCCGGACGGTCCAGAATGGTGCGGGAGTCAATCATGGAGCTTACGCGGAACGCCATACGGGCCGGGAAGTTGGCCTTGATGGTACCGGTAATGATATTTGTGGTAGGACGCTGGGTTGCGATTATCATGTGCATACCCACGGCACGGGCCTTCTGGGCAATACGTGCTATAGGCATCTCAATGTCCTTGCCTGCCGTCATGATAAGGTCACCGAACTCATCAATCACCACTACGATGTAGGGCAGGAAACGGTGTCCCTTCTCAGGATTGAGACGGCGGTCCTTGAACAGGTTGTTGTACTCAATGACTGAGCGTACGTTAGCCTCCTTGAGAAGCTCATATCGGTTGTCCATCTCAATGCAGAGCGACTTGAGGGTATGGATTACCTTTGTGGTATCTGTTATGATGGCATCAGAGTCCTCTACATCGGGCATTTTGGCAAGAAAATGCTTGATTATGGGAGAATAGATGCTGAACTCAACCATCTTGGGATCAACCATGACAAGCTTGAGCTCTGCAGGATGTTTCTTGTAGAGCAGGGAGGTGATGACGCAGTTAAGACCTACTGACTTACCCTGACCGGTGGCACCGGCTACAAGCAGGTGAGGCATCTTGGCCAGGTCAAACATGAACACCTCATTGGTGATGGTGCGGCCCAGGGCTACTGGGAGTTCCATCTTGCTCTCGGCAAACTTCTTGCTGTTGATAATGGACTCCATTGATACCATAACGGGTTTGGCGTTAGGTACCTCTATGCCTATAGTGCCCTTGCCGGGAATGGGGGCTATGATACGTATGCCTAAAGCTGCAAGGCTAAGGGCTATGTCAGCCTCAAGGTTACGTATCTTTGAAATACGGACGCCGGCGGCAGGGGTTATCTCATAAAGGGTGATGGTAGGACCTACGGTGGCGTTGATGGTCTCAATCTCGATGCCGAAATCCAGCAACACCTTGATGATGCGGTTCTTGTTGGCCTCCTGCTCATCCTTGTCAATAGCCGGGGCGTCATTGTCATAATGCTTGAGCAGATCCAGGGTGGGGAACTTGTAGTGTGAAAGGTCCAGACGCGGGTCATACGGCTCCTGAATCTTGCCTTCCGCCTTCTCTCCCTCTTCAGCTGCGGTTATGGTCATCTTGATGTCATCGGCCGGCTTCTCCGGCTCGTCAGGCTTTTCAGCTGCAGCGGGCTTGGCAGGCTTCCTGGGCTTTTGGGGCTCTTCTTCTATGGCCAGGAAATCAGGAGCCGGGGCGTATGGGTCATCATCCGGCTCATTGTTGTCATCGGCCTGCGGGACAAAAGTGTCAGCTTCATCGGTATCGGCAGCATCCTGTCCAACAGGCTCTGATACTTTTTCATGTCGGCGCATGCTGCGTTTCATGCGGGCTGCACCACCGCGTATCACCTCAATTGTGCGGCGTGTCAGATAGATGCAGAATATGAGCATGGTGAGTATGAGCAACAGCAGCAGTCCAGGCACACCGATGTAACCGCGCAGGAAATTGGTGGCGTTCATACCATGGCATCCTCCCGGTATTATGAAGGAGTTCTGCATGATGGGAGATAGGATGAACTGCAGGAAAACAGATGTCCATACCATCAGGAATGCGCAACTGACAAACCAGCGGAACAGCTTGAAATGGGTTATGCGCATCATGTTCAGACCGCATACGGCAAGGAAAACAGGTATGAGCACTGATGAGAATCCGAACCATCCGTTTACTATGAATTCCGATGCCCTGGCACCCAGAAGCCCGGTGCTGTTCTCAATCTCAGCGGAACCGTTCATGACTGCGCTCTGGTCAGTCCCTCCGTTGAAAAGGAATGAGATATATGCCACCAAAATGAAAATGGCAACAATTGTCAGCACGGCTCCGCTTGTAAAGAGGAATGTCTCGTTACGGAATGTGTCAGATATGCTTGACAGGCTGAATTTCCATTCAGGTTTCTGGGTCCCTGTGCGGGGTTTTGTATCCTTTTTTGTTATGCTCATATAGTAGAAAAAGCCGTTTTTGCGCTTAATCTGCAAAGGTAGAAACTTTTTGTTATAATAAAAAATTAAAAATAGGGCAGGCTTATCGGCGATTTGTGAGTAATTTTGCAGTCTGTAACGCAATGATATGGGAAAACAGACGGCATTTGACAAGAATACGGTTGAATTCGTGACAGTTGCGGCTGAGTATTGCGCCTTCCTGGAACAGGTCTATGACAAGGAGCCTTCAAGGGTGGTTGACGTACTCTGCAAGTTGCTGCCATTGGTATATCTTAAGGCTGCGATGCTTGCTGATACGGAACCTGAGGGTCTCTATCTGGAGGAGGTTGTTACTGAGCCTGATTATGATGCCATAAGGCAGATGCTCAGTGAAAAGTTCGGCGAAAACGATGATTATCTTGAGGTGTTTGTGGAGGATATGAAATACAGCGACACTCCCGTACGCAGGTGCATATCGGAAGACATGGCTGATATCTATCAGGCCCTCAAGAACTTTGTGCATTCCTACCGCAGCGGCCTGGATGAGGTCATGGCAGAGGCTGTAGCCGTATGTGCTGAGGGATTCCGTACATATTGGGGGCAGACATTGACAAACACCCTGCGTGCCGTCCACAATGTTAGATACAATATTGACCAGAATCTTGACGATCCATCACTTTATGATTGAAATACCCAACAAGATAGACAAATCTGAATTGGCCGACAAGCCGAGAGTGGTTTTTGAAGGCATAATAGAGGAGATAGATACTGAGGAGAGAGCTCAGAAAGCCATTGAAATTCTCCGTACACATAAAGTTGTGGGCTTTGATACTGAAACACGTCCCTCATTTACAAAAGGACAGGGACATAAGATAGCTTTGCTGCAACTCTCCACAAATGATATGGCTTACCTGTTCCGCCTTAACAAAATGGGCATTCCGGATTGTGTGGCCGATTTTCTTTCAGATGCAGATATTATAAAGGTGGGGCTTTCCGTAAAGGATGATTTCAATTCGCTTGCCAGTCGCCGTGAGCTGAAACCTGCCGGTTTTGTGGAACTGCAGGAGCTGTGCGGAAGTATAGGTGTTGAAGAAAAAGGTTTACAAAAGATGTATGGTCTGCTGTTTGGCGAGCGTATCTCCAAGAACCAGCAGCTAAGTAACTGGGAGATAGAGAGTCTTACCGAGAGCCAGAGGCAGTATGCAGCAGTCGATGCCTGGGCCTGCCTTAGGATATATCATTATGTCATGAATCTCAAGAAGTCCGGTGATTACGTGTTAATAAGGAAATATGCAGAAGAGAGTAATACTGAAGAAAGGTAAGGAGGAGTCACTCAGGCGTTTTCATCCCTGGATATTCTCAGGTGCCATAGCCAGCATTGAGGGCTCTCCTGAGGAGGGTGATGTGGTTGATGTATATACCCGTGACGGTGAGTGGATAGCAGTGGGCCATATACAGGTGGGCAGCATTGCTGTGCGTGTTCTTTCTTTCAGTAAGGAGCCGATTGACCATGCTTTCTGGCTCAAAAGACTCTCTGTCGCATTTGAAATGCGCCGTTCACTTGGCCTGACAGACCGTAAGGATCATAATATATACCGTCTTGTACACGGCGAGGGTGACAATCTGCCGGGATTGGTCATTGACATCTATGGCCGCACAGCCGTGATGCAGGCCCATTCAGTAGGTATGCATTGTGACCGCGAGGCCATAGCCGAGGCTCTGCGTGAGGTTATGTGCAGCTCCATAAGCGGTATTTACTATAAGTCAGAGACAACGCTTCCGTTCAAGGCCGATATCGACCGCGGCAACGGATATATATGGGGTGGTCCGTCCGATGACACTCCGCTGGAATACGGCATGAAGATGCCCGTAGATTGGATCAATGGCCAGAAAACAGGTCTGTTCATTGACCAGCGTGAGAACAGGGCGCTTCTGGAAAGATACGCCAAGGGACGTAACGTGTTGAATATGTTCTGCTATACAGGCGGATTCTCACTTGCTGCCCTCAGGGGAGGCGCCAATCTGGTGCACTCCGTAGATAGTTCAGCACGTGCCATTGAGCTGACATCGGGTGGCGTAAAGGATAACTTTCCGGGCGATGAGCGTCATGCCGCATTTGCTGAGGATGCGTTTAAGTTCCTGGACCGCATGGATCCCATTTATGACCTTATTATATTGGATCCGCCCGCCTTTGCCAAGCATAAGGATGCACTCAAGCATGCTTTGATAGGCTATCGCCGTCTGAATCAGAAGGCTTTTGAAAAGATACAGCCCGGAGGCATCCTGTTTACATTCTCCTGTTCACAGGTGGTAACCAAGGACCAGTTCCGTATGGCGGTCTTTACAGCAGCGGCTCAAGCCGGTCGTAGTGTAAAGATTCTGTATCAGTTACATCAGCCTGCAGATCATCCGATCAACATATTTCACCCTGAAGGAGAGTATCTAAAAGGCCTTGTGCTCTCAGTGGAATAGTGTGAAAAAATGTTAAATGACAAGATTTTTATTCTGAATAAGGAATGTATATAAATTAATCACATATCTTTGCTACGTGTTTTTCATGGTATTAGATTTAATTTGAAAACGAGTTGTCGTGATGACAACTCGTTTTCTGCGTTTTAGAAAACGCAGAAAACGAGTTCGGTAAACCTTATTTTATTTCGCTCCGCGAAAGGGCCGCCTTTCAGGGTGATGTTTCAATTTGTGTGTCC
>DBYQ01000087.1:0-13062 GCA_002310015.1 Bacteroidales bacterium UBA1182
TCTACCAACTGAGCTATTACCGCAAAGAACGTGCTTTCTGGTGAAAGCGGTGCAAAGGTAGTGGTTTTGGGGAGACTTACAAAGACAAATGCGATTTTTTTTAGCCTCCCTGAAACTTTTTCTTTGCTTAAGTTATTTTGACATCAGAGTGTCTATCTGCTTTTGGGCGGTGGCGCAGACCTCTGATGCGTTCATTGAGAGGCACTTGCGGTTCTTGACAACAATCTTTCCATTCACTATTACCGTATCAACGTCTGATGCGTGGGTGCTGTAAACAAGTTCAGAAATGAGGTTTGTATGCGGATACAGGTGTGCTTTTTCTATATCTACAAGCAGGACATCGGCGAACGCGCCTACTGCAAGTACTCCGAGCTCCCCTTCGCGGCCGATAGCCCTTGCACCATTCACAGTTGCCATTTGTAGGGCGGTGTATGCGGGTATGGCGCATGGGTCCATTGTGCTTACTTTCTGGAGCAGTGATGCTGTACGCATCTCCTCCCACATATCCAGGTCATTGTTTGATGATGCGCCGTCAGTGCCTATGGATACGTTGATTCCGGCATCAAGCATCTTTTTGATTGGTGCTATTCCTGATGCCAGTTTCATGTTGCTCTGCGGGTTGTGTGCCACTGATACACCGTGCCTGGCCAGGATCTCTATATCATGGTCAGACATTACCACACAGTGTGCGGCAAGTGTCTTGGTTGAGAACAGACCTTCCTTCTCAAGATATTCCGTGGGGCTCATTCCGTGCTGAGCCATGCAGTTGTCCTGTTCGGTCTGTGTCTCTGCCAGGTGGACATGACTGCCTATGCCCAGTTCCTTGGAGAGGCTGATAGAGCGTTGCAGATGCTCTCCGGACAGGGTATAAACGGCATGCGGGCCCATCCACATTGTCACAAGCCGACTGCCGGAGAATCTCTTCTTGACCTGACGCCAGTCATTTTCAAAATGCTCCATCCTGAAATCCATGGGGCAGGGGCTGACAACTGCACGGATGCCTGCACTCTCTGCAGCCTCGGCAATAGCCTCCTCATACGGATACATGTCAACAAAGGTTGTAGTGCCGCCCATGAGCATCTCCAGTATGCCAAGTCTTGCGCCGTCATAGACCTCCTGGTAACCCATCTTGCCTTCAATAGGCCAGATGTGCTGCTCAAGCCATTCCATCAACGGTACATCATCGGAAATACCACGAAGAAGTGCCATTGCCACGTGGGTATGTGTGTTGATAAGGCCAGGCATAACCACTTTTCCTGATGCATCAATCTGGGTGTAGTCATCTTTGTGTTTTGCTAAGAAAGCCTTGGCTTCATCCGGGTTGCTGCTTACGAATGCAATGCGTTCACCTTCTATTCCAACATAACCGTTAAAGTATGGTTTATCCTCATTTGAGGCATTCATGGGCAGTATTATGCCGTTATTGATAAGTATATTCATATGTTATTGCTTATTTGTTCGCAAAATTAATAAAACGCCCGATACCTCATACGTAATGATATGAATAAACGCGCCCCCGATTTGAATCAGGGACGCGTTTATGGTCTTTTTAGGTAATGGTTTACTTGATGTTCTTGCGCTCAATTGACCAGCCGGCCATCTTGCTTACGCCGGGCTCAGAACCTGTAAACATTGTGCTGGCCTCCTTGTCGCCCTTGAGCCACCACTTGAGCCATGCACCTGCTACCTTTGCGTAGTCACCGCCATTGGGCTGCATGTATGTACCGCCGTGGCCGATGCCATCCAGGCTTACCAAGCATGCGGGCATTGTGCCTGCCATACGCTTGAAGTCATCATTACCGTTATCCCATGCGATATCGGTTGAACCGCCCAGGATCCAGATAATTGACTTTTGTTTCAGTTTGGCAAGACTGGCCTTATCTTCACTTTCATCGGTGCCGAAATAACCGCTGTTCATTACCATGATGGTCTTGATGCGTGCGTCATCACTCATGTGGAGAGCCTGCAGACCACCGCATGACATACCCGCTGCTGCGATGTTGTCAATATCCAGCTTGCCGTAGTAGGGGCTGTTCTTGTCGGCATTCTGAGCAATTGCCCACTCAAGAGCCTGCTTCAGGCCTGCGGGGTCACCCATGGACATTCCACCGCCCATGCCGCCGCCACCCATCTGTGGCATACCGCCTCCCATACCGCCGGGCATTCCACCGCCCATGCCCATACGAGGCATACCGCCGCCTTGGCCACCCTGAGGTGCACCCTGGCCCTGAGGACGCTGGCCGCCCATCTGTGGCATACCGCCACCCATACCGCCGGGCATTCCGCCGCCCATCTGAGGCATTCCGCCTCCCATGCCGCCCATACGGGGCACATCACCGGTCTGACCGGGACGCGGAGCCTCCTGCTGCTGATAGTTGCTGGGGCCGATAGCTACGATAAGGAATCCCTGTGATGCAACTTCATTCAGGAAATTGACATGGCCGCTGGGAGAGTTGGCGCAACCGCCGTTACCCCAAACCACAACGGGCAGAAGATTGCCCTTGCCAAACTTGCTTATGTCCTGGGGGCGGAAAATGGTGTGAGTGGTAAGAGAAGCCTCTTCCATCATGATGGCCTTGTAGGGGCCTGAACCACCTTCCTCAACGATTCTCGAGTTCTGTGCCAGAGCAGGCACGCTGGCTATTGCCATTACAGCAGCAGCCGCAAATAACATCTGTTTTCTCATTATGATTGTAGTTAGTAAATATGGTTTCTGCATCAAAAGTAACTAGAATTTTTCAATTATTAACTAAATTCGCGAACAGAATTATCTTAACAGGATGGAAGAACAGAAGAAACCGGTTGAGCTGCCGGAAAACGCATACCGCGAGCTTAAGGAAGGTGAGGTTTATGAGCCTATAATGAAATCAGGCAAGGTTTATCCTGAGGCCAATGTCTGGTCAGTGGGATGGGGCGTGCTTATGGCTGTGCTGTTCTCAGCTGCCGCAGCTTATCTTGGCCTTAAGGTGGGGCAGGTGTTTGAGGCGGCCATTCCTATAGCTATCATTGCGGTGGGAGTGTCATCGGTAGCCAAGCGTAAAGGCGCTCTTGGTGAGAACGTTATCATACAGTCTATCGGTGCATGCTCCGGAGGTGTGGTGGCAGGTGCCATCTTTACCCTGCCGGCTCTCTACATACTTCAGGCCAAATATCCGGATATGACGGTAAACTTTATTCAGGTGTTCCTGAGCTCGATGCTGGGCGGTGCACTTGGCATACTGTTCCTGATTCCTTTCCGCAAGTATTTTGTCAAGGATATGCATGGCAAGTATCCCTTCCCGGAGGCTACTGCCACTACGCAGGTGCTCATATCGGGAGAGAAGGGTGCCGGTCAGGCCAAGCCGCTGGTGGTATCGGGCATAATAGGCGGTATATATGATTTCATTGTTTCCACATTCGGGTTGTGGACGGAGAGTTTCACCTCAAGGGTTTGCGCCTGGGGCTCTGCTCTGGCCACAAAGGTCAAGCTGGTGTTCAGCATCAACACGGGTGCGGCGGTTCTTGGCCTGGGGTACATAGTAGGCCTTAAGTATGCGTGCATAATCGCTGCGGGATCAGCTGTGGTATGGTTTGTGATTGTGCCGTTGCTGCCTTTGCTGGGTGATACGTTCCTGCATACTTTGAATCCTGCCATTGCTGATGCTGTCTCACAGATGGAGCCGGAGCAGATATTTACCGGTTATGCTCGTCATATAGGCATAGGCGGCATTGCTATGGCCGGAATAATAGGTATCGTAAAATCCTGGTCAGTGATTAAAAGTGCTGTAAGCCTGGCCGGACGTGAGCTTAAGGCCGGAAAGGATATGCAGGGCGTTCAGGTGGAGCGCACGCAGCGTGACCTCCCTATGAAAATAGTAATTATAGGTATTATTGTGGCTCTTGTGGCTGTTTTTGCTTTCTTCTATCTGGGTGTGATGAATTTCAATCTGGTGCACGCTGTCGTGGGAATTCTGGTGGTTGGAATAATTGCATTCCTGTTCACTACCGTGGCTGCCAATGCCATTGCTATTGTAGGTACCAACCCGGTATCTGGTATGACCCTGATGACACTTATACTGGCATCGGTCATAATGGTGTCAGTGGGTCTTAAGGGTACTGCCGGTATTGTATCGGCGCTTATTATGGGCGGTGTGGTATGTACGGCGCTTTCCATGGCCGGCGATATGGTTACTGACCTCAAGATAGGTTACTGGATAGGCTCCACGCCGGCAGTGCAGCAGGGGTTCAAGTTTCTGGGTACACTCGTTTCTGCCCTTACCGTGGGCGGTGTCCTGATAATCCTGAACAAGACCTATGGATTTGTGGGTGAGAATGCTCTGGTAGCTCCTCAGGCCAATGCCATGGCTGCGGTTATAGATCCGCTTATGTCAGGTACAGGCGCTCCCTGGTGGCTCTATGTCACAGGTGCGGTATTGGCTCTGATACTCAACTTCTTCAAGATACCGGCTCTGGCTTTTGCCCTGGGTATGTTCATTCCGTTTGAACTCAACATACCTCTTGTGGTGGGCGGCTTGATCAATTGGTACGTAGGCAGCCGCTCAAAGGATGCTTCCGTCAATTCTGCACGTGTTGAGCATGGCACACTGTTGGCATCTGGCTTCATAGCAGGCGGTGCGCTGATGGGTGTGGTGAGCGCCGCACTCAGATTTGCCGGCCTTGACCTGTTTATGGCTGAATCATGGAGCGGTTCAAACATGGCTGAGTGGCTGTCACTCATCATGTATGCAGCACTTATCTGCTACTTTGTAAAGAGTGTTATGAAACGGTCAGAACAATGACCACGCGTAAACTGCGTATGCCAAAAAGAAGAGGATTCCTGCGGTACGACCCAGGCGTCCTTTCTTTTTTCTAAGTGTGGTAAAGAGCAGGATGAATACTGAGAAACCTATCATCCACCAGAAATCATTCCTGTAATCTCCAAATGTGAGTTGGATGGGTTTGATGGATGTCGATACTCCAAGCACACACAGGATGTTGAATATGTTGGAGCCGATGATGTTTCCTATGGAGATATCCATCTGCTTTTTGAATGCGGCGGCAACTGAAGCAGCCAGTTCAGGCAAGCTGGTGCCTAAGGCTACGATTGTCAGTCCGATAACCTTGTCACTTACTCCCATGGCCGATGCCAGTGTGGTTGCACCGTCCACAAGGATATCGGCTCCGAATGCAAGCATTCCGCATGACAGTATGATCAGTCCCAGTGCCGCAAGTATGGGCATTGTCTTTTCTTGCTGATTATCCTCAGTGTCTATCTCCTGGTCTTGCGTCCGTCCTTTCTTTATGGACACAATAGTGAATATAATGAGACACAGGAAGAGTGTTATTCCTTCTGTTCTGGATATGCCTGAATTGAGTGCGAACAGCATCAGAAGCAGTGATGCCAGGATCATTACCGCTCCGTTTGCAATAACCTTGCGGTTATCGGTTTCGATGGGGCAGATTATTGAAGTAAGGCCCAGTATGAGGCCTATGTTGGCTATATTGGAGCCCACCACATTGCCCACAGCTATTCCGGAGCTGCCTTTAATGGCGGATACAAGGCTTACCAGCAGTTCCGGGGCTGATGTCCCGAATGCCACTATAGTCATTCCTATTACAAGCGGGGATATGCGGAAACGGCGTGCCAGTGCTACGCCTCCGTTAACAAGCCAATCGCCCCCAAAGAAGAGCAGAAAGAATCCTCCTATTATCTGAGCGGCTATAATCAGTGCCTCTGTTGTATTCATTGGGCGCAAAGTTAACGTATTTTAGGAACAAACGGGTGCATTTTAAGCATTCGATTTTGATACCTATTTATTAAATTTGCGGGTCTAAAATAAAGATTATGGCAATTAATGCAGGGCATATAGCCCAAATAATCGGTCCGGTGGTGGATGTAGCCTTTGAGACAGGCACTGATAATCTGCCTTCCATCCACGATGCGCTGGAGATTACGCGCGATGACGGCCGCCGTCTTATTATTGAGGTACAGCAGCACATAGGTGAGAATATGGTCCGTTGCGTAGCTATGGACCTTACCACCGGTTTGCGCCGCGGTATGGATGTACGTGTAACGGGAAGCCCTATCACTATGCCTGTAGGCAAGCAGATCAAGGGCCGTATGATGAACGTTACAGGTGAGCCCATTGATGACCTCAAGCCTTTGGACAAGGAGGGTGCGTTCCCCATACACCGTCAGCCGCCTAAGTTTGAGGAGCTCTCTACAGTAGAGGAGGTCCTGTTTACAGGTATCAAGGTGATTGACCTGCTGGAGCCCTATTGCAAGGGTGGTAAGATAGGTCTGTTCGGTGGTGCCGGCGTGGGCAAGACCGTACTCATCATGGAGCTTATCAATAACATCGCAAAGAAGAACAACGGATTCTCAGTATTTGCCGGAGTAGGAGAGCGTACCCGTGAGGGTAATGACCTGCTGCGCGAGATGATAGAATCCGGTGTTATAAAATACGGCGATGCCTTCAAGGAGAGCATGGCCAAGGGAGAGTGGGACCTGAGCAAGGTTGACTATGACGAGGTGGCCAAGTCACAGGCTACACTTGTGTATGGTCAGATGAATGAGCCTCCAGGGGCACGTTCATCGGTAGCGCTTTCCGGTCTTACCGTTGCAGAGTCATTCCGTGATGGTGCAGGTAGCGACGGCGCTTACAGCGATATCCTGTTCTTCATTGATAACATATTCCGTTTCACTCAGGCAGGATCAGAGGTATCGGCCCTGCTGGGACGTATGCCGAGCGCCGTAGGTTACCAGCCTACACTGGCCAGTGAGATGGGTAAGATGCAGGAGCGCATCACATCAACCATTCACGGATCTATCACATCAGTACAGGCCGTATATGTTCCGGCCGATGACCTTACCGACCCGGCACCTGCCACCACGTTCTCACACCTGGATGCAACCACGGTGCTGAGCCGTAAGATAGCCGAGCTGGGTATCTATCCGGCTGTTGACCCGCTGGATTCAACATCACGTATCCTTGATCCCAATATCGTAGGCAAGGCACATTATGATACCGCACAGCGTGTAAAGCAGATTCTGCAGCGTTACAACGAACTTCAGGATATTATCTCCATCCTGGGTATGGATGAACTGTCCGATGAGGATAAGCTCACCGTGGCACGCGCACGCCGTGTACAGCGTTTCCTGTCACAGCCGTTTACAGTGGCAGAGCAGTTTACCGGTGTCAAGGGTACAATGGTAAGCATAGAGGATACCATCAAGGGATTCAATATGATCCTGGACGGTGAGGTTGATGACCTTCCCGAGCAGGTGTTCCTTAATGTGGGCACTATTGAGGAGGCGATTGAGAAGGGTAAGAAGTTACTTGGTGACGTGGCTAAGTAATTGAGAATTCTTTCAGTCGCTTCGCTTTGTGAAAGCGTCCCTTCGGGCCGAGCGGAAAATTGAGAATTGAGAATTAAATGCTGAAGATACGGATCATAACTCCTAGTGAGATTCTCTTTGAGGGAGAGGTTGAGAGCGTGACTCTGCCGGGCAGTGCCGGCAGTTTCTCGGTGCTTGACATGCATGCTCCCATAATTTCCTCACTTGAGAGTGGAAAAGTGATCGTCAAGGGAGCGAATAACGCCGCAGAGTATCCGTTAAACAGTGGATTCGTGGAGGTTAAGAACAACATTGCAATAGTGTGCATAGAATGATGAAGAAATTGATAATATGGTATTTAGCAGTCCTGTCGGTGCTTTCAGTGGCATCGTCACTGGCATTGCGCATGGTCTGGCCTGATCATTTTCCCGGAATGATGTTCACAATACCGTTGTTCTATGCCGTTATGCTGGGCGTTATGCTCATTCTCAAAAGCTCTATAGAGAAAAAAGGTAAGGATCGCAGCATATTCTTTCTGAGTTACAGGGTTGTCAAGATAATGATTGCCCTTGCGTTCCTTCTGATATATTTTTCCATGGTACGCACAGAGCTGTTGGCGTTCACTGTGGTGTTCATGATTTTTTATATGTGCCTGTCGGCAGTTGAGACTGTACTCTTTATGAAGGGGGAGAAGAAGAGTTGAAAAAGTTACTTTACATATTGCCGTTGCTGCTCCTGGCAGTCCTGCCTGTAAGGGCTCAGGAGGGTGCTGAACCTGTAGAGGATGAGGCCGTTGACGTCAAGGGGATCATATTCGGTCACCTTAAGGACTCATATCACTGGCATGTAATTACGATAGGAGAGAAAGAGGTCTCAATCTATCTGCCTGTGATACTCCACAGTAAGGTTTCGGGCTGGCATTTCTTCTCGTCACGCAAGCTTGAGAAGACTGGTTCCTATAAGGGATTCCATATTGCTGATACAGGTGCGTTTGCCGGAAGACTCGTTGAGGCCATGCCAGACGGCACTGAACTCAAACCGCTTGACCTCTCGCTCACTAAAGTGGCGTTCGGCATAATCATCAACTCACTCCTGTTATGTCTGATAGTGATGTGTACCGCCGGATGGTACAAGCGTCATTCATCAACAGATCCCGCCCCGGGAGGCTTTACCGGCCTGATGGAGTATGTCATATTCATGATTGTGGATGATGTCATCAAACCGTCCGTGGGCAAGGAGTACAAGCGTTATGCTCCGCTGCTGCTCACCATATTCTTCTTTATACTGCTGAGCAACCTCATGGGTCTTATTCCCATATTCCCGGCCGGAGCCAACGTGACCGGAAACATTGCCGTGACACTCTCACTGGCGCTGGTTACTTTCTTTACCGTGAATGTGTTCGGCAACCGCGAATACTGGAAGGAGATACTCTGGCCCGATGTACCGATATTCCTCAAGGTGCCGCCCATACTGCCGCTGATAGAGTTTATCGGCATATTCACCAAGCCTTTCGCTCTGACGGTACGTCTCTTTGCCAATATCACCGCAGGTCATGCCATCATACTGGCACTTACGTGCATGATATTCATTACAGCCAAGATGGGGCCTGCAATAGGTGCTCCCATGACAGCGCTGTCATTGTTCTTTATGGTGTTCATGAATATGCTTGAGCTGCTGGTGGCATACATCCAGGCATATGTATTCACCATTTTGTCGGCTATGTTCATAGGACTGGCTCACCCGGAACATGAACATAAGAAAGATGATAAGAGTATAGAATTAAAAAATTAAATATCAACAATTTAAATTGAAAGAATTATGATGTTAGCAACGTTATTGCAGGCTGCCGCAGGTGCAGCTTTAGGCAAAGCCGGTATTGCACTCGGTGCAGCTATTGCAGTGGTAGGTGCCGCTATTGGTCTGGGCAAGATAGGTCAGTCCACAATGGAGTCAATTGCCCGTCAGCCTCAGGCTGCCGGTGATATCCGTGGTGCCATGATCGTTATCGGCGCATTCATGGAGGGTGTTGCCCTTTTTGCCATAATCGTTTGTCTGATGGCTCTTAACGCTGATTAATGGATCTGCTGATTCCCGAAGTCGGTACAATTATCTGGATGCTCATTGCAGCCGGAATAGTCTTCTTCATAGTGGTTAAGTGGGGGTTCCCCATCATAACCGATATGGTTGACAAGCGCAATGAGTACATTGACAAGTCGCTTGACGCGGCCAAGAAGGCCAATGCGCGTCTGGAGGGCATCCAGAAGGAGTGTGACAACCTTCTTAAGGAGACACGTGCCGAGCAGGCCCGTATCCTCAAGGAGGCTGCTGACCGGCGTGATGAAATCATTGCAGATGCAGAGTCGCGTGCCAAGGAGAGTGGTGAGAAGATCATTGCCGATGCACGCGAACAGATCCGTCAGGAGAAGGAGGAGACTCTGCGCAGTCTCCGTCGTCAGGTGGCGGAGCTGACAGTCCAGGTGGCTGAGAAAGTGGTCCGTAAGCAGCTTGACTCCAGTGATGAGCAGCTGGCTATGATTGACCGAATGATTGATGATGTAAAGACCGGTAAGTAAACAGTGAACACAGGAACCGTTTCTGTTCGTTATGCCAAGGCTCTGCTTCAGTATGCGGTGGAGCAGGCCGATGATAAGCAGGTGTATGCTGAGATGCAGACACTTGCAGAACGGTTGCGTTCACTGCATGCCATACATGACCGTATCGTTGACCCCACAGTGTCTGCCAGTGCTAAATGCAATCTGCTTGAGATCGCAGTTACTGACGGCAAAAGCAAGCTGAGCGGTTCTACCGCCGCTTTCTTCAAGCTTGTTATTGGAGCTGGACGCGGTGAGTACCTGCTCTTTATGTCTATAAGTTATCAGGACTTGTATCGCAGGCGCAATGGTATAGTGCCGGTAGAACTTGTTACAGCCACTCAGGTGGGCGACGAACGCCGTGAGAGGCTTAAACAACTGGTTGAGAACGTTGAGCACGGCAAGGTGGAGTGGACTCACACCGTTGATCCCGCCATTGAGGGAGGCTTTGTGCTTATGGTTGACGGATTCCGCATGGACGCCAGCGTGGCTTGGCAGTTACAGCGTATCCGTAAGGAACTGATTGAAAAGAATAACCGTATCATATAATGGCAAACGGAATAAAGGCAAGTGAGGTATCGGAGGTACTTCTGGAACAACTTAAGGGCATAGATACATCTGCCAGGTTCCAGGAGGTGGGCACCGTGCTCCAAGTAAGTGACGGTGTAGTCCGCATTTACGGACTTAAGAATGCCGAGGCCGATGAGCTGATAGAGTTTGACAATGGCATACGTGCCATAGTGATGAATCTTGAGGAGGATAATGTAGGTGCCATTCTGCTTGGTCCCACTGACCAGATCAAAGAGGATATGATTGTGCACCGCACCGGCCGCATTGCATCCATAAATGTGAGCGAGAATATGGTGGGGCGCGTGGTCAATCCGCTTGGACAGCCACTGGACGGATTGCAGGAGATTGAGGGCCCGTTCTTTGAGATGCCTCTGGAGCGCAAGGCACCCGGCGTGGTGTTCCGTGAGCCTGTGCATCAGCCCTTGCAGACCGGCTTGCGTGCCATCGATGCCATGATTCCCATTGGCCGTGGTCAGCGTGAGCTCATAATCGGAGACCGTCAGACCGGTAAGACTGCCATCGCCATTGATACCATCATCAACCAGCGTAAAAACTATGAGGCAGGTGATCCTGTTTATTGCATATATGTGGCTGTAGGCCAGAAAGGCTCAACGGTTGCAACCATCGTGAACACACTGCGCCAGCACGGTGCACTGGATTACACAATCGTGGTTGCCGCTACCGCTGCTGATCCTGCCGCTCTGCAGTACTACGCTCCTCTGGCAGGTGCTGCCATAGGTGAGTATTTCCGTGATACCGGCCGTCATGCACTTGTTGTATATGATGACCTTTCAAAGCAGGCTGTTGCCTACCGTGAGGTATCACTTATCCTGCGCCGTCCTTCAGGCCGTGAGGCATATCCTGGTGATATTTTCTACCTGCACTCACGTCTTCTGGAGCGTGCCGCCAAGATAATCAGCCAGCAGGAGGTGGCTGAGAAGATGAATGACCTTCCTGCATCACTTGTTGGCCATGTCAAGGGAGGCGGCTCACTTACCGCTCTGCCTATCATCGAGACTCAGGCCGGTGACGTATCGGCCTATATCCCTACAAACGTGATTTCCATTACCGACGGTCAGATATATCTTGAGTCAAGCCTCTTCAACCAGGGATTCCGTCCCGCCATCAACGTAGGTATCTCGGTATCACGTGTGGGCGGTAACGCTCAGATCAAGTCTATGAAGAAGGTGGCCGGTACGCTTAAGATAGACCAGGCGCAGTACCGCGAGTTGGAGGCATTCAGCAAGTTCAGCAGCGATATGGATCCCGTGACCGCCATGGTGCTTGACAAGGGCCGTAAGAACAACCGCCTGCTCATTCAGCCTCAGTATTCACCTATGCCGGTAGGAGAGCAGATAGCAGTACTCTACTGCGGCATACACGGTCTTCTGAGCAAGGTTCCTCTGGACAGGGTCATTGATTTTGAGGACCGTTTTGTGGAGATTGTACGCGGCAAGTACAAGGAGAACATACTTGATGTGCTGTCCAAAGGCGTGATGAATGATGAGGTAGGCAAACTCATTGAGGAGGCTGCCGACAAGACCATTCAGGAATTAGGAATCTGATAAGTAATGTCACTCAAGGAGATAAAGACCCGTATCCAGTCGGTCAGCAATACACGCAAGACCACATCGGCCATGAAGATGGTATCGAGCGTGAAACTGCGCAAGGCTCAGCAGAACATTCAGTTTGCCGTGCCTTACGTGAATCAGCTGGACGGTATCCTTAAACGCCTGTCGTCCGATCCCGAGGCCCGCAAGGTGTCACCATTAGTGGTGGAGCGTGATGTCAAGGAGGTGGCTATGGTCTGCTTCTCGTCCGATTCCAGCCTGTGTGGCGGTTTTAACGGTAACATAATCCGTCACAGCCGCGCACTTTACAATGACCTGTATAAGATTGACCAGACTCCGTTGGTTTATACCGTAGGCCAGAAGATAACCGATGCATTCCGCAAGGAGGGGCTGACCGTAAACACCGGTTATGCCGGCATGATGCAGAGCCGCAGTTATGAGCAGGCCGCATCGCTGGCCGATGACCTTATGGATATGTATCTGAACGGCCATTTAGACAAGGTGGTGCTTACCTATACTCACTTCAAGAGCGCCGGATCGCAGCAGATTGTCGATGAGGTTCTGCTGCCCGTAACTGTTCCGGCCGGTGAGGCGGAGCAGGAGAGTGACTACATTCTGGAACCGTCGGCCGCAGAGCTTATGAAAGTGCTGCTGCCCAAGGTGATACGCATGAAAGTCTATTGCGCCATGCTGGATTCTTTTGCCAGCGAGCAGGCTGCCCGTGTGATTGCCATGCAGGCCGCTACCGAGAATGCTGATAACCTTATTGGGGAGCTTACCCTCCAATATAACAAACTTCGCCAGCAAGCCATTACCAATGAGATACTGGATCTTGCTGCCGGCGCCCAAAAATAGTACAATTGGGGTCAGACCCCTTTTGTACTGTTTTGTACCGAAAACGAATTATGTCAGAAATGAAGATAGAGAGTCTGGCGCTGCACTATGTGGGCAATCAGGCCAATGAGGAGCCGTTTGTATGCTCCAAGAAACTGTTTACGCTGAGCGAGGATAT
>DBYQ01000087.1:13085-15515 GCA_002310015.1 Bacteroidales bacterium UBA1182
TTCCATGATGACATGGGGCTTGAGAATAACCGCGTCTACAGGCTGGTATCGGACATATTCGATAATCCCGGCATGCTTTATGACTTCTCGGTGGATCTGGCCACACACCTGTATGAGAACTGCCAGCATCCTAAAATCAAGGGCGGTGACTTTATCGTGGCCCATATCACGGGACTTGGCATAGGACATGACATCAATGAGGCCATAGGCCTGTTCAAGATAGAGAACAAGGAGACCTTCCTTACCTTTGAGCACGATGAGGACGGTTTTGACATATCACCCGTGGACGGAGTTAACCTGCGCCGTCTGGACAAGGGTGCGCTCATAATGAATTACGAGCGTGAGAAAGGCTACATGGTGGCAGTGGTCGATAAGACCAACACCCAGGGTGCCAGTTACTGGATTGATGACTATCTGCACCTGATGCGCCGTCAGGACTCATATTTCCAGACCCAGAACGTGATGGAACTGACCCGTAACTTTGTAGCCCAGGAACTCCCCAAGCAGTTCAACGTAAACCGTGCCGACCAGGCCGACCTTTTGAGCCGCACCATGGGATTCTTCAAGAACAACCCCAAGTTCGATATGCCGTCATTTGAGCAGCAGGTCATGGCTCAGCCCGAGGTGGTGGGTATGTTCGATGATTACCGCAACCGTTACGAGCAGGAGCGTCAGATACAACTGCAGGACCAGTTTGATGTAAGCGAGGGCGCCGTGAAGAAACAGAACCGCCTCTACAAGAGCGTCATAAAACTGGACAAGAACTTCCACATATACGTGCACGGCAGCCGCCAGCTCATAGAGCAGGGTGAGGACGAGCACGGCAAGTTCTACAAACTCTATTTCAACGAAGAAAACTAAAAAAGTGACGCAGTAATGCGTCACTTTTTATTTTCAATTTTCAATTGTCAATTTTCAATTAACGATTAAACCGTGAAGCGGTTTAATCGTTATAGTGCGCTGGTAGGGCTCGGGCAGGACGCGGTACTGGCGGAAGATGCCCTGGCAGGTGCAGCCTACACCGGATGTTGCGTAGTCAAGGTTCAGGGTAATATCGCCTCCACGCTGCAGCTGGTACTGATAGATGGCCTTGGTCAGGTTATCGGTAGTGCAGTCGTATGCGTTGAAGTTGAAGTACTGATCCATTGAGAACTCCAGACCCTTGCCCGAGTTGTCAGTCAGACGAACCCAGCGGTTATCGGTTCTGAGGCCGTAATCCTGCGGGATGAGGTAGGGCTCATACATATCATCAACTGTGGTCTTGTAGATGCCTATGCGGTATCCGGTCTTGCGGTCAGGATATGATGCCTGAGGTCCGCGTCCGTACCATTCAACCTTGCTCAGTGACTTGTCTAAACTCATGGTGACACCAATTCTGGGCAGCCACTGCGGCATCTTGCCCATGGGGCTTACCTTATGATGTACGGTGACGGTTCCGTCAGAATTTACTACCCAGTGCCAGTCATTCTCGAAGCGGTTATCGGTAGCATTGGTGGAGAGTGAATTCTCTTTCACGTCAATCACTACAAGATCAGCACCCTTAAAGGCCTTGACCGATACTGGAACAAGGTTTCTCTTGTCTAATGAGGCTGCATAGTAATGGCTGGCCAGAACGGTATTGGCGCCGATGTTTCCGTAACCCTGGATGGAGGGCTGGCCGGCATTGTTACCGTTCCATCCGTCAATCTCATTGGCCACTGGAGCACGCCATACATTCAGTGCAACGGGAGCCTTGAGCATCTCCTTGCCGTCAACGTTCATTGATTCAAGAGCACCGCTCACGGCGTTGAAGCGGTAGGTGAATCCTTGTCCGCTTACTACTATGCCGTTACTGCCCTGAGTAAGTGTTATATTGCGTTTTATTGCAGGACCGGCAAGGGCAGGTTTGTTCCAGGACTTGAGCTCAAACTGATCCCATGCCACCTCATGACCTGCCTTGGCCCAGACCTCATCCTTCTTAAGTGATGAACTTATCTCCAGGCGGTACTCCTTGCCGGGCTCAATACGGGCGGGCTTGTGGAACGGTATTCTAACCATCTTTCTGGTAAGCGGCTCCACATCCAGATTCAGTGTGCCTGATTCTATTACCTTGTCATCGGCCATGAGTGACCACTTGGTGTTGTAGATTGAGGCGTTGGTAAAGTGGTTGCGGTTCCATACCTCGACGTTGCCGAATACAAGGTCAACCAGCGTGAATGAGAGCGGCTGGACGGTTTTCTTCATCTGCCACATCTCGGGCTGGGGTACGCGGTCGGGCCAGATTGAGCCGTATGTACGGGCTCCCTGTCCGTATGTGTAGAATGTGCCCTGGTTCTGCTCCTCCTCAAAGTCAAGCCACAGGGCTGCTTTGGCGGGATCAAAACTGCCGGGAAGAACGGCATCGGCAAATACGCCTACGTTATCGATCATGGCGTCGCAGATGTAGGGGTT
>DBYQ01000006.1 GCA_002310015.1 Bacteroidales bacterium UBA1182
CCCAGCAACTTCCTGCTCATGCACGCCATGGGCCCGAACGTTGCAGGCGTCATCGGCTCCGCCGTAGCAGCGGGAATTCTCCTCACAATGCTCGGATAATTCCAATTGAAAATTGAAAATTGAAAATTGAAAATTAATACGCAGAACCTGCGTTAATTCCCGCGACATTAAAAAAGGTTCGGACTTTCTCCGAACCTTTTTTATAATTTTCAATTCTCAATTTTCAATTCTCAATTTATGGAATTACCACGGTAGGTTTAAAGGTCTTAGCCTCCTCCGGGGTAACCTGTGCATAAGCAATGATGATAACAGTATCCCCAATTGAGACCAGCCGTGCCGCAGCCCCGTTAAGGCAGATGCACTTGGAGCCGCGCTCACCGCGGATAACATATGTAATCAGGCGCGCACCGTTGGTTACATCCACAACGTGAACCTGCTCACCGTCAATGATGCCGGCTGCGTCCATCCAGTTGCCGTCAATAGTAATGCTGCCAATGTAGTTTATATTGGCATCGGTCACCTTAACACGGTGCAGTTTGGATTTGAGTACAGTCAGTAACATCACTCCTTGTATTTAATGTTATCAATAAGACGGACCTTACCGCAGTGAACGGTAACGCAGCCCACTATATAATCTGATGCATCCCAGTTGTCAACCGGCTGCAGTGTGCGGCCGTCAACAATCTCATAATACTCAACCTCAAGCCCGTCATATGAGTTGATGGTATCAATCACATACTTGCGGGTTGAAACAAGAGTGTGATGACGTGCATAATAGCGGCTCTCAAAGAGAGTGCGTGATATATTGGCGGCAAGCTTGCGCTCAGCCTTGCTCAGCAGCATATTACGGGAGCTCAGGGCCATTCCGTCCTCCTCACGTACAATGGGACAGCCCACAATCTCAATGTTGAGTTCAAGCTGACGCACCATCTCACGTATTATGGCCAACTGCTGGAAATCCTTCTCACCAAAGTAAGCGCGGTCAGGCTCCACAGCATAGAACAGCTTGCTCACAATCTGAGCCACACCGTTAAAGTGTCCGGGACGGTTAGGACCCTCCATAACCTTGTCAAGAGGTGTGAAATCAAACGTACGGTTATCGGGTTCCGGATACATCTCCTCCACCGACGGGGCAAAGACATACTGCGCACCCACCTTCTCAAGAAGCTTGCAGTCAGCATCCATGGTGCGCGGATAATTCATAAGGTCATTCTTATCATTGAACTGAGTGGGATTGACAAAATCACTCACCACAGTTATATCATTCTCAGCCACTGAACGGCGCACCAGCGATGCGTGTCCCTCATGAAGAGCTCCCATTGTGGGCACCAGGCCCAATGACTTGCCTAAGCCGCGTCTGGTTTTCAGAGCCTCCTTGAGTTCCTTTACTGTTGTTATTACCTTAATCATAATACGGTTGAAAAAGTCCGCAAAATAAGTTATTATTTATGGTATTTCAAAAGATTCCGCCAAACTGCTTGCCAAATTCATACTTTTTTTTTATATCTTCGCATATTATTTACAAAACTCACCGTATGAGCGAAAAGAAAATCCTTATCATTGCTGATCAGATTACCCCGTTTGTGGGCCAGTCTCCAATGGCGGATTATTGCAGGCAGTTGCCTCAAAGCATCCAGGAATTGGGTAACGACATCCGTACCTTCATGCCCAAATGGGGCAATATTAACGAACGCCGCAACCAGCTTCATGAAGTCATCCGTCTGTCAGGAATGAACCTGATCATTGATGATACCGATCATCCGCTTATCATAAAGGTTGCTTCACTCCAGTCTGCACGCATCCAGGTCTATTTCATTGACAATGAGGATTATTTCCAGAACCGCCTTCAGGTAACTGACAAGGAGGGTGTGGAATATGAGGACAATGATGAACGCACCATCTTCTTTGCCCGCGGCGTGCTGGAGACCGTAAAGAAGTTGCGTTGGAATCCCGATATCATACACTGTCACGGTTGGTTATCGGCCCTAATTCCGCTCTACGTCAAGACGGCCTACAGTGAAGAGCCCGCCTTCCGTGAATCAAAGGTGGTCTATTCTCTTTATGATCAGGCTTTCAAGCAGAACTTCCACGACAATTACCCGGAGATTATCCCCACCAAGGATATGACCCTGAGTGACATAGGTTCTTTCCAGATGCCGCTTGACTACAATGCGGTCATGAAGAAAGCCATAGATTTCTCTGACGGAGTAATTTGCAATTCACCATCCGTTGACGCCACCCTGCCCGCATACGCCAAGCAGAAAGGCATACCTGTCCTGGAGGGCGATGCAAGCACTATGGAAGCCAATATCATTAATGATTTCTACGATACTATTTAATCTGCTATGAATTTCAAAACGCTGGCCTACAGCCTTTTTGCAGTTCTATTTCTGATATCATGTGACAATGACACATCCGGACTGGGAGCATCCCTTACACCAGAGAGTGATGCAATCACAGTTTCTGATGACTCCTGTTTTGCCACATCACGCACCATACTCGCTTCAGATTCACTGCTTGTAATGACATCACAGTGCAATCTGGGCCGTTTCACTGAACAGAACAGCGGAGCTACTTTTGAGGCAAGCTACCTCACTCAGTTAGGATGCATGGAGAACATGTTCCTTTCTGATTCAGTATATGGCATCGGTGACCACAAGTTCCCGGAATGGTTCAACCAGGCCGTAGCAGGCCTAAAGCCTTACTACGCTAATCTAAGGCTCTATTATTCCGGTTTCTTTGGTGATTCACTGAATCCCATTAAAATAGAGGTATTCCCTCTTGACAAAATGATTGACGCAAACACCAAATATTATCCCAACGTTGATCCCGCCCAATTCTACGATGCCTCTGCTAAGCCGTTAGCCAGCGTGACGGTATCCGGATGGAACCTTCAGGTCCCTGACAGCGTCCGCAACAAATCAACATACTATCCAAGCATAACAATCCCTCTGCCGGATTCAATTGCCAAAATAATCCTTGAATCATACTTCAATCCAGCCACAAGGCATTATTTTGCCGATGCCGCATCATTCATGGAGAACCTCATCAAGGGATTCTATGTAAAGTGTACCCAAGGTGACGGCACTATGCTGTACATTGACCGTTCAGTACTGCAGGTAACATTCAGGCACATAGGACGTGACAAAAAGGGTAATGCTATCCTTGAATCACCTGTGGCTGAATTCTCAGGTAATAGTGAGGTGCTTCAGATAAACTGCCTTAAATGGTCATCACTTGACAGCCAACTAAACAACGACAGCTGCACATGGATAAGGAGCCCGTTTGGACTTCTTACGGAAATCACGCTGCCTGTTGACAGCATGAGAGATGATGCATATGTGCTCAACTCAGCACTTCTAAGACTCTCTACAGCCACCACCCCATCCAGCCGTTTCAAGCCGTCAGTACCCTACAGGCTGCTTCTCATCCGCAAGGACAAGGTAAAGGATTTCTTCAATAAGAACAGTGCCATTGACAATATTGAATCATTCGTGTCAATCTACTCATCCAAATACGGAACATACACGTATAACAATATCGCCGCACTGGTTGAGAAAATCTATTCTGATAGGAAAGATTGGCTTGATGCAAACAACATGACGCTTGAGAACGGAGGTCAGGCTGCATACGAATCAGCACGTCCGGATTGGAACAAGGTTGTTCTTATACCCGTAGTAGCACACCTGGACTCAAGAAAGAGCCCCATTAGTTACTACCTTGACATCAACATGCATCAGGTCAAGTTCATAGGCGGCAACAAACTAAAGCTCAAGATCAAGACTATCCGCTCCAAGTTCTGACTCAAGAATGACACAGCAGGGACTGCTCTATTGTGTTATTTCCCCGCATTATAATAAATGAGAAAAGGCTGATAGAAATATCAGCCTTCTCAGTCCTTTTCCAATAATTGAAATTTTCGATGAACCGGTTTCACAACCAATTTTCTCTCTCCTTGTTTGCAGTGACAAAGATACGACATTATTGCTAATAATTCAGAATAATTTTCAGATTTTAACATATAAAAATTAGAATCTGTTTGAAATTGTTCCGTGAAGATTATTATTGACTATTTTCACTTTTGTTTTTACCGTTTTGAAGGAATAATGGAGGTCCATTTTGACTGAAAAACGATGGAAACAGAGGGGAAAAGAGTCGGTAAGAAATTCATGGAAACAAATTTAAACAGATTCTTAGAACCAACCGTTTTTGTGTTCATTGACTCAAGATAAAAGAGTATAACATAGGCTGATTGGCATCAATTGTGTATTTATCAAGAGTGCGGCCTCCCCAGGTGTCAACTCCGCCTACGCCGTGCAGGTTAAGGTCTATGTTCAGATTAATGAATTCACGATGCTTGAGTTCATGCGGATGGCCTGGGGTCAGATCTTCCTCACCGTAATCCCAGGCGCGGATGCATAGCGGCTGGCAGCCTTCAACCCTGATATTTCCGTTCTTGCCTGATAACTCAAGCCATTTTACATCACAGCGGTTGCCGTTGTCCTGCGGACGGATATATTCAACGCTGTACTCGCTGAGAGGCATAGAATATTCATTCACAAAAGCAGAAAGCTTGCGGTCAGGATAGTTCTCCCACGGGCCGCGGCCGTACCACTTCACATTGTCATAGTCAGGGTTCAGGCGCATCCTCATGCCGAACTTGGGCATAAGCGGCAGCCCTGTCTTAGTGGGTTGATATACAGCATCCACCTTTATATAACCAAAATTATTAATGGTGTATGTAAGCGAATAATCTGCACCTATGGGCAGTTCCATTGCAATAGTTGCCACAACTGCTCCGTTCTCAACATTCCAGTCAAATGATTTGAATGTACGCTCTGCGGCTGCATTCTTCCATGAACCCAGACGCCGTTCGTAATTGTTGGCGGCCTGGTTCTCATTGACCGGTTTCCAGAAATAGGGCTCAAGCGGTGCTGCAAGCAGTTCACGGCCTTGTGCATCAGTCCAACTTATGAGTGCGCCAAGATGATTAACAACCATACTCCCCTTCTCTGTCTCTATCTTCAATGACTGCCCTTCCTTAACGGTACCCTTTTTATTCAAGGCCGGTATCACAGTTACCCTGGGGACTGCCTGTACCTTTGAGGTCACCATAGTGATAGTGGCAGGATATATGTATGGATTCAACTCAAACTGTTCACGAGCCACAACAAACCCCTTTGGCGCCCAGAGTTTATCTTCCTTGAGGCGGGCATATACATTCAGCAGGCGTTCACGCTCATTATCGATTGTATCAAAGGTGATTTCATACTCACTGGGGTCTGTAAAGAAATCGCGGTTTATGATATTAAGCCGGCCGTCATTAAGTTCAAACTTAAGAGGCTGATACACGTACTGCACCTCATAAAAATGCGGATGCGGAGTGCGGTCCGGTGCCAGCAGGCCGTTGGTGCAGAAGGCTCCGTCATTAGGCTGGTCACCAAAGTCACCGCCGTATGCCCAATACTCGCCCGGTTCAAGTGTGAGTTTGGCCGATGGGCGCAGCGGGCTGCCGTCAATAGGTTTGGCAATGCCTTGATCCACCCAATCCCAGATGGCGGCACCGCAAATTGATGAATCGGCATAGATCACATCCCAGTAATCCTGCAGGTTACCTACCGAGTTACCCATGGCATGAGCGTACTCACGCATTATGAACGGACGGTCAGTGATGCGGCGTGCCTCAGATGCCAGTTTGTCCGGAGTAAGATATGCGTCATCATATATGGCTGATTGACTGCGGTCCGTATCACAGAATGGCGGACGGGTTGAATCAAGAGCGACTATGGTATCATGCATGGCCTTCATGTTTTGGCCGGAACCGCCCTCATTACCAAGACTCCAGATAATGACGCTAGGATGATTCTTGTCACGCTGAACAAGACCTACGGCACGATCCACATGAGCCTTCTTCCAATCAGGATTATCACCCATTTGTCTGTTTCTGAGGCCAAAGGCGTGACTCTCCTGATTAGCCTCATCCATCACATAAATGCCGTAACGGTCACAGAGTTCATACAGATACTCGCGGTCAGGATAGTGGCTGGTGCGCAGGAAGTTGATATTGGCCTGCTTCATCAGGGTTATATCTGTCACGTAGGTGTCATCATCCACATATCGGCCCGTACGCGGATGGTGGTCATGACGGTTTACTCCGCGCAGTTTCACGTTCTGTCCGTTTATCTTGAAAACCTCACCCACAATCTCAACCTTCTTTACACCTAAGTGGTAGTCAAAGTGCTCCAGTGTGTTGCCCTTCCTGTCGGCCAGTTCCACGCTGAACGGATACAGGTTTGGTTTCTCTGCCGACCAGAGTTTGGGGCTTTCGATGTTATATGTAAGCCTTATCTGCATTGTGTCGCCGGCGGGAAGGTTTTTTATCTGTCCCTGAACGGCTTTACCGTCAATAATGAGTATTGCCTTAAGGTTCTTGGCCTTCTGCTTGCTTACATTGCAAAGAGTAATATCGGCCGTAATCTCAGCATTTGAAAAATCTGCATTGGGGATAGCCTCTACCTTGTAATCAGCTATATGCACCAGCGGACGCACCCACAACTCCACACTGCGATATATGCCGCTCAAACGCCACATGTCCTGATCCTCCAGATAACTGCCGTCACTCCATCTATAAACCTCTACTGCAAGTTTGTTACGGCCCTCACGCATAAACCCGGTCACATCAAACTCAGCGGGTGTCATGGAGTTCTGGCTATAGCCCACCTTCTTACCGTTTATCCACACATAAAAGGCTGAATGAACACCTCCAAAGTGCAGGATAAGGTTTTTCTGTAGCATATCCTTGGTGATATCAACATAGGTTACATATGAGCCTACCGGGTCACGATGATCATACGCATACCAATTCCTGTTAGGCTCACTTGTAACACTTGGCGCATTACGACGGAACGGATACTGAGAGTTTGTGTAGATGGGCATGCCATAACCCTGCAGCTGCCAATTGCCGGGCACTGTTATCTTATCCCAACTGCTCACGTCAAAGTCTTCAGCCTCAAAACCCACAGGACGGGAATCCGGGTCTTTTGACCAACGGAACAGCCACTGGCCGTCAAGAGAGATAATCTCCTTGCAATCCTTCTGCAAGGAAGGCAGTTGCAACGTTGCATGATACGGAAGTTTGTTTATACCAATCACAGCCGGATTCTCCCAGTCATGAATGGCCTGTGCCTGAGCGTTTAAAGACATTAAAGATGCCAGTGTGATTATAACAACAGGGCTATTGAATAATCTCATAATAATACGTATTGGTTTCATTCTGCAAACATAACAATTTTAATGCACAAATGGAGCGTTCAGTGTAACCTGGCCTGTCTCAATGACCTTTTGTGTGAATGCAACAGAATTGCAGCGCCTCTTTGTTGTTTTGACGCACTGTTCGTACTTACATTTGCCCAGAAACAATAAATTAAACGAAAATGAAAAAGCATTTAGTCTTTTCTGCAATGCTGCTCATACAGGCGGCTGCTGTATTTGTGTTTGCACAGCAAAAGCCCCAATCGGGTGATAAAATCTCAGGTGTTGTCTTTGAAGATGACGGTCCTATGATGATGGTAAATGTGACAGAAAGAGATTCTGCTGACAATATCGTAGCCCATACCATTACTGATATTGATGGACATTTCTCTTTCAGGCTATCTGATGTTGAATATGCCTTGACCCATCCTGTTTCCATAACCGTTCCAAGCGGACTTCCAATGGTGGATATCATTTATGATGGCGATGTAGCCTGCGCAGTCACTCCTGATAAGGCAGTCTCTTTCTGGACCTGGGGTGCTTGGCCTGAAAAGATGCCTGAGGGAGCTTGGAAAAAGGAATATCTATTATTCTACATTAATTGAGATCTGATATCTGCTGGTGTAGGGAACGGGGATGCCGTTTATTGTGGCGGGCTTCCAACGGGACAGTTTCTCCACCGCTTTACGCACTTCTTTTTCGGCGGCTTCTGTGCCATAAAATATAGGCTCCAGTTCATCTGCCCACCAGCCCATATCATAATTGCGCAACTGCTGCACCTTGGCCGCTATTTTCTTCCAGTCATCAGGAGTACCTTGCAGCGTTATGACGTCTAAATCTCTTTTTTTTGTGGAAATAACACCAGTCTGGTACCACCTATATCTGTGATGATATCACTGTAACCGTCATGTGATATTCTGAGACGGTTATCTGGGTCAGTCAGATAGAGCAGGAACTCACCGTTTTTGTAGGTTGCGGTCTCTGATACTACCGTGCCGTTTGAGTCTATCTCGGCTACAACGGCTTTTCTTAACGGGCCACCGGCAGCCATCACAGCTCCTTCAATCCAATCACCTCCATATTCAGGTTTACGGCCCGATGCTATCACACTTCTTTTTTCTGCACGCTGCGCCCTTGCCCAGGCTGTATTGCCATCCTTCCTTGAGGCAATGGTATCTTCAAGATTGACGGTAAAAATGAATCCGCTGGGCACATGCTTAAAAGGCACGTAATCAGAATGGTATATCCATATCCTGTTATGGGGATTTGTAATACGCAGCATAAAATCGCCGAGACGGTCAGTTGCGGTAACATTGACCAGTTTACCCAGCTTATTCCTTTCGGCAACGATACAACCGCCTTTCACTCTGTCATTAACGTAAACACTGCCGCTAATCACATCACCGGCCTTAGGCTTAGGCCTAGATTTTGAAACACTGCTGATAATATGTGTTTGTGGTCGGAAAAAAGCATCCTGGTAGGATTCTTCAAGAAGATTAACAAGAATCATATCAGCCTGCTCCTCTTCAATCTCTTGCAAATGGAACGGCAGATATTCTCCCGGCAAAGAAAAATTGCCCTCCTGCATGTTTATGAGCAGCCTGTCACCATCAAATCTCTGTCTTATCTCATGATAGCCGTCTATAAGAATGCAGATATGGTTACTGGGGTCTGCAACCTTTAATGTAAACTCTCCGTTTGGAAGGGTCTCAGTTTGTGATACTATGTTGTTCTCTGAATCCCTCTCTGTAATAAGCACCGGAGACATGGCACCGGCTTTATCCATTACAAAGCCCGTTACGGTATCTCCTGCCTCAGGTATTTTGCCCGATGAAATGACATCCTTACCGGAAACGCTCAGCAGCAGTTCTATCTCCTCACTTCTGGATAATCGAACATAAAACCTTGTTTCAGGCAGATTATGCTGCTCACGATACTCCTTATATCGGTCAAGCGACAGGTCTACAGGGTATAGAGGTCTCTGTGTGGGAGTCTGCCGGCTACGCAGGTAATCCGGGTCACCAATGCAATTACGTCGGCTTGAATAGGATTCAAGATATTCTACTCCGTCATTCAGCCAGATGTTAAAGTCTCTGCCGTTTATCTCATGCCTGAAATCATCATAACCCATAAAACCAGAGCCGGCATGTTTCACATTAGCTTTATAGTTGAGCATCTTTTTTTGCTTGGGGCTATAAGCATAAGCGCTAACCCGTATCATGTCATCTGGATTGACTGTCTTGAGTGAGAAGCAGCCGTTAGCATCGGTAGAGGTGGCGTTTACAGTCTTACCTTGGGCATCCTTCTCCATCACAATGCAGTTTGCGCCGGCAATGCTGTCCAGATAGACATGCCCTCTTATGGTCTGGCCTGCCTCCGGTTTAATGCCCCATACATCAACATGAACCTCACTCTGCGCACAAACCATAGTAATCTGCACAAACAAAAAAATGGAAAGGATAAATGCTCTTTTCATAGAAACAAATTTTTGTTTGCAGCAAAAGTAATTATCAAACAAACAAAAGTCCATTTTTGCCCGCTGCAATTCTGTTGCATTCACTTATTAAGTGACACAAAAAAGTACAAATGAATCTGTCCCCATTTGTACTTTTTTGTGTTCATTTTTCAGAATGTGGCGGCCAGCCATTCTCCAAAGAACCTGTCATATATAATATACCCGTTCTCAGAACGGTAAATAACCTCATCGTCTATCAGACGTGAAAGTGAGCCTTTTACGCTGCTGGTTGCGGTTAGACCGTACTTGGAAATGAATGAGCCAGAAGTTATTTCTTTTACAATTTTCTCTTTCGCTATCGCTTTCAGGAGTTTGGTCTGCCCTTTTGAATAGGCTTTAAGCAGATGCTGATAATAGTATTCGTTTTCCGTAAGTATGTCCGATATACATTCGTGAACCAGTTCAAAATCTATACTCCTGGTCTTCTTGGCATAAATCCTGTTCAGAATCATCTGAATATACCAGGTATGTCCCTCATATTGCTGATATACTTTACAGAAAACATCATGCGGTAACTCGCGGCTCTGTTTCTTGAAGAAATTTGATGCAAAGTCAAAATATGCATTTACAGCAATGGTTCCTATTGTCTTCTCTGAAGTACTCTGATAAAACGGACGCTTGGGTGAAAGGAACATCTCCTCAAGCATGTGTGCCTGACTGCCGGAAAATATGAAATGGACATTATGAAGGTCCTGAATATGTGATCGGAGTAGAGCCTCTATGTTCTTCTCCGGATAGTTTGCTATCTGCTGGAACTCATCAAAAGCGATGTAGCATGTTTTACCAGTCTGTTTCAGATATTGGAATACCTGCTCTATGGAATGGCTTTCACTCCCGATGGCTATATCCAGCGTGATTTTGGGCTTTCCGGTAATTTCATCAACAGTTACTGAAGGCCTCAATGCTTTAAAGAATGCTGTGGCTTTTTTAAGCAGTTCATTGGATTTGAATCCAGTTGCCCCAGTACAGCCGATGCAAATGCCTGCGTAAAACCAGCCAGGTTTTCTGTGGGAAAGAGGTCAATATAAATGACTGCAATGTCACTATCCTGCTCTTTAAGCAGATGAAAGGAGTGCTTTATCAACCCTGTCTTACCCATTCTGCGCGGTGAGGTAAGCGTGATGTTACGACCGTTTTTAAGTGTCTCTATCAGGCCTGAGGTCTCTGCTTTTCTGTCACAGAAATATTCAGGTGATTCATAACCTGAAATCAGAAAGGGATTTTCCAACCGTTCCATATCATTGCGTTTTTTACGTTGCGATAATTACGCAACGCAAATATCGCAATATTATTTTATCAAGCAAATTTTTCTGATCAAATTATTACAATTTCAGAATTTACTTTTTTAAAGTATTTGCAACCTATATATAGAAGTGGTACAAAAAACAATAGTGTAACACAATAGGATTGCTTTGCTTTATGTCAAATTAAAAATTGTTTCAGTTATTGGTTATACGCATCAACATGGCACAAAACGAAACAATCCTATTGTGTTCTTTTTAAAAACAACTCAAATGTCCAGGCTTATGAATCGATTTATCCTTGTTACAGCTTTAGTCCTTTTAGGTTCAAGAGCTTTTGCCGGCAATGCTCCTGAAACATCAGATGATCCTATTCAGGAACTGATGCGTTTTTCTGGCAACATTCACCAGTTCAACAGCATCTACCCACAGGAGAAAGTATATCTTCAATTTGACAACACGTCATACTACAGCGGTGAAACCATCTGGTTCAAGGCATTCGTGGTAAACGCTTCCACACTCAACCGTGCTCAGAGCAAGGTACTGTACGTGGATCTGATTGCTCCCGATGGTACATTTCTAAAGCAGCAGAAACTCAAGATTGTGGCCGGACAGGCTGACGGCTCACTACCCCTGATAGATGGTTCAACAGCCCAGGCACGTGATAAACGTGGAGCAATGGGCTACCCAAGCGGCTTCTATGAGGTACGCGCCTACACCAGCTATATGCAGAACTTCAGCGAGGAAGCCATATTCTCACGCGTCTTTGCAGTGTATGACAAACCCAAGCAGGAGGGCAACTACTATGGTGAGAACCCCACCATAAGCACACGCAAGCCTGACACATGGGTGCCTCGCCCTAAAACTGAGAAACTGAGCAAAATAAACTGTTCGTTTTACCCTGAAGGCGGCCATCTCATCATAGGCAAACCCTGCCGCGTAGCCTTCAAGGTGACCGATGATACCGGATTCGGCGTTGATGCCACAGGAGTGCTTGAGAGCAACGGGCTTACATTCTCAACCGTGCATGACGGTATGGGATGGTTCACATTCACGCCCCAGGGGCGCCGTAATCAGGTGGAGATAAAAGTTGACGGCAAATCACACACATTCTCCCTGCCCCAGCCTGAGCAGACAGGCTGCGTGCTGTCTGTAAACACTTGCGGAACGGACAGCATAGAACTATATATTGATTGCACGCCGGATCTTACAGGCACCACTTTTGGTATGACAATGACCTGCAGGGGTGAACTGGTGGAATTCCTTACAGTAGAAGCACATTCTGCCCTCATAGAGAACATCATCTCAATGAAAGGCATACCTGAGGGTGTATGCCGCATAAACATCTTTGACAGGAACGGCAGCATCTATGCCAGCCGCTCAGTATATCACCGCAGCACTGAAATCAGGCCTCCTGTACTGGAAGTCATCCCGGATAAAGCCCAATATGAGCCGTTTGAGAAAGTGGCTCTCAAATTCAGCCTAAGAGACAGCAAGGGCAATCCATTCCGTGACCGATTCTGCCTCTCTGTGCGTGATGTCCGCGGACAGGGCAACAATCTGGCTGATGACCTGCGCACCTCAATGCTGCTATCATCAGACCTGAAGGGTTTCATAGAGAATCCCGCATGGTATTTTGACTCAAACGACCAGGAACGTGACCAGGCTCTTGACCTGCTCATGCTGGTGCAAGGCTGGGAACGCTATGACTGGCTCACTATGACCGGACAGAAAAAATTCACTGAGCGCCACCGCCTGGAACAGTCACTCACGCTGAACGGCTGGATTATGAACTCATCGGGCAAGAACACCATGGGAGATATTGAAGTGACCGCTGCCCTTGTCCCGCAGGATAAAACACTTACTGAGACATACACCTACATCACAGACTCTACAGGTTATTTTGGTTTTGACATAGGGAGTGAGTTCTATGACAAGGCCAGGTTCACCATATCGGCCCACGTCAAGAAGAAACGTATCATAGGCCCTGATGCACGCATCAAGTTTGACCGCTCCCTGTTACCGTCCATCCGTGCCTTCCATCCCCAGGAACTTATATTCCAGAGTAAACACAGTATATCAAAACAAGCCGGTAAGAAAAGGGATGAGGTTGATGATGAACTGCCTGCAATAATCAATGTTGATGCAGGCCTGTTGCTTCCGGAGGTTGACATCAAAGAGAAACGCATGTACGTGGATTACTGGACATTCAACGCCTATGATGTGGTCAAGGATGTGGAGATTGAACTGGACAACGGTGAGTACTCAACAGACCTGTTAGGTTACCTGATAGATAAAGGTTATGTGATAAATTATGGAGATGAGGGTACCATAGATTCCATAAACGATTTCCCCGCTTTTATTTACGTTCATGATGAAAAAAATTATTTGAATATGGGTGTCTTTGAGCATCCCGCTTTCCTTGACTCCAAGGACATAAAAAGCATACTGGTATATGACCCGCCAATCTACAGGATTGATACATATAAGTTGGCTCCTCTTTGGACAAAAAAGACAATGGCATCACCTGGTGATCTTCTTGGCGGTGATGCTGGTGATGCTTCTGAAAAATTATATCAACGCGTCTATATGGTTGATATCCTTGTAAAGGAGAAACATGAACTCAGTACAAGAAAAGAGCTGTTCAATCTGGACAAACGTATCACCACCGTTGACGGCTACTCCAGGCAATATGAATTCTATGCACCGGAATATCCCAACGGCCCGGTTGTGGGTGAGGTTGACTACCGCCGCACCCTCTATTGGAACCCCAACGTAATAACCAATGAGGAAGGCAATGCCCAGGTAGAATTCTACAACAACTCCATAACCAGGCACTTTGACATCTCCGCCGCCGGAATGACCGCCGCCGGCATCCCATACACCCTCAAAATGACACACTAGGGTCGTTTCCCTGTGTCATTCTTCCAGAACAATTCATAAATTTACCCTCATGAGAAGAATCATCCCTGTAACAGCCTTTGTCCTCCTGAGTGCCGGAATGTTTGCCGCCAATCCCTCAAAGACATCCGGTGATCCCGCACAGGAGCTCATGCGCTATGCCGGCAATATCCATCAGTTCAACTCCATATACCCGCAGGAGAAGGTATTCCTGCAATTTGACAACACCTCTTACTATCCCGGTGAGACCATCTGGTTCAAGGCTTTTGTTGTAAACGCCTCCACACTTCAACGAAGCAAGAGCAAGGTGCTCTACGTGGATCTGATCTCACCTGAAGGCGTACTGCTCAAGCAGCAGAAACTTCTGATCGTGGCCGGACAGGCCGATGGATCGTTCCCTCTGAACGATGCATCAACAGCACAGGCAAGAGACCTGCGAGGCGGTGCCATGGCCTACCCCAGCGGATTCTATGAGGTGCGTGCATACACCAACTATATGCAGAACTTTGACAATGATGCAATATTCTCCAGAGTTCTGGCGGTTTTTGACAAGCCCAAACAGGAAGGACATTACTATGATGAGAAGCCTGAAATAACATACAAGTTCACGGCTAACATCCAACCCGTACGCCCGGAGACACCCAAGCAGAAAAAGGTGAACGCATACTTCTATCCTGAGGGCGGGCACATTATCATAGGCCAGCCATGCCGCGTGGCATTCAAGGTGACAGGCGATAACGGTATGGGCATAGACGCTACCGGTTCACTTGATGACATCTCTTTCAGTTCGCAGCATGACGGTATGGGCTATTTTGTCTTTACTCCGCAATCCAAGCGTAACAGTGTAAAGATAACCGTCGATGGCCACAATCACTCCTACAGCCTGCCGGATGCAGAGCAGTCAGGGTGTACGGTACAGGCTGTATCACAACATGACAAGGCCAGTTTCACCATATATTCATCAACAGATTTAATAAGCCAGGAACTGGGCATGACCCTTACCTGCCGCGGTGAACTGGTTGATTTTGCAAAGGTCACCATAGGCGGCAACGTAACTGAGCAGACCTTTGACATAAAATCTGCTCCGGAAGGCGTGGTTCGTTTTACCTTATTCAACAAAGCAGGTGATATACTGGCTTCACGCTCATTCTATCATGAAAGAACAGATGCGGTTATTCCGTCCATCAATGTTACATCGGGAAAAACCGCTTATGCACCGTTTGAGAAGATTACCCTTAACTTCAATCTCACAGACGGCAAGGAAAGCCCCTTCCGTGACCGTTTCTGCCTCTCCGTAAGGGATACCCGTAGTCCGGTGAGCATATTTGAAGATGACCTCAGGACCAACCTACTGCTTTCATCAGACCTTAGGGGTTTCATTGAGAGGCCTGAATACTATTTCAATACTACAAATCCGAACCGCCTCAATGACCTGGACTTGCTCTGTATGGTGCAGGGATGGGAGCGCTATGACTGGCAGACTATGTCCGGAGTTAAAAGCTTTGAGGAGTCTTTCCGCCTTGAGGACAAGGGCCTGACACTTAACGGATGGGTGCTCAAGAGCACCGGACGCCAGCCTCTGTCACGCATAGAAGTGAACGCATCACTCGTGCCAGAGGACAAGACGCTCACCGAATCCTATAGATACATAACAGGAGATAACGGTTATTTTGGATTTGACATAGGCGTACTTTTCTATGATAAGGCCCGATTATCAATCAAGGCTTCACCTCGTGACCGCAAGATGCGTAAGGAGGCCATAACCATTATGTTTGACCGTGCCAAGACCCCGATGGTAAGACCTTACCTGCCGGGAGAAACCATGTATATAACCAAAACTATCCGCTCAACCGCAAAGCAGGACAACACCGCTCAATCAAATGATGAATTTGAGCTGATTAATGTTGATAAAGGCATTATACTCCCCGATGTTGACATCAATGAGGATAGAAAATACGTTGACTATTACACCTTCCAGGCTTATGACGTATTGAAAGATGTAGAGAAGGTGTATGACAAAGGTGACTTCTCAACAGATCTCTATGGATACATCAAGGATCTGGGGTACGATATACGAATAGGGTTCGAATCTAAAGCAGAAACGATTTTTGCCCGCAGGCCACCCATTCCATCTGACAACAAACTTCTCATAAACGGTCTATACACTTTCATATATGCTCACACTGAAACGCTGTATCTGGACCTGGATAAGGATTCAGAAGTGGTGGAACCTCCCATCTTACGGGAGGATCCTTCCGTAATCGGTTCAAGAATTGATACACGCGATATCAAGAGCATAATGGTTTATAACCGCCCCATGTTCCTGTCTCAAGCCATGGAGCTTGCTCCGCTCCGTATGAAAAAAGGAAAAGGTTTTGAAGATATCATGATGATTGGAGCTGAAGACAAAATGGTGTATATGGTAGATGTCCTGCTCAAAAATATAGATGAGAGCAGCTCCAGAAAAGAACAATTTGACCGCAGCAGACGTTTCACGACCGTTGACGGTTACTCCCGTCCTTTCAGTTTCTACTCACCGGAGTATCCCAACGGCCCCCTTCCTGGTGAGGTTGACAACCGCCGTACCCTCTACTGGAACCCCAACGTAATAACTGATAAGGATGGCAAGGCACAGGTAGAGTTCTACAACAACTCCAACACCACCCACTTCAACATCTCCGCCGCCGGAATGACTGCCGCCGGTACGCCATACACCCTCAACCAGGATTGGTGACACAATAGGATGACACAGTAGGATCGTTTCCCTGTGCTATTATTATGCCGATATACCCACTGAACAGTATCAGGAGATAGATCCGGAGGGGGCTTACCGGACATTGGTCCCAAAGTGGGTGTTTTACATCCTTTTTCTGGCATGGGGGTGGCTGATGTGGCGCCTCTGGTGCCGGATTTCCAGCAAAGACTGATTCCATAGTATTTATAGGGAGAATACTATTCTCCAAAATAGTCAATTAAGGTCTGCTTTGTATTTGTTTTTTCCGTGTTTTAATATGTGCTTGTTAATATCTTCTGCATTTCAGGAGTTTGTTGGAATGAAATGCTGTATGAGCGAACTTTGCAACGAAAAGCAGAAACAAATACAAAACAGAGATGAAGAAGCAGACCATTGCTATTGACAACCATTTTGCAAGGCCCGATGCTTACGGGTCATTGGCCGTACCTATTTATACAAATGTGTCGTTTGAGTTTGACGATGCATTGGAAATGTCTGATGCCTTTACAGGTCGTATCAAAGCGCCTGATTATGCACGCGTGGAAAACCCTACAGTAACAAACCTTGAAAACAGAGTACGTGAACTTACCGGAGCCGCCCATGTGACAGGTTATAATTCCGGTATGGCAGCAATAAGCAATGCATTGTTGGCCGTGATTGCACAGGGCAAGAATATAGTATCATCAAGACACCTTTTTGGAAACACATTAGCCTTACTTACAACAACATTCATGCCGCTTGGCGTCAAGCCCAAGCTGCGAGACCTTACAGACCTGGAGGCGGTTGAGAAAGCCGTTGATGAAAACACCTGTTGTATATACCTTGAAATAGTAACCAACCCGCAGTTAGAGGTGGCTGACCTCCAGGCACTTGCAGAGATTGCACACCGCAGGAATATACCGTTGATAGCCGATTCAACGGTTATTCCTTTTACAGAGACATCCCTAAAGGACCTGGGTGTGGATATCGAGGTCCTGTCAAGCACCAAGTATCTGTCGGGCGGAGGCACATCACTGGGCGGACTCATCATTGATTACGGTACGTTCCCCGACATTAACAAACGTCTCAAGGGTGACCTGCTGTTCAATATGGGTGCCTACATGAATCCTTACTCAGCATACCAGCAGACACTTGGCCTGGAGACCCTTGATGTCCGATACAAACGCCAGGCTGCCAATGCACAGCGTGT
>DBYQ01000056.1:0-18013 GCA_002310015.1 Bacteroidales bacterium UBA1182
CAGGAGATGGATTTCTACTGCCGTGACCTGGAGTTCCAGGTTGAGTTCCAGGGGTTTGATCCGGCCCTATCGGCCCAGATTTATCAGGACCGTTCACTCACAGTTACCACCATCCCGCTCAAGCACCGTGTGCCATGCGCCGGATTCCTGTTCCGAGAGAATCCCACGGCCGATCATCTGGACCGTGCCGCAGCTGATTTCTACGGAGTTCCCCAGTGGGATTACGCCCGTATCAAGGAGGGAGGTGATTTCATCACCGCACAGGGAGAGGTCATTCCCCATGACCGCCTCACCACCCCGGCAGGTCCGGTACGCAGCTACGCATACTGCTGCGACACCGCATACAACCCCAAGATGGTACCTATTATAAAAGGTGCCGACCTGATCTATCATGACTGCACCTATGCAGCCTGTGATGCCGACCGCGCCAAGAAGCATTTCCACAGCACCGCAACTGACGCCGCCCGCACCGCGCTCGATGCCGGAGCAGCCCGCCTCATGCTGGGTCATTTCTCCGCCCGTTACCCGGATGAGACCATACTTCTGGATGAGGCCTGTCAGATATTCAGCAACACTCTCCTGGCCAAGGAGAACCTAACCGTATCTATCTGACCTATGGCGATGATGGCGTATGATGAGAAGCGTATTCTGGAGATGCTCCATGAGGATGACATCTCGCGCCGCCGTGCATTCGAGGCCATTGTCCGCAACTTCAGCGAGCAGCTGTACTGGCAGATACGTCACATGGTGCTGTCGCATGATGACGCCAACGACATACTCCAGAACACATTCATCAAGGCTTGGGTCAACCTGGACTCATTCATGGGTTACTCCAGATTATCCACATGGCTCTACCGCATAGCCATCAACGAGACGCTCACCTTCCTGAACAAACAGAAGAACACCGTCTCCATTGATTCGGCCGATGACGACGAACTGAGCGTAGCCCAGCGTCTGGAGAGCGATCCCTACTTTGACGGCGACCTGACAGAGCGCCAGCTTCAGGAGGCCATCGCCACCCTGCCCGACAAACAGCGTATGGTATTCAACATGAAGTATTTCAACGAGATGAAATACGAGGAGATATCGGAACTCCTGAATACAAGCGTAGGAGCCCTCAAGGCCTCATTCCATATAGCCGTAAAGAAAATAGAAGAGTATTTCAACAATATAGATTAAACCATTTTACTGACAATCAGTCAAAACAACGGATGGAAAAGAAAAAAGACATCAGAATTGACGAACTCGAGCCCCGCCGCCCGTTCACCGTTCCGGAAGGTTACTTTGAGAACCTTACGCAGGACATCATGGCCGCGCTGCCCGAGCAGGAGTCACTCTATTCCACCAGAATCATTGTAACTCCTTGGATGCGCATCAGGACTTACCTGTACGCAGCAGCCGCTTTTGCCGGCATATTCTTCTGCATCAAGGCCGCCGTAGGCATCACCTCCTCAAACAACATGACGGAGATCTCGGAGGCTCAGGAGACCACAATCTATTCCGATGAGTATATAGACTCATTCCTTGAGACAGCCATGATAGATGACTGGACATTGTATTACACCCTTGTTGACGCATTTTGATTATTATGAAAAGGATTTGCACAATGCTTATTGTCTGCATGCTGGCCGCAGTGTCAGTTGCAGCCCAGAACCCCAACCAGGGTAATAACCGTCAGCCCAGACAGGGCTGGCAGCCTAACCGCAACCAGCAGCAGGGTCCCGTCCGCAACGAGCAGTTCTCGCCCGCCGAGTACTTCCAGCAGCAGAGAGAGTTCTTTATCAGGAATGCCCAGCTGACCGAGCAGGAGGCCGAGGCATTCTTCCCCGTCTACAACGAGCTGCAGCAGAAAAAGCGCGAGCTCAACAGGGAGATCAGACGTATCATGCGTGAGGAGGGCGGTTCCGAGATGTCGCAGGAACAGTGCCTCAAGGCCATTGATGCCAAGGCCGAGGCCAACATCAAGATAGCTGCTCTGGAAAAGGAGTACCTCCAGAAGTTCAAGGAGATACTGCCCGCATCAAAGATACTCAAGGTACAGAATGCCGAGGAGCAGTTCAACAGCCAGATACTGAAAGATATCCAGCAGACACGAGGTCATCAGTTCCAGCAGCAACCCGCTCAGCCGCAGAGACCGCAAAGGCCCATGAGACCTCAGTTCAACCAGCAGGAACAGAATAAACAATAAGACGTCACGAATCAATTACCAAAAAAGGAGTGAGCTATCTGCCCACTCCTTTTTTTCTGAAACTTGCCGTGATATCAATCATCTGCCCGTTCTCAATCCTGTACATCCGCTGGTTGGTGTCGGGACTGGGCAGCGGCCCCTTGCTTTCAATGTAAGGCCCTACCTTCACATAGTCCAGGGACTCCATCCTGAAGCAGTCCGGAAGGTCCTGACGGCCCGAATACCAGGCGGTCTTGAGTCCGGCTGCATGCACATGGTCGGCCAGCTGCATAACCTTGTCCGGCTCGCGGTCACCTCCCATAAAGCATACGCAGGTAACATCACGTCCGTAACGCTCCAACAGTCCGTCCAGCAGCTCCTCATCAAGCGTATAGCCTATATCCTCCTGAAGCTGCGGGCTGTGGCAACCAGGGCAACAATTAGGACACTGGGAGAGGTTAAGCGATAGCGTAACCTCTCCCGGTACATCCTGAAATACTATATCGTATGATGCAATCTTCAACACGCTGCTCAGATCTTAGCGTAGTAACGCTTTGCAGCCTCTACCTGACGTGCAGCTGAGAAGTTGCTCACACGCTTCATATAACCAATGATACGTGTCAGATAATCCACATTGGTTGAATGGCAGTGCGGGCACTCCTTAAGATAGCGCTTGTCAATGGTTCCGCATTCGTTGCAGATGGTGTTGGGGATGTTGAACGTAAAGTAGTTGCAACCCTCCTGAGCAGCCACCCTGAGAAGCTGACGGTACTGTGCCTGTGACAGATGCTCCTCCAGGTTGCAATGCAGAGCTGAACCACCGGTCAGGTGCTCAATATACTTCACACCGTGCAGACGGAAACGGTCAATCACATTCAAAGTAGTATCCTCTACCTTATAGAAATAACTGTTGTAGCAGTCACGCGGCACGACATAACCGTCTTCCTTATCCCACTTGGCGTTCTTTACACCAACGTTCTCAGCAGGAATCATCTCACAGTTGAACATAACGCCCTTGCTGCGGTACTTCTTGTTCAGATTCTCAATTATACCAAGAACTGTCTGTACATACTCTGTATAACGCGGATTGTCACTGATCTCAATTCCAAGGAACTCAGCACTCTCAACCATGCCGTTCACACCTATGGTCAGATACTGACGGCCGATGTTGATGTAGCCTGAATCAAACAGAGGCAGCATACCCTTGCTCTGGAGCTCCTTAAGATTCTCATTATATGCCAGTTGAACCTTATGCATAAGGTCAACCACCTCCTCAATATACTTCTGATAAGGTATGCCCATGCGTGAAGCATACTGTACGCAACGGTTCAGGTTGATGGTGAGCACACTCTTGGAACCTGTGCTTACGCCACCGGCACCAAGTGTATATGAGAATCCGTTATCGGTAATCTGGTTACGCAGACGGCAGCAGCTTGACAGAGAATCAGCATTATCACTGATATAGGTGAAGAATGAATGGCCCTCAGCGTACATCTCTGCAGTAAAGTCACCGTACTCCTTATCCTTTACATCACCGTTTTCAGTAAGCAGAGCCATGGTCTCAACCGGGAATGTGAGCACGCAATGCAGACGCTCCTGATTAAACCACTTCATGAAACGCTTCTGCAACCATGAGAGAGATTCCCAATGGGGCTTCTCACCGTCCGGGAAACGGAACTCACCGAACAATGACTCAAAATAATAGCGGTCATAGTAGCTGATATTCCAGAACACTGACTGGAAGTTACGTGCTCCGGTAGGCTGGTTGATACTGTAAACCACCTGCTGGAAATAGTCTGTGATAACCTTATCTATAGTGCGCTTCTTTATGCTCAAATCTACAATCTCATCGGCGCGCTTGTAGTAATCCTCACCGTACTCCTTCTCAATGAAGTAGTTCATGTACATAAGGAACTCCGGGGTAGCGCATGCACCTGAGAGCATTGATGATACCATGAACACCATATTGATGAAACCACCGCAGAAAGCCTTGAGGTTGGTAGGCTGTGTAGCATTACCGCCTATTGACTTGGTGCCACCCAGCAACCAAGGATACATGGTGATACTGGCACAGTAGTTGGCCAGGTTGGTCTCATCATTCTTATATATAAAATGCTGATGCAACAGGCTGATGTACTTGTCGGCCACCTCCTTGCCGAACATGGTACGTATGCGGTCGCACAGCAGACGACGGTTCAGACGGATAAAGCCCTTTTTAGGCAACTCACCGATAAGAGTTGCGATGTTCTTGTTCTCAACATTAGCGTTAGCATCGAATTTACTGCCCTCAGCGGCATTGGCAGCCTGGCAGTATCCCATAAGAAATTCCAGCTTGGACTTGGTCTCGCGGTCCTCAGCATGACGGTTGCGGTACAGCATGTACGTTTTGGCAACCTGATAATAGCCCTCGGCCATCAGAGCCACCTCAACCTGGTTCTGAATCTCCTCAACGCTGATACCACTCTGAATGTTCAGATGGCTCAGTATGCCGGTCATCACCTCTTCTGTAGCGAACGCACCAGAAGCCAGGAATGACTTGGAAATTGCGGCCTTAATCTTGTCGATAGTAAACACCTCGTGTTTACCATCACGTTTCACAATATATGTTTCCATAAATAACTAAAAGTATTCATCAAATTAACATTGTAGAGAAAACCCGTTTCTCTACAAACACGCACTATCTGTCTGGATAATTCTCTCATTCCACTGGTCTTGTAGTCACACAAGAACCAAGGACGTACGCAAAGATATTATAAAAACAATAAGATGGTGCGGCTTGTTGACAATAAAAAAGCTATTATTTCAGAGAAGTTTTCAACAGCCCCTCCTACAACCATTTCTTTCCCCATTTGGGAAATTTTTAATTTCATTTTTTGAAAAAAGTTTTCCAAAATGTATAACTTTGGATTGAAATAATAGTGATTTGTTATGGCATTGAAAAGATTTGGCGTATCACTTGAAGATGAAATATTGGAATCATTGGATTCTTTTGTAAAAGAGGATGGCTTTGCAAACCGCTCTCAGGCTATCCGTTTTCTCATAGAAAAAAACCTGGCTGAAAAGAAGTGGCAATGTAATCATATCGTAGCCGGAACCATATTTATAATATATGACCAGCAACGCTCTGATATATGTGCACGTATTTCTGACATTCAGATTAAGCATCAGAATCTGATTCTATCATCATCACAGCACTATATAAATGAAGGAACCTGCCTACATGTATGCACCGTTATGGGAAAAGCCTGCCAGCTTACGGCCCTGGCCGATGAAATGACCTCTATAAAAGGAATACGCCACGGTAAGCTCCTTATGAGCCGCGCAGAATGAACGCCAAACCCAAGGCAAAAGCAAAAAGTGGCACGAATCTATAAATTCGTGTCACTTTTTTATAACTTTGCGCCAACACTAAACTTCAATTATGAACCGAATAACCCTATTAATTGCATCAGCATTCATTTTCAACATTGCGAATGCTGCAGAGAAAACTGATGATCTCAAATCAGAAAACCTCCAGGAGGTAGTAATAACCGGCACACGTACTGCAACCGATGTCAGGCATCTGTCACAAACCGTTGATGTGATAGACCGGGCAGCGATTGAGGAGACCAATCGTGCATCACTCCTGCCATTGCTTACCGAGCAGGTTCCCGGCCTTTTTATCACCCAGCGCGGATACTATGGCTATGGCGTTTCAGGCGGTGCAGCCGGAGCTATTTCAATGCGTGGTCTCTCCGGCACATCGTCACAGGTGCTGGTACTTATAGACGGGCATCCCAACTATGCAGGTATTTACGGACACCCGATTGCCGATTCATATCAGTCACTTATGACTGAAAGAGTTGAGGTACTGCGTGGTCCCTCATCACTCCTTTACGGCTCCAAAGCCATGGGAGGTGTAATAAACATCGTTACAAAGAAACCGGCAGAGGGTACACATTCCCGTCTGCATGCCGGTTATGGTTCTTTCAATACACTTGAGACCGAGTATTCAGCCGATTCCAGATTCGGAAAATTCAGTACAACAGGAAGTGCCATGTACAACCGTTCAGACGGGCATGACAAGAATCTTAACTTTGAACAGTTTGGTGGTTACCTCAAATTCGGCTATGATATTTCAAAAAACTGGAACACCTCTGCTAATCTGGATGTAACACGTTTCAAAGCATCACATCCCGGTTCTGAGAGCAAACCTCTCGAAGATGCTGATCAGGATATAACCCGTGGAACCACAGCCCTGTTCATTGAGAACAGTTACGCAAAAACATCGGGTGCCGTCAGCCTGTTCTATAGTTGGGGAGACCATTGGATAAATGACGGTTACAACCCTCCGAAAGAAACTCCTAAGGAATTCCGTTTTACCTCATATGATGAGATGATGGGAACATCTGCATGGCAGAGTATGAACCTGTTTGAAGGTAATCGTCTGACCTTGGGATTTGACTACTACCATTATGGAGGTACAGCATACAATGACTCAACAGAAGGCCGCTCAAGAGTACTTCAAGTTGACAAGCGCCTGGATGAATTGGCAGGTTATATTGAGATGCGCCAAATGGTTGGCTCAATACTTACACTGAATGCAGGTGTTCGTGCAGACCATAATTTTACATCCGGCACAGAGATTGTTCCTCAGTTTGGTGCAGCATTCCACTTACCGGCAAACGCCGAAATTAAGTTATCTGCTGCAAGAGGTTTCCGTTATCCTTTCCTAAGAGAGATGTATATGTATCCGCCCCAAAACGCAGAACTCGAGCCAGAGTCTCTTTGGAACTACGAGTTGGCTTTCTCTCAGAGCCTCATGCAGGGCCGTATGAATTACGGAATAAACCTGTTCTATATCGACGCTGAAAATATCATACTTCAAACCGGTTTGTTCAATGCTGATGGCACCCCCATATTAATGCCTAATGGCAAACAAAAACAAAAGAATCTTAATAGCGGAAAGTTAAAGAACTGCGGTGTTGAGGTTCAGGCTTCATACCTTATATCAAAAAGTTTTGCCTTAAATGGAAACTACAGTTACCTCCATATGGATACGCCTGTAATCGGTTCTCCTGAGCACAAATCTTATCTGGGTGGTTCATTCAACAAAAACAGTTGGCACGCAAGCACAGGTTTGCAGTACATTAACAGTCTGTACTCTGCCGTAGGTCCCGATAAAAAGGAGGACTTCCTGCTCTGGAACGCCCGCGTATCATATCAGGTATCAGATATGCTTCAGCTCTGGGTCAATGGTGACAACCTGCTTAATACGAAATATCAGATCAACGACGGATACCCGATGCCCGGCATTGCCTTTATGGCCGGTGTAAACCTTTCATTCTGAAACAAAAACGTGGAAGGCTTTTGTTTTTAAATTTTATTCTTTATATTTACCACACATTAACCAACAAAACCTGTTCATTATGAAAAAAGTATTGATTGCCTTATTAGGTTTCGCGCTGGTTGCTTTTCCTGCATGCAGCGGTGGTGGATCAAAAGAATTCAAAGATTCAAAACAGACAATTGAAAAAATCCAGAAAGCAGTAAACAACGCCAAAACGTGTCAAGAAGTCCAGGAGGCAGCACTTGGCCTAATTGTAGGTGCACTTGCTTCCGGCTCCTATGCTGAAGGAGAAAAAATGACCGATGCAGAAAAACAGAAGATTGAAAAAATCACCAAAGACCTGTCTGATGCTATCGAGAAGAAATTAAAGAAACTAGGATGTGAATCTGTCACGCTGTTCTAAGGACCTGAATAGAAAGTGCGATGGCAAATCTGCCACCGCACTTTTTTTATCTGCGTTTTCTAGAGGGTTTGGAAACTGTGCGTGAGGCTTTCCTGCCATTCACCTTCTTCTCCTTGCGGTTCTTTTCTTTGCGTTTGGACGCCCGTTCTTCTGTGCGGCCTGCTCCGCGACGTGGCTTACCATTGTCGCTACGGAAGAACTGATGCCAGTCCTCGTTTTCAAAATCGCGCCAGAAATCATCATCCTGGGCAATCTGAACCTGAGGAGCACGCTGTGCACTGTGACGGTCTGTCTTACCTGATGATTTTGAGCCTCTACCGGCTTTTTCCTTTACAAAAGGTTTCTCCTCCCGATATGACTTGACCTCACGTGATGATTTCTTTTCCTTCTTTGGTTTCTCCTCACGTAAAGGTGTCCTGCCTCTTGAAGGATTCTCCCTGTGTGGAGACGGTTTCTCTCTCGGAGCCGCGTCCTCACCATCAGCTGACCTTGTCTCTGCCACCTCAACGCTAACCTGACGGCCTTTATAGTTTACACCGTTCATTCCAGCCAATATCTCCTCTGTATATTCCTCAGGGCACTCAAAGAATGAGAATGTCTGCATCAGGTCAATGCGGCCCACATCTACGCGGCCTGCCACATTACGGTTGAGCATCTCAATGATGTGAACCGGCTGAACATGGTCTTTCTTACCTATGTTGATAAAGAAACGGGAATAGCCTTTCTGTGCACGATGACGGTCCTTCTTCTTACGTTTTTCATCATCGGCATCACGGCGGGTAACCTCCTCAAGTTCCGGAGCCCCCTGATAGTAACGGACAAAACGGCCGAACTCGCGGGTTACAATACGCTTGATGATATCGTTCTTGTCCATCCAGTCCAGACGGCGGAATATCTCAGGTAGGAATCCCTCAATCTGATCCTCATTCACCTGGATACGCTCCAAATCATCAATCACCTTGTAGAGCTGTTTCTCACATATTTGGGTGCCGGTAGGCATTGTTCCCTGCACGAATGTCTTGCCGATAGCCTTCTCTATAAAGCGTATCTTGCCCTTCTCACGCAGGTTTACAATCGATATTGATACGCCCTTCTTACCCGCCCTGCCTGTACGGCCGCTACGGTGAGTGTAGTTCTCAATGTCATCGGGCAGACCAAAGTTAATCACATGAGTCAGGTTGTCCACATCCAGTCCGCGGGCAGCGACATCAGTAGCCACCAGCAGCTGCAGCTGGTGCTTGCGGAACTTGTTCATGGTGAGGTCACGCTGAGCCTGTGAAAGGTCGCCGTGCAGTGAATCTGCATTATAGCCATCCTGCATCAGCTTATCGGCAATCTCCTGCGTCTCCAAGCGGGTACGGCAGAAAATGATTGCATATATTGAAGGGTAATAATCGACAATGCGTTTCAGGGCCAGGTACTTGTCCTTGGCATGTACCATGTAATAGACGTGCTCAACGTTCTCAGCACCCTCATTACGAGTGCCGATGACAATCTCGCGGGCATCATGCAGATACTTCTTTGAGATGGCCTGTATCTCCTTGCTCATGGTAGCGGAGAACATGAGCATCTTACGCTCTACAGGTACGGATGAGAGAATCTTTTCAAGATCCTCTGAGAAGCCCATATTGAGCATCTCATCGGCCTCATCAAGGATTACGGTGCGGATAGTGTCAAGACTCACCACACCACGTTCCATCAGGTCTATGAGCCGGCCCGGAGTGGCTACAATCACATGGGCACCACGCTTGAAGTTGCGAATCTGGTTCTCTATCGATGAGCCGCCGTACATGGGAATGACATGCAGGCCCTCTATGTAATGGGAGAAATCAGCCAGGTCACTGGCTATCTGTACGCAAAGCTCACGTGTAGGGCTCAGAATAAGGAACTGAGCCTCTGAACTGTCCACATCAGTCTGCTGGATTACAGGAATACCGTATGCGGCAGTCTTGCCGGTTCCGGTCTGGGCCAAAGCCACTACATCACCGCTGCCCTTCTCCAACAGGTATGGTATGACAGCCTCCTGGACCGGCATGGGCTGCTCAAATCCAAGTTCCTCAATTGCCTTGAGTATCCTCTCGGATACACCAAGCTCACGGAATGAACTCATTCTTGGGGTTTATCAGTTAAGTGTAACGCTCTGCTCGCCTATCATTACACCATCCACAAAGAGATAGGCGGTGTATGTACCGGCACTCAGATACTCTTCCACATCCCAGTACATTGTAACCTCCTGCTGTTCGCCGGTGTATTCAATGTACTTCTTGGCCGAGTACTCCAATGCCACGTTCTCATACTGGAACGTATTGCCGGCATCCTTGACCAGAGGTTCACCGTCCGGCTTGGTGATACGCAGATATACAATCTTCTCACCTGTCTTGACGGTTATATTCTTTACTATGGTAAAGTTTACCATAAACTGTGTAACGTTCTTGACCTTGTGCTCCTCCTTGCTGCGCTTGTTACGCGGAGTGACGGTAATGGCAGCCGCATCCAGCTGTGAAGCAAGAGCCACCTTCTCCTCAGCCTGCTGCTTCTCAACAGTAAGCTTGTCAACCACCTTTACCTGCTCCTGATACTGCTGGCGAACGCGGGTATTCTCCTTGGCAAGCTGCTTGTTAACCTGATCCAGCGAGTCTATCTGAATGATGTAAGTGCGCATCACCTCACGCACTGTTGCCAACTCCTTCTTGAGTCGGGTTATCTCAGCTGCATTGGTAGCCTTGGTCTGGCGCAACTCCTCCAATAGTTGTTGGGTGCGCTGTTTCTCCCTGTCCAACTGACGGATAAGTGAATCATTGGTAATATGAACCTTCATCTCATCATACTGCATGGCGAATCCGGAGTACTCATTCTCCATCTCCTCCTTTTCAATTTCAAAGAGTTGGGTCATCTCCTCTATCTCACGATTCTTATCCTGTCCGTCCTTGAAGAGATAGACTACAGCGCCGGCAAGCAGTACAATTGCCAGAATGGCAACGACAAGACCTGCCTTACCTGATTTCTTTTTTTCTTCCATTATTTCTTAAGAGCGGCGATGCTCTCCTTTATGGTTGCTATCTTCTGAGTGGCATCGGCCTGTTTCTTACGCTCGTTCTCAACAACGGCTGCAGGTGCGTGTGCCACAAAGTTATCATTTGAAAGCTTGGCGTTGACACCCTTGAGGAATCCCTCCAGGTGCTGCAGCTCAGCCTCCATTTTCTTAAGTTCAGCCTCCACATCAATGAGTCCGCCCAGACGTACTGCATACTCCTGGGTGCCCACCATGAATGCGGCAGTGCCTTCACTCTTGGCAGCTACTACAACAATCTCCTCCAGTCCGGCCATCTTAAGAACCACGCTGTCAAGTGCTGAGAGCGGATTTGCGCCCACGGCCTCAACTGTAAGCGGCTCACGCGGGCCGATGTTCTTGGCCTTGCGTACGGAACGGACCTCTGTCACAACCTGCTTGGCATCCTCAAACTGAGCCAACAGAGCAGCATCAGCCTTACCCTTTACAAGATCGATGATGGTCTGGTTCATGATGCTCTCACCGGCCTTGCGCTCGCGTACAGCCTGCCAGAGTTCCTCAGTGATGAACGGCATGAACGGATGCAGCAGCATAAGCAACTCCTCAAAGAGTTCCAGTGTAGCGTTATATGTTTTGGAGTCGATGGGCTGTCCATAGACAGGCTTGATGATCTCCAGGTACCAGCTTGCAAACTCATCCCAGAACAACTTATATACTGCCATCAAAGCCTCGCTTATACGGTACTTTGACATCAGGTCATCCATCTCAGCAGCAGTGCTGTTCAGTTTGCTGCGGAACCACTCCACTGCAATCCTTGAACTCTCGGGCTGCTCTATATCGGCTACGGTCCAGGTCTGTGTAAGACGGAACGCATTCCATATCTTGTTGTTGAAGTTACGGCCCTGCTCGCAGATAGCCTCATCAAACGGAATATCATTTCCAGCAGGAGCAGAAAGCATCAGACCCATACGTACGCCGTCGGCGCCGTACTTCTCGATAAGGCCGATGGGATCAGGTGAGTTACCGAGTGACTTACTCATCTTCCGGCCCAGCTTGTCACGAACGATACCGGTAAAGTAAACGTTCTTGAAAGGCATATCCTTGCGGTACTCGTAACCTGACATGATCANNNNATGATATCCGGACCGGTTACCAGATCGTTTGTGGGATAGTAGTAGTTGATCTCCTTGTTGTCGGGGTTGTTGATGCCGTCAAAGAGGCTGATAGGCCACAGCCATGAGCTGAACCATGTATCCAGCACATCCTCATCCTGACGCAGATCGGCAGCGGTAAGACTATTGTCACCGCTCTTGGCACGTGCCAGCTCAACTGCCTTATCGATTGTCTCGGCCACTACAAAACCGCCCTTGGGCATAAAGTAGGCCGGAATACGGTGTCCCCACCAGAGCTGGCGGCTTATGCACCAGTCCTTGATGTTCTCTAACCAGTTGCGGTAGGTGTTCTTGTACTTGGGCGGATAGAACTTGAGCTCATCGTTCATAACAGGAGGCAGAGCCATATCGGCAAAGTGCTGCATCTTGAGGAACCACTGCATTGAGAGCTTGGGCTCAATTACGGTGTCCGGGTTACGCTCGCTGTAACCTACCTTGTTGGTGTAGTCCTCCATCTTCTCTAAAAGACCGGCGGCATCCAGGTCTATGGCAATCTGCTTCTTTACTGCAAAACGGTCCATGCCGATGTAAAGGCCGGCTTTCTCGCTCAGGGTGCCGTTATCATTGAATATATCGATGGTCTCAAGGTTGTACTTCTCACCCAGCATATAGTCATTGACATCATGAGCAGGGGTTACCTTAAGGCAACCGGTACCGAACTCAATGTCAACATAATCATCCTCAATTACAGGAATCACACGGTTCACCAGAGGTACTATCACCTTGTGACCCTTGAGCCAGCCGTTCTTGGGATCGGCCGGGTTGATGCACATGGCGGTATCACCCATGATGGTCTCGGGACGTGTGGTGGCAACCACTGCGTAGTAGCCCTTGGCATCCTTGTGTACAATCTCACCCTCTGCACCGGTGGTCTTTACAGGATTCTCGGCTGCATCGGCAACATAGTACTTGAGATAGTACAGCTTGCTGTGTTCCTCCTTGTAAACTACCTCCTCATCACTCAGAGCGGTCTGAGCCTTGGGGTCCCAGTTTACCATACGTACGCCGCGATATATCAGACCCTTGTTGTACAGATCAACAAACACCTTGATTACGCTCTCTGAACGCAGGTCATCCATGGTAAAAGCGGTACGATCCCAGTCACAGCTGCAACCCAGACGGCGCAACTGCTTGAGGATAATGCCTCCGTGCTCCTCTTTCCACTCCCATGCGTGCTTAAGGAACTCCTCACGGGTAAGGTCTGTCTTCTTTATTCCCTGGGCTGCAAGCTTGCCTACAACCTTAGCCTCAGTAGCTATTGATGCGTGGTCTGTACCGGGTACCCAGAGAGCGTTCTTGCCCATCATGCGGGCACGGCGCACCAGGATATCCTGGATGGTGTTGTTGAGCATATGTCCCATATGCAGCACACCTGTCACGTTTGGTGGCGGAATGACGATTGTATATGGCTCACGGCCGTCCGGCTCTGAGTGGAAAAACTTGCCATCCTCCCAATACTTGTACCATTTTCCCTCCACATCGGCAGGGTTGTATTTGCTTGCTAATTCCATAGAATAATACCTGTATCTAAAATTGCCTGCAAAGATAATGCAAACAAGAGTAATAACAAACTAGTTTGTTAATTACCGAGTGCAGCTTATCTTCAATTAACACTTAAAGGTACGGATTTTTAGTGTAATTTTGCGCTAAAATATAATAATATGCACACTAGAGAAGAGAAGATACAGGCTTTTGGGCGCTTGCTTGACATAATGGATGAGCTCAGGGAGAAGTGCCCTTGGGATAGTGTCCAAACCAATGATTCACTGCGTCAGAACACCATTGAGGAGGTCTTTGAGCTTTGCGATGCCATAATGAAAGACAACAAGGCCGATATCTGCAAGGAGCTGGGCGATGTCCTGCTGCACGTGGTTTTCTATGCAAAGATTGGCAGCGAGACCGGCGATTACGATATCAAGGACGTTTGTGACAAACTTTGCGACAAGCTCATCTACCGCCATCCGCATATCTACGGCACTACCAATGTAAACGGTGCAGAGCAGGTGCTGCAGAACTGGGAACAGCTCAAGCTCAAAGAGAAGGGTGGTAACAAGCGTGTGCTGGCCGGTGTCCCCGATGCCCTGCCCTCAATCATCAAGGCTTTCCGCATTCAGGAAAAAGCAGCCCACGTTGGTTTTGACTGGGACACCCCACAAGAAGCCTTTGAGAAAGTTCGTGAGGAATACGGAGAACTTGCCCATGAGATTGAAGCCGGCGATAAGCAAAAAGCCGAGCAGGAGCTGGGTGATCTGTTGTTCGCCATCATAAACGTGGCCCGCTTATATAAAATTCATCCCGATGATGCTTTGGAGCGCACCAATAAGAAATTCATTTCACGTTTCAATTATGTTGAAGAAAAGGCTCTCAGCCAGGGTCGCCAACTGAAAGACATGACACTCCAGGAGATGGATGCTCTCTGGAATGAAGCCAAGAAAACCTTATGAACCAAGAACTTAAGAATAGGAAATCCAACATCCGGAATCTTTTTGACGAATACGGCGTTGACGCCATCCTTTTAGCCTGCAACATGAGTCTGCTCTACGTGAGCGGACGCATCATCAGCGGTTACATCTACCTGAGCCGTGACGCAGACATGATGTTTGTAAAGCGCCCCAACAACCTTAAAGGTGACGGCATATACAGCATACGTAAACCTGAACAGATACAGGAGATTCTTACCCAGGCCGGCATCCCCGCCCCTGCCACGCTGGCTCTTGAGGCCGATGAACTCACCTACAGTGAATACACCCGCCTTGCCGCCTGTTTTCCCAACAGCAAGATTCTCCCTGCAGCCACACAGATCATCCACCGCGCACGCACCATCAAGAGTGCACTGGAGCTTGACATATTCCGCCGCACGGGTCTGGCCCACACCAAGGCCTACAACCGCATCCCCTCCCTGTTCCGCCCCGGCATGACCGATGTGGAGCTCTCCATTGAGATTGAGCACGCCATGCGCCAGGAGGGTATGCTTGGACAGATACGTATATTCGGGCAGTCCATGGAGCTCTTTATGGGCAGTCTTTTGGCCGGTGATAACGCGGCAGCCCCATCACCCTATGACTTTGCTCTGGGTGGTGCCGGGACCGATGCCTCACTCCCCGTTGGCGCCAACGGCACCCCGCTTCTGGAGGGTCACAGCCTGATGGTTGACATAGGCGGTAACCTCAACGGCTACCTTAGTGACATGAGCCGCACCTACTCAGTAGGCAGACTGCCGGACGAGGCTTATGCTGCTCATGAGGCCTGCCTTGCTGTGCAGAAGGCTTTTGAGGAGAATGCCCGACCGGGCGTCATTGCCCAGGACCTCTACCAGATGGCTCTGGAGATTGTTACCAAGGCTGGTTTTGCGGATTACTTTATGGGAACCGTACAGAAGGCAGGATTCATCGGTCATGGCATCGGCCTTGAACTCAACGAGCAACCGGTGTTTGCTCCGCGCTCCAAGACACGCCTTGAATGCGGAATGGTGTTTGCCCTTGAACCCAAGATAGTTCTCCCCGGCATCGGCCCCGTAGGTACTGAGAACTCCTGGATCGTAAATTCAGATAAACTGGAAAAGATTACTCTCTGTCCTGATGAGATTATTGATCTTTGACAGACAAGCACTTATAGTCCTAGTACTACGCTGGGACTTATATTGAGCTCCTTTGACATTTTACGAGCCTGTTTTAGGGTAGGCTCTGTTTTGCCGGAGAGTATTTCACTGACTTTTGAGGGGTTCATACCTAGAATAGATGCAAGCTTGGTCTGGGTAATACCCATCTCAAACATACGCAGTTTAAGAATCTCCACCAATGTGGGCTTTCCAACAGGATAGTGAATATCCTCATAATCTGCTACAAGATTTGAGAGCAGGACAAGTTCTATGCTATTCTTATCATTAGTAGGAGTATCATTGTCAACGACCTTAAGCAATTCTTCAATGCGCTCCATTGCACAGTTGTACTGTATTTCATTTTCAATTGCTGTCATATCAAATATTCTTTATATCGTCCAATTTATCATATTCATCATGAGTTCCAATGAATCTTATATATACCATCTTCACCTTGAACAACACTAGTGCTATCAGTCTGTAATTGTTTCCTTTTATATTAAAAACAACCCTGTTGTTACCAACAAAATCAGCAGAATTGAATGTCTTTTTTATTTGGGCAAAATTATCCCATTCAGCTTTTTCTGTCTTTTCATACCACTCTTCCAATGCCGTTTCGGCATCTTTGTTTGACTGATAAAAGAGTACAAGCGTTTTCTTAGCAATGATTCTCATTTCATGATATGGTTTTATGTGTTCGTAATTAAAGATGATGCAAATATACAACAATATTTCTAAAATTCAAAATATAATTCTGGATTTTAGAAGAGACATCTGCAGACAATTGAGTAAATGCTCACTTTGTGCGGATCAAGAAGGTTGTGACGGAGTTGGGAGCCAGTGTGGTTTCCAGCTTTTTTTCTTTGATCTTTCTCAGGTCGGATTCGGCCCAATGTTCACCGTCGGCAAACTGACCGCTGGTTCTGATTTGCTTTACATTTCCTTTAGGCTTGAATGCGCTCAGGTCTATAGTCAGTTCCTTATCCTGAGCGGTGGTGTTGGTGCAGACTATGGTGAGCTGCTTTTTGTTTATGGCAGCCAGGGCTTTGACTCCCGAGCGGCGGTCTGTGGGACAGAGAATCAGGGTGGAGCCGGGACGGATGTAACGGCTGAACTGGCCGAATGCGTAGTATTTCTGGGTTAGCAGAATCTCACCGGTGTCGTGGTTGGCGCAGGCGGTTCCCCAATAGCCTCCCTGAGTGCGCAAGGGGCCTCCATCACGACGACCCATGTAACCATCCTTGCTTATATGGGTGTCTATCACCTGCCAGAGTACCCAGGCCGATGGCTCAAGGGCCTGGATATCAGTTATTATCTTTTCTGCAAGCCACAGGCCGGCAGCCATCTCACCTGCGTTCTGTCCGGCGGTTCCGTTTCCATCTACCTCACTCATCCAGAGGTTTATCTTCTCATCCTTGGCCAGCTGACCCATCTCACGGATGCTGTTGGTGCCGTAGGTGTGCACGCTGATGCGGTTTATGGCGGCACGGGCATCAGGGGTTAGGGTTTGGATCTCCTCTATCTGCTTGCCGGGGTTGGTCTCATCACTGGTGGTGAGGATGATATCCTTAAGGCCATAACGGTTCAGTGCCTCACGAGTCAGTACCAGCAGTTTGGACTGGGCCTCACCGGCATCAATGTGACAGCCCTCCTGCTTGTAGTTCATGGCGGGCCAGTAGTTGGTATTGGGCTCATTCATAGGTGATACGCTCTTTACATTGAGTTTCATCTCACGGGTCATATAGTTAGCCACGTGAGCCATGTACTCGGCAAAGTCATCGTATTCATCGTCCTTTATGTTGTTCTCCTCAGCCTTGAAGTTACCTGTGGAGCAGCCGCTGTTGGTCATGAAGTATGGCGGTGAGTTGCTGAATATCTCCAGATAGGCATCCTGTCCAGCTGCTTTCATTGCGGCTTTAACCACATTCAGCTGGCGGGCATCGGCAGTATAGTCATATTTGCGTTCACCGTTTTCATCTATATACATCCAACCGGGTACATCGCTGTCGGTGCGGGTAATATGATGATGCGTAGGGTCATCACCTCCCCCCACGTTGTAGCGCATAATGTTCAGGCCAAGACCCTGCTTGACATCAAAGAACAGCGCTGCACTCTTGGCTGTAAGAGTTTCGTTATACCCGATGCGGTTAGCCCACCAGCACAGACTGGTACCCCATCCTTCCCAATATCCGCCATTGGTTTGAATGGCGTTGTCCTTAGACACTTTTATTACCGTACTCTCGGCATGGCAAACCATACTGGTAGCCAGCAACAAAACAAATGCGATTCTTCTCATAACAGCGCGAAGATAGCACAAAAGGATCGTTTCCCTGT